>JBAIYK010000149.1:0-13470 GCA_037915935.1 Solirubrobacterales bacterium | reverse complement strand
CCCGCCGACGGCGTGGGCGCAATCCTGCGCCGGGGCGGGGAGGCGCTGCGGCAGCGGATGGCGGCGATCGAGCGCCACCTGCAGCGGGTGACGGCCGAGGCGGGCGCGCCGCTGAGCGTGCACGCCGCGGCGACGATCGCCGCCGGCGGCAAGCGCCTGAGGCCGCTGCTCGTCGTGCTCGCCGCCGAATCGGCGGGCGGGCCGCCGCGCACGCCCGCGGGCGAGGAGGCGCTGACGCGCGCCGCCGCCGCGGTCGAGCTCGTGCACTCCGCGACGCTCGTCCACGACGACGTGATAGACGGCGCGCAGCTGCGGCGCGGCGCCCCGACCGTCGTCGAGACCGCCGGCCGCAGGGTCGCGATCGCGACCGGCGACCTGCTCTTCTCGCGCGCGTTCGCAGAGCTCGCCCGCAACGACGACGTGCTGCAGCTGCGGGCGCTCTCGGACGCGAGCTCCGCGCTCGCGCGCGGCGAGCTGCTCCAGCGCGAGGACGCCTACGCGGCGCAGGTGCCCGTCAGCCGCTACATGCTGCGCTGCGAGCTGAAGACCGCGGCGCTGTTCGAGGCCGCCTGCCGCCTCGGCGCGCTGCTCGCGGCGCAGGGCTCGGCGGCGCTCGCCGACGCGCTCGGCGCGTTCGCGCGCCGGATCGGGCTCGCCTTCCAGCTGCTCGACGACGTGCTCGACGTCTCCGGGCCGGTCGAGCACACGGGCAAGCCGCGCGGCGCCGACCTGCTCGACGGCACGGTGACGCTGCCGCTGATCCTCGCGCGCGAACGGGACGACCGCCTCGCGCACGACGACCTCTCGAAGCTGCGCGGCGCGATCGAGGCGGAGGCGCTCTGCGAGCGGATCGCCGCGACCGGCGCCTTGCAGGAGGCCCGCCGGCGCGCGTTCGCGATCGTCGCCGGCGCGAAGCAGGCGCTGCCGCAATGCCTTCCTGACGGCCGCTCGGCGCTGCTCGACCTCGTCGCCGACGCGGTCGTCGAGCGCTTCAGCTGACCGCCGCGCTCAGAAGTCCGAGGGCACGATCACGTCGGCCTGCAGGGCGCGCACGAAGAATTCGATCTCCTCGCTCATGTTCGTGTGCGTCATGCGCCGCAGGTCGCTGAGCAGCGAGCCGATGCCGCGGTCGAGCTCGTCCTCGAGCGCGTCGATCTCCTCCCGACCGAAGACGCCCTCGCGGGTCGCCTCGCATTCGGGGCAGCGCAGCAGCATCCGCCAGCTGCCGTCGCCTTCGTCGGTCCACTGCACCGGGTGCACGAGCTCGCTGGCGCAGTGGAAGCAGACGTGCAGCGGCAGGCCCGCCTCGGCCTCGGCGGCCTGGTCGGCCTCGACCCCGCGGTCGAGGTAGACGACCTCGATGTCCCTGCCGTCGGGCAGCTTGACGCGGTGGCGGATCCTGTAGCTCTCGTCAGGTCGCATCGTGTGTTCCTCGAACCCGTAATCGACCGCTCGCGGCGGCTGCTTTAGCCGCGGACATCCGTACTCGCGCGCCTGCGTATGAGTACGCGGGGAGGCGATAACCTGGATCGGGCCCTCGCCGCGACGCCTTCGCGACGCCTCGGGCCGCAGCGACATGGCTAGCGCAATCCGCATCATCGGCCACGAGGAGCGCCTCAGCCTCGTCGATCACCTCGACGAGCTGCGTACGCGGCTGATCGTCGCCGGGCTCGCCTTCGCGGTCGCGTTCGGGCTCTGCTTCTGGCAGAACAGCGCGCTGCTGCACGTGATCAACGCCCCGCTCGAGCACCAGACGAAGGCGCAGGTGCAGGCCGGCAACGGCCCGATGGGGCGCCTCTGGCAGACCGAGCGCAGCCTTCACGCGCTCGCGAAGGACACCTCGAAGATCGCGGGCACGCTGAGCGCGCAGGGCAGCCCGCTGCCCGCGTCGATGAGGGCGCAGCTCGCCGCCGAGCAGGCGCGCCTCGAGGCGGACGTCGCCGCGATCCCGAGCAGGCCGCAGGGCTACAAGCCGACGACGATCGGCTTCGGCGAACCGTTCACCGCGACGCTCACCGTGACGCTCTACTTCGCGCTGCTGCTCTCGCTGCCCGTGCTGCTGTTCGAGCTCTACGGCTTCGTGCTGCCCGCGTTCAGCCCCTCCGAGCGGAGGGTCGCGCTGCCGCTGCTGACCGCGGTGCCGTTCCTGTTCATCGCCGGGGTCGTGTTCGGCTACTACGTCGTGCTGCCCGCCTCGGTGCGCTTCTTCCAGAACTTCAACAGCGGCGAGTTCAACGTGCTCGTGCAGGGCAGCTCCTACTACAAATTCGCCGCCCTGATGCTGATCGCGATGGGCCTCGTCTTTCAGGTGCCCGTCGCCGTGCTTGGCGTGACGCGCGCCGGCATCCTCACCCCGCGGCAGCTGCGCAAGGGCAGGCGCTACGCGCTCGTGCTGTGCGCGCTCGTCGCGGCGATCCTGCCAGGGGACGTCGTGACGATGGTGCTGGAGACACTGCCCCTCTACCTGCTCTACGAGGCGAGCGTGCTGCTCGCCTCCGTGCTCGAGCGTCGCCGCGAGGCCGAGGCGCAGCGCGGTGGCGAGGCCCCGGGAGGCGGGACGGGCGGGCCGCGCGGGGTGGGCGGGTCCGAATACGCGACCGCGACGGCGCCCGCCGGGGCGGGGCTGACGGGCGGAGAGCAGCTCGACCGGGGCGTCCGGGAGATGCTCGACCACGTCGACCCAGACCTGCACCGATGAGCGGCGCGAGCCGATCCTCCTGACTGCCGCTGCAGAGCCCGTAGAATCAAGGCAGATGCTCTTCGACCTCAGAGCCCGAGGCAGGCGCCGCACCGTCAAGGTCGTCTACAGCGGCCTCGCCGTGCTGCTCTTCATCGGCCTCGTCTTCCTCGGCGTCGGCAGCGTCGGCGGCGGCAGCTTCCTCGAAAACGCGGGCCGGGAAGGCGGCGGCGGAGGCAAGAGCTTCGCGGCGAGGACCGCCGCGGCGAAGAAGCGGGTGAAGAAGAGCCCGAACGACCCTGCGGCGTGGGCGGCGCTCACCGAAGCGCAGCTGCGCGAAGCGGGCAGCGGCGAAAACTACACCTCGACGACCGAAACCTACACCGCCCAGGGCAAGCAGCAGCTCGCGAAGGCGGCGAAGTCCTGGAATCGCTATCTGCAGCTCGCGGGCCGTCATCCGAGCGTGAAGCTTGCGCGCCTGATGACGAGCCTCGCCTTCTCCCCCACCGGCCTGAACGATCCGCTCAGCGCGCTCAGGGCGCTGCAGATCGAGATCGCCGGGTCGCCGCCGAGCGCCTCGCTGTACTCGCAGCTGACTCAGTACGCCTACCTGACGGGGAACTTCAAGCTCGGCGACAGCGCGATGAAGAAGATGCTCGCGCTGCTGCCGAAGACGAAGCGGCCGCTCGCCCAGGCGGAACTCGAAAAGTTCAAGAAGGCGATCGAAAAGCGCATTCGCTCCGCGCACGTCTCGACCTCGAGCCTGAGCACGACGAGCACCTCCTCGACGGCGGCCGCGAAGAGCTCCTCCACGGGCGCGGCGACGAAGCCCTCGACGGCTGCGACGAAGAAGAAATAGCGACGAGGAGCCGTGAGCCCTAAGCCGATGGCAGGCGCAGGGGAGATCAGCTACCCGCATGGCGCGCTGCCTCCGGAGGACGCCGAGCCGCCGCCCTACTCGGCGCGCCTGCTCGTCGGCTGCCCCGATCAGCCGGGGATCGTTGCCGCGGTCTCAGGGTTCCTGTTCGAGCAGGGCGCGAACATCGTCTCCTCCCACCAGTACTCCTCCGACCCGACCGGCGGGCGCTTCTTCCTGCGCACCGAGTTCGTGCTCGACGGCCTGCCCGCCGGGCGCTCAGACTTCGAGCGTCGCTTCGGCGAGCGGGTCGCAGCTCCGTTCGACATGGACTTCGAGATCCGCTGCTTCGGCGAGCGCCAGCGGCTCGCGATCCTCGTCTCCCGCTACGACCACTGCCTCGTCGACCTGCTCTGGCGCTGGCGTCGCGGCGAGCTGGAGGCGGACGTCGTCGCGGTGCTCTCCAACCACGAGGACCTGCGCGTCGAGGTGGAGCCCGCCGGAGTCCCCTACCACCACGTGCCCGTGCAGAAGGAGCGCAAGCAGCAGGCGGAGCAGGCGATGCTCGAGCTGCTGCAGGGCAAGGTCGACGTGATCGTGCTCGCCCGCTACATGCAAATCCTCAGCGGCGAGTTCCTCGAACGGCTCGGCGTGCCTGCGATCAACATCCACCACTCCTTCCTGCCCGCCTTCCCCGGCGCCGACCCCTACAGGCGCGCGCGCGACCGCGGCGTGAAGCTGATCGGCGCGACCGCCCACTACGTGACGGCCGAGCTCGACGGCGGCCCGATCATCGAGCAAGACGTCGTGAGGGTGCGCCACAGCCAGAGCGTGAGCAAGCTCGAGCGGGTCGGGCGCGACATCGAGCGGACGGTGCTCGCGCGGGCGGTGGCGCTGCATCTGGACGATCGGGTGATCGTGGACGGGGGGCGGACGGTGGTGTTCTGAGGGGCGCACGATGCGCCCGGCCGCGCCGCGCGCCTCTGCCCGGCGCGCGTGCCTCCGCCTGAGGCCGATAGAATGTGCGGCCGAGCCGGCCTATCGCAGGCCATCCTCGGGCCGTTAGCTCAACTGGCAGAGCAGGGGCCTCTTAAGCCCAAGGTTGCAGGTTCGATTCCTGCACGGCCCATTCATCACCCGGGAACGCCCATCGGTCTGCCCGAAGATGGAAAAGGCGCTGGTCGCGCCTTACTTGAAGCTCCAGCGTTGGGCGCGGATGAAGCTGAGTACGTTGATGCACGGCACGCCAAGTGACTGGCACACAGAGGGGATCTTGGGTCGTGTGGCGGTTCCGCCCTTCTCCTCGGTGACTACTGTAAATTTCCTGACGCGAGCTGTAGCAATCACGAAAGGGTCTGCCCCATTGCGATTCTTCGTGGCCTTCATCAGAAGCGGATGCTGTTCGAGGACGGCGCTCGTCGCACGCTGGATGTCATCATCGAGCGGTACGAACATGTGCGGGCGTGCTTGGACCCACTTGGAAAGTTCATCCTCCTGTTTTTCCAACTCTACACGCACCTCGTCGGCGCAGAGCACTTGCTGCTGTGTGATGAGATTGTCGAGCTTGAGCCAGAGACCAGGAAGGATGTCTGGGGGGTAGGAGCGGGACCAGCACTCGATCAGCGAGCTTGTGTCGAAGCAGTAGACCATCTAGTCTCGGGCTCCGCCGGTCGCTACCAGCTCGGCTTCGAGCTTCGGGAGTCTGTTGAGTTTGATCTCCAAGTACTCGGATAGGTCTGATCCGGTGATGGCGCGCCGGTAGTAGGCATCGAGTGCCGACTCGATGAAACCGCGACCGAGGTCACGGACCTTCATGCGGTAGTAGCTCGGGCCGCCCGAGCGCTCGCCCTCCTGTCGCTTGCGCTTCAGCCCTTCACGGTAGGCCGTGAAGGCTGCCCGGTACTCGGCCTCCTTGTCTTGCAGGAAATCCCAGTCCGCGAGGCCGACGGAGTGCAGCCTACGCACGATCGCTTCTCGGCTCGTGGAGTATTTCTCGGAAAGGCTGCCGATTGTTTCCTCGCTCCAACGTCTATCGGGAGGGGAGACCTGAAGTGCGGGCTCTGCACGGAACGCGTCAAGCGGCATCAATGCGGCCGCCGCCACCTGATTGCAGAAGATCTCGACCTCATCTGTCGGCCCTCGTGCCTGACGTCGGGGCAGGGCATCGCATATGCCGTCGGCATGGAGCAACACGTGGGCGAACTCGTGGAGCAAGGTGAAGATCCGCGCGCGCGGGAAATCGCCGCCGTTGAGCACGACTACGGGTAGACGATCCGTTGAGATTGAGAACCCTCGCATCTCTTGGACGGGGACCGACTGGGCTTGGAGAACAAGGACGTCGAGACCCGAAACCGCATCAATCCATGCATTGAGGGCACGCCGCGGATCACGCCACGCGGACTGCTGGGCGAGGGTCACACCAAGCAGCGCACGGGTCGCTGCCCCGAATAGCTCCGGATCGGTGGTTCCCTCCTCCAGCTTGGGCGCAGGCTTCACCGGCTCGTCGGCAAAGTCGCGCAGCTCGAGGGCGGCTTCGCGCACGGCATGAGATCGACGAATGACGGCGAGCAGCGCCGGCGACAGCTGTCCGAGTTGTGCGTCGGGCACGCGGCGATAGTCTCGAAGCGGCTGGAAGTCGACCGGCGGCTTGGGCAGATAGAAGATCGCCAGCGGGCGCCTGTAGACCTTCGCCGCCATGCGAAGCTGGGCAATCGTCGGGCGAGTGTCCCCGCTCTCCCAGGAACGCAGGCGGTCCTCAGACATTCGTAGCTTGGCGGCAGCCGCGTCCAAGCTGAAGCCCGCCGACTGGCGTGCCCATGCGAGCAATTCCGGTTTGATCAGCGCTTCTGGAGTCCGTGCCATCGTCCACCCTCGATGTGGAGCCTACGCATGGTCCCCGATGTTTGGCTCGCTACGCGCTGCAAGGCCTCGAAGGGGCGGCCAGAATGGGGCGACCGGCGGCGCTTTAGCGCGGCCTACACAGCCGATATCGCCCTCGCCCAAGCCGGACGAGGTCGGGATGACCGCCTCGGATGCTCTTGGTCAGCCAGCAGTTGATCGAGGATGTCGGCACGGAGCATCCGAGCAGGTCTTCAACGGCGTCGTGGATGTCGCAGGCCCGCATCGGCCCTGGGGCGTCGGCGAGGACCTTCTGGATGGTGCGGGGTACCAGCCCGTTGGGCAGCTTGCGGCCCTGCCGTACAGACGGCTGGGGCGGGTCCTTGCTCGCAGCCAGCTTGTCCAGCGCCTCCGCCAAACGTCGCAGCCTCGCCTGGATCTCGGGGTTGGAGTACGCTCCAAGGAGGCCCACTCTCAGCGACCTGAGCGTCGCTAATCAAGCCATGCTCGGCGCATCGGCGTGGACATCGGGGTCATGCGAGCCAACCCGTGCGGCCACACGGGTTGCCAATCGGAATCTTGCAAGTTGTCTCTGTTGATTCGCCCTCAGGCGAGTGTGGACTTCAGCAAACCATCACGGACATAAAGCGAGGCGAGATTCTTGCTGAGAAGCAGATGCCACAATTTCCAAAATTTCCCACCCTCTCTCAGTGACTGACATCATAGTTAATCCACTGCCTTGGACACACAGTGCTCCGCAATGCCGCTTGTGCGACTGCCAGCGCCCGAGCATTACCGGCTTGATGGTGAGTCGGGAGTGGCTGGTCGAGATCGCGATTGGGTGGTGGGTCGTAGGTCGCCTCCGCTGATTGTTAAATCTTTCGATAAGAGGCAACGCGCCGCGGCGAGGCATCGAATCGCGGTTGGTAGTAGAGATCGGCTGCGATGTCGATGAGAATAGTAGCGTGAGTATCTGTGATTGCGCTGAGTGGCCCAGACTTGCCGAAGTCGGTCGTAGAGAGACCCGCATCAGGCAAAGCGGCACGCACTTCGGCGGCGGTCACCTTGCCGAGTGCTTCATCGCGGATGAGCCGTTCGACCCGACGTGCCACGTTTGCGTTATGTGAACATACCCGCTGGACGGCCGCTACAGTTTGTGCGCTTAGCCCGGCTCCTATGGTCGCATTGAACGACAGATGTTTCAGGAGCACGTGCCTTGACAGCCTCAGCATCAACCAACAGTCGCTCGATTCCGCGCGGATTGAGGACGAAGACCTTCTGTCCTGCAATGAGGAGGTCGGCGTTGTGATCGAATGCGATCAGTGGCTCAGTCACCGGCTTGAGCTGCGTGCCGATGAAGGCTGTTAGAAGCTTGTTCTCGCTGCCGAGGCCCCAGCTCGGGCTCTTGGCTCGCACGGCGATCACATCTGTACCTGACTTCACGACGCGCACCGCGTAGAAGCTCCATCCACCGTCGCGGATTTCCGTCTGCCCCAAAGCTTCAGGAAGTCCCTTGCGTCGTATCTCGGCTGCGGTGCGCTCAAGGCTCCATGCTGCCTTTTCTTGGAACCACGAATCGAAGCCCTTGAGCTTGCTGGTCAAGACCTCATCGTCAGCAGCCTCGTCGTCGGGGTGGAATACGACCTCTGTCCGGGTCGCGATAGCTTCGTGCAGGTTCGAGACGATCCGGTCAAGTCCAGCACGACCAGCCGCCGATACGTTAACGTGGCCAAACGCCGTCATGCCGGCCTTGGCGGGACGGCGTGCTAGAAGAACGCTTACTTGATTGGTCGCAGAAGTCAAACCGGCTCCTTGGTCCGCAGCATCAGTACCACCCCCAGCGCTTGAGTAGCTATTACACCAGTTCCTGTAGGAGGAACTCTGTGGGTCAGGATGATAACGTGTTCGCCATTCACTTGCGCCCTCATCACTCGGAGGCGGAATAGATAGACGATGGGATTGACCGATCCCAAGTCAGCCGCGAAAGCCACAATCAAGATGAGCAGCCCACAAAGGACGTAGGCTGCGATATCGCCCGCCGTCGCGGAGGTAGCCGCCAAGATCGGCAAAAGATAGGAGGCGATGTACGCCGTGACCTCGGTGTCTGCTGGTTCGACGGCCGTTAGTTCGATCTCTCGCGGTTGAGCATGAGGAAGCCGTGCAAGGAATAGCGACCAAACCCCTATGCCAACGATGCCTAGCCCGATTGCCATCCATCCCCCAGGAGAAGGCGCGATCCTTGCGCCGATGATCACCGCTGCCGGCGCATACGCTCCGAAGAGCAGAAGGAGGCGCCCGAGCACCGGGCCGCGATGGTTGGGAGGAGAGGATGTCATGGGAACATATGTTCGCATATAGTTCCGACGGTAGCTCTGCATCATCCCGAGAGGCGGGCTACGTAGGCTCTACCGTGCGGAGGCAGTTCGTCGCCCTGCTGATCACGTTCTACGCGCCGATCGTCTGATCGGCATCGGCGTCCAGCGATCGGTATCGCCCCCGGCCCAATCGGACGAGGTCGGGATGGCCGCCTCGGAGCTCTCGGTCAGCCAGCAGTTGATCCAGGGCGCCGGTACGGAGCATCCGAACAGGTCTTCAATGGCGCCGCAAATGTCCTGCCGCATAGACGGCCTGGCCGAGTCCTCGCTTGCGGCCAGCCGATCCAGCGCCTCTGCCAAGCATCGTAGTCGCGTCTTGGATCTCGGCTTTGGAGTACGCTCCAAGGAGACCCATTGCGAAAAACCAGCTCTGTTCAGGCAGGTTCGACATGGCGACGCGCGAACAGCTACATACGCGCTGTCCGCTAAACCGAATCCACAGCACGACCGATGAGGCCACGTGCTCGTCGGGTCCAACGATGCGAAAGCCGCCGGCGAATACGCGCAGCGGCGCTACGAGCGGGGGCTGCGCAGCTGGCGCGCGAAGAACCGCCGGCTGTTCGCGATCTTCTTCGGACCGCTTGCTCTCACAGGCGCCATCGTGCTCGTACTCGGCGGACACGCGTTCGCATGGTGTGCAGGCGCCGTGTCCGGGATCTCGCTCGGAGCCTGGATCACGCTGCGCGAGGAGCCGCCTTTCTACATCGAGCGATGGCTGCAGGGCGCCGAAGGCGAGCGCAAGACCGCGAAGGCGCTGAAGCCGCTGCAGCGCTCCGGGCTGCTGCATGTGGTCCACGACATCCAGACCCGCTATGGGAACTACGACCATGTCGTCGTAAGCGAAGCAGGCGTCTTCCTACTTGAGACGAAGAATCTCAACGGCATCGTCGTGCGCCGCGATGGCGTTCCCCACCTGCTTCGCTGGCACGACCCTGATGCGCACGCCCCACTCAAGCGAATTCGCTCGCACGTGCTCTCCGCCGCGGTCCAACTGAAGCACGACATCGAGCAGCGCACCGGACATTGCCCATGGGTCCAGGCCGTCATCGTCTTCTGGGCTGATTTCCCCGAGGGCATCGCCGAGCACGGCCGATGCGTCTACGTCCATGGCACGAGGCTCAGAGCTTGGCTCGAAGGTCAGCAGAGCAAGATGAGCGCGGCGTCTGCCGAGCGGATCGCATCCGCCATCAGACGATGGTGAACGAGCTGGGCCGCCTCTATGCGGGCGTGAGCAGCTCGACCGCCCTCGCGGCGGGGACGACGTCGTGCAGGCGCCTGACGGTCTCTCCGGCGTAGAGCGCGCAGCAGTCGACGGTGCTGGCTGGCATGCCTTGAAGCGGCAGCGCCGGACTGAACAGCGGCAGGCCAGCCTGCTGCAGCGCGACTAGGCGTCCCGTCGCGCCGATCGGCGTGAGACGCCCGAGCGGCGCGCTGAGCTTGGAGGCGAGCCTGCTGAGGCGCGGTCCGAGCTCGTCGCGCCTGCACCAGCGCTCAGTCGCGGCGTTCGGGACGACGCGGTGCAGCAGCGGCCAGCCGATCCCGAAGAGCAGCGTCGCAAGCGTGCGCTGCGCGCTGACGACGCGCCGCTTGTACTCCTCGTGCGCCGCCGACTCCTCGGTGAGCAGGAAGCGGGTGCCCGCGATCGCCGCCGCGGCGCCGAGGCGAAGCAGTCCGCTCACGTCCTCTGAGCCTGCGACGCCGCCGGCAGCGAGCACCGGCGCGTCGCAGGCGACGTCGAGCACGCGAGGCAGCGCCTGCTTGATCGGCTCCACGCCGACGAGGTGGCCGCCCGCCTCGCCGCCCTGGACGACGAGGCCGCTCGCGCCCGCCGCGAGCGCGGCGCTCGCCTGATCAGGCGTGCCGACGGTGACGAAGACGAGCAGGCCGCGCTCGCGCATGTTGCTCACCCAGCGGCGAGAGAGGCCGCCGTGCAGGACGACGAGCGCGACGTCCGCCTCGAGGCACGCGGTCACGTGCGCCTGCCTGACGAAGGGCAGCAGCAGGTTCGCCGCGACCGGCCTGCGAGGGGCGCGGCGGCGCGCGTCTGCGAGGGCCTTTGCGAGCGCGCGCGGGGCCATCATGCCGACGGTCCCGAGGCCGCCGGCGGCGGAGACCGCACCGGCGAGCGCCCCGCCTGCGACGCCCCCGGCCATTCCCGCCTGCACGACCGGGGACTCGAGTCTGAGCTGCTCTAGGAAGCCGCCCGCCGAGGGAGCGTTCAAGGGCCGGCTCGCTTCGCCGCGTGGCGGCGGACGTAGAGCTTCTCTCTGATCGTCATCGCGCCCGGGTGCCCGCTGCCCGGCCACGGCGTGAGCAGCATGAGCAGCCGCGCCTCGGTGCTCGCCGCGACTTCATGGCGCTCGCCGGGCGCAAGCTCGACAAGCAGGCCGGGGCCGCCGCTGACGCGCTTGCCGGCCGACGTGCTGACCTCGACCTCGCCGCTGATGACGACGATCCAGGCGCGCTCGTGGACCTCGTGGTCGTCGAGCGCCTCGCCCGCCGCGAGGTCGAGCGCGATCGCGCGCGCCGTGTCGTTCGACGAGAGGATCTCCGGCAGTCGCGGCTGCAGCGCAAGCGCGCTGAGGTCCCAGTGGTTCACGGCTCTCCCTTCGGGCGCCTATACGGAAGCCGAGTGGGGGACTCGAACCCCCGACCCCCTCCTTACCATGGAGGTGCTCTACCGGCTGAGCTAACTCGGCGCCAGCATCGATCCTACCGCTGCTCCTCCCCGTCCGCGAACCGCTTGTTTGTCGCGACAGGCCGGGGGTAGAGCGAGAGCCGTTCGCAGCCGCCGCAACGAAGGAGCCCTCGACTTGAACGTGCTCGGCGTAAACGCCGCATTCCATGACCCATCAGCGGCGCTCGTGGTCGACGGGGAGATCGTCGCGGCGGCGGAGGAGGAGCGCTTCAGCCGCCGCAAGCACGGCAAGCCGCCGGTTGCGTTCTCGACCTGGGAGCTGCCGGCGCGCGCCGCGCGCTGGTGCCTTCGGCACGCGGGCATCGAGCCGCAGCAGCTGCACGCGGTCGGCTACTCCTACGACCCCGATCTCGCGCCCGCCTGCGCCGAGGTGACCGACTTGAAGTGGGAGGGACTGCGCACGCTGTACGTGCGCCGCGCGCCCCTGTTCCTGCGCGCGGCGCTGCCAGATCTCGACCCCGAGCGGGTCCGCTTCGTGCCCCACCACGTCGCCCACGCCGCCTCCGCCCACTTCGCGGCGGGCTGGCGCGACTGCGCCGTGCTCGTGCTCGACGGCCGCGGCGAGTGCGCCTCGCATCTCGCCGGGCAGGTGCGGGACGGGCGCCTGCAGGTGCTCGCCGCGCAGAGGCTGCCGCACTCGCTCGGCCTGCTCTACGAGGAGCTGACCGCCCACCTCGGCTTCCAGCGCGCGAGCGACGAGTACAAGGTGATGGCGATGGCCTCCTACGGAAAGCCCGTGTTCCTGCAGGCGCTGAGGAGACACATGTACGCGACCAACGACGGCGGCTTCGTCGCCCGCGCGCCCGACTGGAGCGAGCTCGCGCCGCGGCTGCGCGACGGCGAGGAGTGGCGCCCCGAGCATGCGGACCTCGCGGCGAGCGTCCAGCGCCGGCTCGAGGAGGTGATCCTCGACCTCGCGCGCTGGCTGCACGAGCGCACCGGCCAGCGCCGGCTCGCGCTCGCGGGCGGCGTCGCGCTCAACTGCGTCGCGAACGCGAGGCTGCACGCCGAGGGGCCCTTCGAGGAGATCTGGGTGCAGCCCGCGGCCGGCGACTCCGGCACCGCGCTCGGCGCCGCCCTGCAGCTCTCCTTCGAGCTCGGCGAGCACCCTTCGCCGATGGGCAGCGCGGCGCTCGGGCGGGGGTGGAGCGAGCAGGAGATCGCGCGTTGGCTCGCGAGCGCGGGGGTGGCGGCGCAGCGCGTGCAGGACGTCGCGACGACGGTCGCGGAGGCGCTCGCGCGCGACGAGATCGTCGCCTGGTTCGAGGGGCGCAGCGAGCTCGGCCCGCGCGCGCTCGGGCACAGGAGCCTGCTCGCCGACCCGCGCAACGCGGAGAACACCGAGCGCCTGAACGAGGTGAAGGGCCGCGAGCAGTTTCGCCCCGTCGCGCCGATGGTCCTGGATGAGCGCGCGGGCGAGATCTTCGCGGGCAGGCTGCCAAGCCCGCACATGCTCTTCACCCACGAGGTGGCGGAGCCCTGGCGCGCGCGCATCCCCGCCGTCGTGCACGTCGACGGCAGCGCCCGCATCCAGACCGTGAGCCGCGAGCAGGAGCCGCTCGTCGCGCAGATGCTCGAGGCGTTCGAGCGCCTGACCGGCGTGCCCGTCGTCGTGAACACGAGCCTGAACACCGCGGGCAGGCCGATGGTCGACGACCCCCGCGACGCGCTCGAGTGCTTCGGCTCGGCGCCGATCGACATGCTCGCGATCGGCCCGTTCGTCGTGCGCCGGCCGCAGTCGAGCGCCCGCGCGCGTGCCGAGAGCGACGACCGGCTGCTCGCGGCATGAGCCTCGTTGTCGATTGCGACGTAGTGATACCGACCACCGGCCGCCCCTCGCTGTTGGCGCTGCTGGAGGCGCTGGAGCGCTGCGAGCCTCCTGTCGCCGGGCGGGTGCTCGTCGTCGACGACAGTCGCGACGGCGTTGTCGCCGGGATCGTCGCGGTCGGGATGCGGGCGCGGCCGTCGACGTGCCCGACCGCGGGGATGCGCGCGCGCCAGGGCTCCGCCACCTCGTGGGTGAAGA
>JBAIYK010000012.1:0-6895 GCA_037915935.1 Solirubrobacterales bacterium | reverse complement strand
CCGCGCGATGGCCGCCGTAGGCGGTCGGGTCGATCAGCCACGGCCTCCCATCCGCGCCCGCGAGTACGTTGCCGGTCCAGAGGTCTCCGTGCAGGCGCGCCAGCGGCTCGGGCGGCCCGCACAGCTCGTCGATCCGCTCGCAGACCACCTCGACCGCGCTCACGCCCGCGCTCGAGATCGCGCCGCGGCCGCGCGCCGCCGCGAGCGCGGGCAGCAGGCGCCGACTCGCGTAGAACGAGGGCCAGTCCTCGGCGGGCTCGTTCGGCAGCCGCAGCGAGCCGATCGTCGCGGACGCGCCGGAACCGGGTCCGGGAGCTGGTCCGCCGCGGCCAGGTCCATCTCGGCGGGCGCCGGCTGAGGCGGCTTCGCCGCCCGGGATGCTCAGGCCCGGATCGCCGAAGCAGGGAGCGCCCGCGGCGTGCAGCCTCGCAAGCCCGCGGCCAAGCTCCTGGGCGCCGTCCTCGCTCAAACTCCCGTGCTCGACCCACTGCAGCGCGAGGTGGTCCTCGCCGACATCGAGCACTTCCGGCACCTGCAGCGCAGCCGGCTCCGCGAGCCAGCGCAGCGCCGCCGCCTCGCGCTCGTACTCCCCTGCGACCGCGTCCGGCCGCGTCTTCACGAACGCGTCCCGCCCGTCGGCGAGCCTCACCCGCCACGCCTCGTTGATGTCGCCGCCACCGACCCGCACAGCGCCGGTAGCCCCCGGCGGAAGGCTCAACGCGTCCCTCGCGGGCTCATCGGCGCGTGCCCGCCTGCAGGCCAAGCGAGTCGAGCACCCCTTCGCACGCCGCCGTCACGAGGTCGATCACGCGCTCGAACCCATCGCTGCCGCCGAAGTAGGGGTCGGGCACGTCGAGGTCGCCGCCGCCCTCCGCCTCAGAGCGGCCGCTCGCATCGACCGCGTCAGGCTCGAACTCTCGCAGCAGCCTCACCTTCCCGGCGCTCTTCTCATCGGGCGCGAGGCGCCGCAGGTCGTTCGCGTTCGATCCGTCCATCGCGAGGATCAGGTCGAACCGCTCGAAGTCCTCCGCGCTCACCTGCCTCGCCCTGCCGTCGAGCGTCAGCCCGCGCCGCCGCGCCGTGGCGGTCGCCCGCTCGTCAGGACTCTCCCCCACATGCCAGTTGCCCGTGCCGGCGCTGTCGACCTCGACGGAGCCCTGCAGCCCGCGCGCCTGCACTAGCCGCCTCATCGCCGCCTCCGCGGTCGGCGAGCGGCAGATGTTGCCCAGGCACACGAACAGGATCCTCGTCACCGCTTCGCCGTCTCCTCCAGCTCGAGCACCGCGAGGAACGCCTCCTGGGGCACCTCGATCCGGCCCACCTGCTTCATCCGCTTCTTGCCTTCCTTCTGCTTCTCCAGGAGCTTGCGCTTGCGCGTGATGTCGCCGCCGTAGCACTTCGCGATCACGTCCTTGCGATACGCCTTCACCGTCTCGCGGGCGATGATGTGCGAGCCGACCGCCGCCTGGATCGGCACGTCGTACTGCTGCCGCGGGATCCGCTTGCGCAGGCGCTCGGTCAGCGCGCGGCCGATGTCGTAGGCCTTGTCCTTGTGGACGATCATCGAGAGCGCGTCGACCGGGTCGCCCGCGAGCAGCACGTCGAGCTTCACGAGGCTCGCCGGCTTCAGTCCGTTCAGCTCGTAGTCGAGCGAGGCGTAGCCGCGGGTGCGCGACTTCAGCTGGTCGAAGAAGTCGAGCACGATTTCCGCGAGCGGCAGCTCGTATGTCAGCTGGACCCGCTCCGGCGAGAGGTAGTGCATGCCCGCCGGCTCGCCGCGCCGCTCCTGGCACAGCTCCATCACCTGACCGACGTACTCGCGCGGCGTGATGATCGAGGCGGTGATCATCGGCTCTCTCACCTCGAGGATGCCGCCGGGGTCGGGCATGTCGGAGGGGTTGTGCACCTCGACCTCCTCCCCGCTCGCGAGGCTCACCTCGAAGCCGACGGAGGGCATCGTCGCGAGCAGCTCGAGGTCGTACTCGCGCTCCAGCCGCTCTCTCACGATGTCCATGTGCAGCAGGCCGAGGAAGCCGCAGCGGAAGCCGAAGCCGAGCGCGTCGGAGGTCTCCGGCTCCCACGAGAGCGCGGCGTCGTTCAGCGTCAGCTTCTCGAGCGCGTCGCGCAGGTCCGGGTAACGGTCGGAGTCGATCGGGAACAGGCCGCAGAAGACCATCGGCTTCACCTCGCGATAGCCGGGCAGCGGCTCGCTCGCGCCCGCGCCGCCGCGCCCGGGCGGGGGGGACCCGGTCCGTGGCGGGTGGGACCGAGTCCGAGCCGTCGTCAGTGTGTCGCCGACGCGCAGCTGCGTCACGTCCTTTATGCCCGTGATCAGGTAGCCGACCTCGCCCGCGGCGAGCTGCTTCACGGGCGTCATCTGCGGGGAGAAGACGCCGATGTCGTCGATGTCCGCCTGCGTGCCCGCCGCCATCGCCCTGATCGCCTCGCCCTTCTCGAACACGCCGTCGACGACCCTGATGTAGGCGACGACGCCGCGGTACTGGTCGAACTCGGAGTCGAATATCAGCGCGCGCGGCGGCGCCTGCGGATCGCCGGAGGGCGGCGGCACGCGCCTGATCAGCTCCTCGAGCACCTCCCTCACCCCCTCGCCCGTCTTGCCGGAGATCTGCAGGATCGTCTCCGGCGGCTCGCCGAGCAGCTCCGCGACTTCGCCCGCCACCCGCTCCGGCTCGGCCCCCGGCAGGTCGATCTTGTTCAGGCAGGGGATCAGCTCGAGCCCCGCGTCGACCGCGAGGTAGGTGTTCGCGACGGTCTGCGCCTCGACGCCCTGGGAGGCGTCGACGACGAGCAGGGCGCCCTCGCAGGCGGCGAGCGAGCGCGAGACCTCGTAGGTGAAGTCGACGTGCCCTGGCGTGTCGATCAGGTGCAGCTGGTAGGTCTCGCCGTCCGACGCAGTGAAGAGGACCTTCACCGCCTGGGCCTTGATCGTGATCCCGCGCTCGCGCTCGAGGTCCATCGAGTCGAGCACCTGCGCGCGCATGCTGCGCTGATCGACCGCGTGCGTGATCTCGAGGATCCTGTCCGCGAGCGTCGACTTGCCGTGGTCGATGTGGGCGATGATCGAGAAGTTCCTGATCTTGCTCTGGTCCATCGACGGCTAAGGGTAGAAGGGGTGCGGCGCCTGCCGGCCAACTAGACGGCCGAGAGCCAAGCGAGGCAAGGACGCAGGGAGCGTAGTGTGCTGGAGGCACATGAGCGACCGAGGACGCCGCCTCGCGCCGGCTATCGGTCGTCTACACCCTGCGGAAGCGGCTTGCGAGCAACTGCCGCACCTGGCGCGCCTCTGGCACTTGCATCGCGAAGACCGCGCGGGCGTAGATAGCGACCCCAGCGATGCCGGCGAGCCCGAGCGCGACGATCTGGGCGGGCAGCGAGTGCGAGTGGCCGAGCAGGACGTCGAGCAGGTGCCAGACGCCCCAGGAGACGGCGCCGAGCAGGATCGCCGCGACCGCGATGCGCGCCGTGATCATCGTCGTCTGGGCGCCCTCGATGCGGCCGTCGAAGCCGACTCGCAGGCGGCGCAGCAGCAGGATCGTCATCAAGACGTTCGCGACGATCGTGCCGATGATCAGGCCCGCGATCCCGAACGGCTTGTAGAGCGCGACGCTCACGATCGCGTCCGCGAGGATGTTCACCGCGGCGAGCTTCGTCGGCACCCACGGGCGCTGGACCGCGAAGAAGGTCCGCGTCAGCAGCAGGTTCAGGCCCGCGAAGGGCAGGCTGATCGCGAACCAGAACAGGGCGATCGAGACCAGCTCGGTCGAGCGCCCGTTGAAGTGCCCGCGTTCGAAGACGAGGCGCGTGATCGGCGTCGGCAGCACGAGCATGAACGCCGCGGAGGGGATCAGCAGCAGGTTGATCTGGCGCATCCCGATCCCGAGCGCGCGCCGCATCGCCTCCCGGTCGCGGCGCGCCGCCATCCGCGAGAGCGTCGGGAACAGGACGGTCGACACCGCGACGCTGAACATGCCCTGCGGCAGCATGTAGATGCGGAAGGCGGTTTCGATCGCCCTCGGCGCTTCTCCGCTCACCAGCGTGCCGAAGACCGAGTTGATCAGCTGGTCGAGGTTGATGATCCCGAGGCCGATCGTCACGGGCATCATCAGCGTGAAGATCTGCCTGATGCGCGGGTCGCGCCAGTCGATGTGGAGCTGCAGCCGGAAGTCGATCCTGCCAAGGGCGGCGAAGGCCATCGCCATCTGGACGACCGTCGCAAGCAGCCACGCGATCGCGAGCGCGTAGAGCTGCTCGCCGTCTTCCGGCCCTCCCTGGAAGCGCGGGCGCAGCGCCACCAGCAGCACGACGATCACGACGTTCCAGACCGCGGGCGCGATCGCCGGGATCGTGAAGTGTTCGTAGGACTGCAGCACGCCCGTCAGCAGGCCCGTCACGCCGAGCAGCAGCACGATCGGGAAGAGCACCTGCGAGAGGCCGACTGTCAGAGCTTCGAGGTAGGAAGTGAACGTCGGCCCGACGAACAGCGGCATCACCACGCCCGCGAGCAGGATGAAGAGCGCCGTCAGGGCGCCGAGCACGATCGTGATGATCCAGAGCACGTTCGAGGCGAGCAGGAACGCCTCCCGGCGCCGGCGCTGCTCGAGCATTTCAGTGAAGACGGGCACGAATGCCGCCGAGAGCGCAGCGCTCGCGAACAGGTTGCTTGCGAGGTTCGGGATCTGGTTCGCGATCGTGAACGCCGACGCCGGTCTTCCCGTGCCGAAGAAGCTCGCGGTCAGGATTTCGCGCCCGAGCCCCGCAACGCGCGAGATCGCGGTGCCGATCGAGAAGATCGCGGTGTTGCGCGCGACCCGGCCTTCGCCCGGGAGGATCGGGGCGGCCTCCTGCTCGGCGCCGTCGGCGATCATCGACACTGGTCAGCGGCCCCCGCCGCGCGGTCAACGCATCGGGGCCGCGCGATCTCTCTCTGCCTCTGCCGGCCCACTAAGGCCGCTATAGTACGGCGCTCCAAAGATGGCGAACATCCACTCCCAGAAGAAGCGGATCCTGCGCACGCAGCGCGAGCGGGACGAGAACCGCAGGTACACCTCGGCGGTCAAGACCTACCTCCGGCGCCTCGAAGCAGCCGTCTCCAGCGGCGACGCGCAGAGCGCCGAGGCCGAGCTGCGCACGCTGACGAGCACGATCGACAAGGCCGTCAAGCGCGGCGCCCTGCACCGCAACACCGCCGCACGCAAGAAGGCACGCGCCGCCCGCATCAGAGCGGCCGTCGGCGCCTAGCGTCCGCAGTCGCGCGGATCGCCGGACGTCAGCGCCTAGCCGCCCGCAATCGAGCGAACTGTCAACACCGCGACGGTGCGCTCGGAGAGCGCCGCGGCGGGACGGCGGGCCGAGGTCACGCGGGAGCCGCCGCGCAGGTCGAGCTCGACGTCGGCGAGCGTCGCGAGGCCGTCCGCGAGGCGCTGCGAGTCGGCGCGCGAGACGTCGGCGATCAACCGCTCCGCCGCCTTCGCAGGCATCCGCAGCGAGCGGGCGATCTCCCGGGGGGGCTCCCCGTTCGCAAGCCGTCCTGAGATCGCGATCGCGTCGCGCAGGCGCGCGGCGATCTGCCAGCTCAGCGAGGGCAGCCGCTCGCCCTGGCCCTCGAGCGTCAGGTAGGCGCGCAGCGAGGTCTTCACGTCGCCGCCGACGAGCGCGTCAGCGAGGGTGAACGCGCGCCGCTGCGCAGAGCGCGCCGCCCGCTCCTCGATCTCCTCGACGCTCACCGCGATTCCGCCCTCCCGCCCCTTCGCGGCGTCGTCCTCCAGCTCGAGCGCGATCTTCTCCAGCTCGCGCAGCAGCCGCTGCTGGCGCTCGCCGACCTGGGCGATCAGCGCCTTCGCCGCCGCGACGTCGAGCTGCAGGCCCAGCTTGTGCGCCTCCGCGCGCACCCAGCGGGGCAGCTCCCAGGGCTTCACGGTCGCGTGCTCCACGACCTGGCCGCCGGCCGCCTTCACCGCCGCGTGCAGCGCGGCCGGCGCCTTTGCCTTCGCCTCCTCGCGCGCGAACAGGGCGAGCGTCGTGTCGGGGGGCATCGCCGCCATCGCCGGCGTCAGGTGCTTCTCGACGTCGGCCTGCCGCCAGCGCTCGACTCCCTCGACGATGAGCACCCGCTGCCCGAGCGCGAACGTCAGCGCGTTCAGCGCGCCCGCGACCCCCTCCGGCGTCGCCGCGTCCCCCGTCAGCACCTCGACGTCGCCCGCGCCGCCCTGCCGCTCGGCGAGCGCCTTCAGATTCGCCCGCCGCTCCGCGATCGCGCCGTGGTCCTCGCCGTGGATCAGATAGGCGGGCTTCAGCGAGGCCATCGACGGCAGTGTAAATGTCCCCGCAGCGCCCTACCGGCCGTCTACCGAACCACGAGGTTCACGAGCTTGCCTGGGACGACGACCTCCTTCACGACCTCGCGCTCGTCTAGGTGGGCGATCACGTTCGGGGCGCTGCGGCAGAGCTCGATCAGCTGCTGCTCGGTCGCGTCCGAGGGCGCCCTCACGCGGTCGCGCAGCTTGCCGTTCACCTGGCAGACGAGCTCGTAGCTTTCGCTTTCGAGGTAGGCCGGATCGGCGTGCGGCCAGGGCTGCTCCCAGACCCGCTGCCCCGTCAGCAGCTCGTAGACCTCGGCGCTCAGATGCGGCGCGAACGGGAACAGCAGCGACGCCGCCGTGCAGAGCGCGAACCGCTGCGCCTGCGTGCTCGCGGTCTCGCGCAGCCTGCTGCAGTCGTTGATCAGCTCCATCACCGCGGCGATCGCGGTGTTGAACGCGAACCGGCGCAGGTCGCCGCTCACCTTCTCGATCGCCCAGTGGGCCTTGCGCAGCAGATCGAGATCGGGTCCCGCCTGCATCTGATCCATCTCAGTACCAGCCGGCGCATGCGCCGG
>JBAIYK010000094.1:0-4879 GCA_037915935.1 Solirubrobacterales bacterium | reverse complement strand
CGCAAGCGCTCGCCGAGGCGGTCGGCGTGCCGCTGCTCACGCTCGGCGGCGTCGATCCCGACCGGGTGCCGCTGCTCGTCAACGCCGCGAACGCGGTGCTGATCCCCTCCGCCGCCGAGGGCTTCGGGCTCGCGGCGCTCGAGGCGCTCGCCTGCGACGTGCCGGTGCTCGCGACGCCCGTCGGGATACACCAAGTCGCGCTCGCCGGGATCGAGGGCGCCCTCTGCGCGCCCTTCGAGCTGCAGAGGTGGCGGCAGGCGCTCGAGCCTCATCTCGCCGCCGCCGACCCGCGCGTCGAGGGACGCAGCCGGGCTGCGGAGTACTCGGCGGCGAAGATGGCAGCCCAGCTCGCGTCCGCCTGGCGCGAGACGCTCGCGCGCTCCTGAGCTCCGCGCCCCGTGCTCGCGCGCCCCGTGCTCGCGCCGCCCTGAAGATGTATGGCGCGACCAGGGGACCGCTAGCATCTGTCGTTCGATGCTGCGGATCTTCCGAGGAGAGCGGCGCGCCGGCTCGGCAGCGCAGCCGGCGCAGCGAGAGCAGGGTCCAAGCCTCGAGGTCGAGGCCGATCGTGCTGAGGCCGCCCCATCGCCTCCCGCGACGACAGCGGTCACGGATCGCGCCGAGCCCGCGGAGCCGGGCTTCCTCGACCGCAGCCGCATGCGCCGCCGCGCGCGTTTCCTGCACGTCGCGCGCGAGCTCGCCTACCGCGACCTCGGCGGCCTCGTGTTCGACCTGCACCGCTTCGGCCAGCGCAACGACGAGATCGTGAAGGCGAAGCTCGACACCCTCGGCCGAATCGACTCCGAGCTGCGCGCGCTCGAGCAGGCGCTGCGCGAGCGCAAGCCCGTCAGCGTGCTGCGCGAGGCCGGCGTCGCGGCCTGCCCACGCTGCGCCGCGATCCACGGCAGCGGCGATCGCTACTGCCCCGCCTGCGGGCTCGCGGTCGACCAGGCGGAGCGGCCGGTCGCCGGGCCGAGCGCGCCCGCGCCCACGCAGGCTTCCTTGCCGCCTGCGCCCGCTCCCACGCGGGCCTCCGCTCCCCCGCCTACGCCCGAGCCCATGAGCACGCAGGCTCTCTCGCCGCCGCCCGCGCCCGTACCCGCGGCCACGCAGGCTCCATCTCTCGCGCCTGCGCCCGCTCCCACACAGGATCCCGCCCTCCCGCCTGTGCCCGCTCCCACCGCCGCCCCGCCTGCCGCTCCCGCAGCGCCGGCGAGCGAGCAGACGCCGGCCGCAAAGCCGGAGGCCGACGCCCCCACCGAGGTGATCGCGGCGGGGCGTCGAGGCGAGCGCACGGTCGCCTTCGACCCGCTCTCGCCGCTCCAGGCCGCGCCGCCCGAGGAGGCGGGCGGGCAGGAGCGCAAGCGCTCGTGAGCGGCGGCACGACCGTGAGCACCCCGTTCCAACCGGCCGGCGCGCAGGCGCAGTGGCCGCCGAACGCCGGTGCCCGCGAGTGGTGCCCGCTCTGCGGGTCTCCGCTGCACAGCTCCCAGGACTGGTGCCTGCGCTGCGGCGCCGCCGCACGCACCCGGCTCGCGGCGCCGCCGCGGTGGAAGGCGCCCCTGCTCGCGCTTGCGACCGTCGTCGTGCTCTCGCTAGGCGTGCTCGTCGCCGCGCTCGTCAAGCTGATCGGATGAGCGGAGCGCTCACAGAGGCGCGCCGGCGCGAGCGGCGCTCGCCGGCGTCTGCTTCGGAGCGCCCGATGCGCGTCGACGTCGCGGTCGCAGGCGGCGGCGCGGCCGGCCTCTACGCCGCGATCTGCGCGGCACAGGCGGGAGCCTCGGTCGCGCTTTTGACGGCGACGCCGCTCGCCCAGACCGCGAGCTACTGGGCCCAAGGAGGGCTCGCCGCCGCGGTCGCCGCCGAGGACTCCTTCGCGCTGCATCGCGACGACACCGAGCGCGCCGGCCGCGGCGCGAGCAGGCGCTCGGCCGTCGAGGTGCTCGTGCGGGAGGCGCCAGAGCGGCTGCGCGACCTGCAGGCGCTCGGCCTGCGCTTCGACGCGGACCGCTTCGGGGTGCTCGCGCTCGGCCTCGAGGGCGGGCACTCGGTGCGCCGGATCGTGCACGCTGGCGGCAGCGCGACGGGCCGGCGGATGCTGCGCCAGCTCTCCGCGCTCGTCGCAGAGCACTCCTCGATCGCCGTGCTCGAGGGCGAGCGCGGCCGCGTGCAGCGGCTGCTGCTGCTCGACGGCCGCTGCGTCGGCGTCGTCACCGCGACCGGCGAGCTCATGCAGGCGCGCGCGGTGCTGCTGAGCGCCGGCGGCGCGGCGGCGCTGTGGGCGCGCACGACGAACCCGCCGGGCTCGGTCGGCGCGGGCCTATTGCTCGCGCACGCCGCCGGCGCGGAGCTCGCCGACCTCGAGCTCGTCCAGTTCCACCCGACCGCGGTGATCGGCGTGCCCCACCGCGAAGGCTTCCTCGTCACGGAGGCGATCCGCGGCGAGGGGGCGACGCTGCACGATGCGAGCGGCGAGCGGTTCGTCGACGAGCTCGCTCCCCGGGACGAGGTCTCGCGCGCGATCGCCGACCGGCTGAGCGAGGGCGGCGAGCGCTCGGTCGGGCTCGACATGCGGGCGATCGACCCCGCGCTGTTCCCGAACGTCGTCGACGCGCTGCGCAGCGCCGGCCTCGACCCGACGCGCGAGCTGATCCCGGTCGCGCCCGCCGCCCACTACACGATGGGCGGGATCGTCACCGACCTGCGCGCGCGCTCGTCGGTGCCGGGCCTCTTCGCCGTCGGCGAGTCGGCGTGCACCGGCCTGCACGGCGCGAACCGGCTCGCGTCGAACTCGCTCAGCGAGTGCTTCGTGTTCGCGCACCGCGCGATCGAGGCCGCGCTCGGCGAGCCGGCGGGCGCGGAGGGAGTCGTCGACCTCGAGCAGGCGACGCCGACGCCGTCGTTGCCGCCCGTCGAGTGGGCTACGAGGGAGGCGCTGTGGCGTGACGCGAACGTGAAGCGCAGCGCCGAGGGCCTGAAGCGGCTGGAAGCGGACCCCCATCCGCTCGCTCGGATGGTCGCCCGCAGCGCGCTGCTGCGAAACGAGAGCAGGGGCGCCCACTGGCGATCCGACCACCCGCACACCGACCCCCGCCTCGACCTGCGCCACATCGTCGTCGGCCGCGACGAGCGCCTGCGCTGGGAGACCTGGGAGTAGCGCGCCGGGGACGACCTGGAAATAGGGCGCCAGGAAGTGGCGCTCGCGGCATACCGTCAGCCGCCGCCTAACCTCAACTTAACCTCTTTCTTAGCTCTCCCTTGACAACTGCGGGAAGACTGCTACGCAGCGCTTTCCGAGGATCTGGCCGGGACCGAAGCTCTCGATCCTTTCGCCTCACCGAGGTGTTGAGCGCTTCAGACGACGAGGAAAAGGCGGCCTGTCTGGCCATGGCGGGTGTGTGGCAAGCATGATCAGGAACACGGGATAGGCGAGGAGTCGCATGTACCAGTTCAGTCGAGCCATCTACCGCGAGCTCGCTCCGCATCTGTCCGAGCCGGAGTCGGGCGCGTCCGCGCTCACCAGCCACCGCCGGGTGCTGCAGGCATGCGAGTCCACCGTCGAGCGGCTCGCGACCGACCGCTTCTACTTCGCGAAGCCCGCGCGCACGCTCTTCTCGGACATCCGCATCCACTTTCCGATGAGCGCCCAGGAGCGCGTCTACCAGGTCGTCACCCGCTACATCGGCCTCGCCCAGGAATACCTCGCCGAGAATCCGGTCGCCGCCTACATGGCCGTCAGCGGCAAGCCGCTGCGGTGCCGGGCGACGACCCGCAAGGGCGATGCCTGCCAGCGGATGCCGCTGCCGCACAACGGCTACTGCCCCTCCCACCAGCACCTCGCCGAGACCGAGAACCGCGAGCTCGCCGCCGCGTAGCGGCTAAGCGGCGCCGCCGCGCCCGCCCTGCGAGAATCAGCGCATGGCAGGCGGTGGAGGACGATGCTGCTCGGCGTAGACGTCGGCGGCACCTTCACCGACGCGGTGCTGCTGTCGGCCGGCGGCCGCATCCACAGCGCGAAGGCGCCGACGAGCGCGCGCGACCAGTCGCTCGCCGTGATCGAGGTCGTCTCGACGGTGCTCGCCGCCGCCGGCGCGCAGCCGCGGCAGGTGCGGCGCTTCGCGCACGGGATGACGGTCGCGACGAACGCGCTGCTCGAGGGCAACGTCGCCCGCACCGCGCTGATCGCGACCGAGGGCTTCGCCGACATCATCGAGCTCGGCCGCCAGGCGCGACCCGAGCTCTACCGGCTCTGCGCCGCCCCGCCGAGGCCGCTGACGCCGCCGAGCCTGCGCTTCGAGGCGCCTGAGCGCGCCGTCCCCGACGGCGTCCTGCGGCCGCTGACGCGGCAGGCCGGGCAGGAGCTCGTGCAGCGGGTCGCCGCCGCCGGGGTCGAGTCGGTCGCGGTCGTGCTGTTGCACTCCTATGCCCACCCTCAGCACGAGCAGCTGCTTGGCGAGCTGCTGAGCAGCGCGCTGCCGCAGCTGCACATATCGCTCTCTCACGACCTCGTCGGCACCTTCAGGGAGTACGAGCGCGCCGCGAGCACCGAGATCGACGCCGCGCTCTCGCCGCTGCTCTCGCGCTACCTGCGGCATCTGAGGCAGGGCTCGGGCGAGATCGGGCTTCCCGAGCCGCAGGTGATGCAGTCCTCCGGCGGGCTCCTGCCCGCGGGGCGAGCCGCGTCGCACGCGGCGCTCACCGTGCTCTCGGGACCGGCCGGCGGCGTCGGCGGCGCGCAGCTGCTCGCAGGGCTCGCGGGCGAGCGCGACCTCGTCTGCCTCGACATGGGCGGCACCTCCTGCGACGTGTGCCTGATCGCGGACGGCGCCGTCGCCGAGACCGCGCAGCGCAGCGTCGCCGGACGGCCGCTCGCGCTGCC
>JBAIYK010000109.1:0-4335 GCA_037915935.1 Solirubrobacterales bacterium | reverse complement strand
CACCGGCGACGGTGTCGTGGTCGCTGAGGGCCATCAGCTGCACGTCGGCGGCGGCTGCGGCCGCGACCACGGCGGCCGGCTCGAGCGCGCCGTCGGAGCGCGTCGAGTGGGACTGCAGGTCGAATCTGAGAGCTGGGCTCATGCCGTCCTCGATTGGTTCGTGGATACGATGAGTCTTAGGTGAGACAAGCGACTCGCGATGCCGCACGGAGGCGTTGAGGGCATCCGACGGAGCCTATGTAATGGGAGCGATGCAGCGACGGATCGAACTGAGAAGGCGCCGCGCCGCCTTGCCCGCTCCCGCCGTCGACGGCGACGCTGGGCAGCGTACCGATCGGCTGCTCGCCAGGCTCGGCGAGCGCGACTGGGACGTGATCGCGGACCTCGATCCGCGCTACGGCCTCGACCACGTGCTCGTCGGGCCTGGCGGGGTGTTCGCGATCGCCTCGCAGATGCCGCCCGGCGTCGGCGCCGCGCGCGTGAAGGACGGGATGCTGTGGCTGCGCAGGGGCAGCGATCCGCGTGCCGACAGACCGGGCGCGGCGATCAACCGGCAGGTGCTCGAGTCCGCGAAGGCGCTGCACAAGGAGATCCGCGCGCGAACCGGCCGCGGCCCGGTCGTCAGGCCCGTCGTCGTGCTTTGGTGCGAGTTCCCGCAGGCGGTCGCGGAGTCGAGCCGGATCGCGTTCGTGCGCGGCCGCGACCTGCTCGACTGGCTCTCGCACAGGCCGCAGCAGCTCGACCTCCAGGGACGCGAGGAGATCGCGCAGGCGGTGAGGGCGATCCCGTCCAACTCCCAGGCGCTGCGGCGCTGGCATCCGCTCCAGCGCGCGAGCCGACGCGGCGCGGCCTGAGCGGTCTTCGGCGACTCGGCCTGTCTCCCGCCCGCCCGCCAGCCGGGGCAGCCTGAGCGACCCTCGACGCGCTCGGCCAGCGGCGGTCAGATGCTGCCGAGCGGGTCCGCCTCGGCGGCGAGGAAGGGCGCCTGCTCGCAGGTCTCGAGCACGAGCGCGACGCGCTCGGCGACCGCCTCGCGCAGCGCCTTCACGGCCTCGTAGTAGCGGCAGGCGCGACCGTGCAGCTCGCGCTGCGAGGGGCCCTCTTCGCCGTACGCAGACGGCGGCGCGACCGCGAGCTCGTCGCGGGCGCAGTCGGTCTCAGCGGCGCGCCTGCGCGCCTGCATCCACGTCACCTCGAGGTAGGCCATCGCGGCGCCGAGTTGCTCCTCGGGGAGCCCGTCGCGGGTCTCGACCTCGCGCAGGACCGGGATCAGCTCGCGGCTGAGGCAGCGCAGCTCGGCGTGGGCGCGCAGCATCAGCCCGACGTCTGCCGGAGGCGGCTCTGGGTTCTCGATGAATTCTGACATGTGGATGGCCCTGCTCAGATAACGGTTGTCTGCATCGAATTCGGCGGCCTCCCGGTCGTGCTTTAGCAACGCCTTCGCAACTCCATCCCTTGTCGGCGATGGACGTCGCGCAACCTCCGCCTTTCGCATTTTTGGCTCTGTCGAGTTTGCGCGGTTTCTCGCCCCCCTAAAGCGGACCGCGGGCTGGACCGATATCCGAGCCAGACGGGTGCGAAGCCCGAGAGGCGGGCGTTGGGTGAGAGCGACCGCCCTCCTCGACCTGCGATCCCAGTGGAGCTCGAACAGCGATGCGGATAGTGAGCGAGCAGCATCCGGCGCCAGGCTCGCCTGGGCGCCGCGCGCGGCGGATAGTGCTGCGCCTGCGGATGCGCACGCTCGTCGCGCTCGGCGCGCTCGCGGTCCAGACGACGTTCGCCGGGCGCGCCTTCGGGCTGCGCAGTCCCCTGTTCATCGGCTCCGAGCTGCTGCTGCTGCTCTGCATCCTCGCGATCTATCGCTTCGTGCTCCCGCTCGTCGACCGCCACGACCGCGGGGCGAAGGGCGAGGAACACGTCGGGGGCCTGCTCGACCGTCTCGCACGCGAGGGCTGGCACGTCGTCCACGACGCGAACTTCGGCCGCGGCGACGTCGACCACGTCGCGATCGGGCCGGCGGGCGTCTTCACGGTCGAGACGAAGAGCCATCCGGGCCCGATCTCCGTCGGCCGCCTCCACGGCGGAGTGCTGCGTCAGGCGCACGCCCAGCGCAGGCTGCTCGAACGCGCGATCGAGACGCAGGTGCAGCCGCTGATCGTCTACAGCCGCGCCTGGGTGGACCGGCCGCTCGCGCGCCGCAAGGGCGTGCGCGTGCTGCCGGCGCGGATGCTGTTGCGCTACCTCTCTGAGCACGAGCGCACGCTGAGCGAGGAGCAGGTCGCAGCGGCCCGCGCCCGCGTGCTGCAGGCGCTCGCGCAGGCGGCGCTCGCCGACGCCTACGTCACGCACGAGTGCGACGGGCGCTCGCGCACGCCGACCGGGTCGCGGGGTAGCGTCCTCACCCGTGCCCGCAACCGCTCGCGCCACCCCTGAGCAGCTGCTCGTCCGCTTCGGCCTGACCTCGTTCAGAGCCGGCCAGCGGGAGGCGGTGCAGGCCGCGCTCGAAGGTCGTGACAGCCTCGTCGTGATGCCGACCGGCGCGGGCAAGTCGCTCTGCTACCAGCTGCCTGCGCTCGCCGACGATCCGGACTCCTCCGACCCGTCCAGCGACGATTCTGGCCGCCCTTCCACCCACTCTTCCGGCAACCCTTCGACAGACGCTTCCAGCCGCCCCCTCGTGCTCGTCGTCAGCCCGCTGATCGCGCTGATGGACGACCAGCGCTCGAGGCTCGCGAAGGCGGGCGTGCGGGTCGCGATGCTCGCCTCGAGCTTCGAGCCCGCGGAGAATGCGGCGCAGCTCCAGCGGATAGCCTCGGGCGAGGCCCAGCTCGCGCTCGTCGCTCCCGAGCGCTTCGGCTCGCACGCGTTCAGAGAGGCGCTCGCGCGGCGCAGGGTCGGCCTGTTCGTCGTCGACGAGGCGCACTGCGTCGCCGAGTGGGGCCACGACTTCAGGCCCGACTACCTGCGCCTGCGCGACGCGATCCTCGCCCTCGGGCGGCCGCCGGTGATGGCGAGCACAGCGACCGCGACGCCGCGGGTCGCGCGCGAGATCGCGACGAAGCTCGGGCTGCGGGACTGGGTCTCGATCAGCGGCGGCTTCGACCGGCCGAACCTCTGCTTCGACGTCGTGAAAGTCGAGGGCAAGGGCGCGCTCGCGCGCAAGCGCGCGGCGCTCGCCCACGTGCTCGCCGATCCGGCGGCGAGGCCCGCGATCGTCTACTGCGGCACGCGCAGGGACACCGACTCGCTCGCTGCGGAGCTCGTGGCGTCGGGCCTCGGCGTCGTCGCCTACCACGCGGGGATGGCGCCCGAGCGGCGGCGGCGGGCACAGGATCTGTTCATGTCCGGCGGGGCCGACGCGATCGTCGCGACGAACGCCTTCGGCATGGGCGTCGACAAGGCCGACGTGCGCACGGTCGCGCACTGGGCGATCCCGACGAGCCTCGAGGGCTACTACCAGGAGGCGGGCAGAGGCGGCCGCGACGGCCTGCCTGCGCGCGCGCTGCTGCTCGCGGCCCGGATCGACCTCGGCCGCCTCATCCGCTTCAACGCCGAGCGCGACATCACCGTCGCGGAGGTGCGCGCGTTCGTCGAGCGGATGAAGACGGGACGAGCGGGGCAGGCAGGATGGGCGCAAGATGACCGCGTGCGGATCGGCCACGACGAGCTCGACGACCGCGGGCGCGTGCTGCTCTCGATCGCCGAGCGCGCGGGAGCGGCCGTGCTGCAGCCAAGCGGCGGCGGCCTGCTCGTGCAGCTGACGGGCCGCGGCTCCCCGCGGGCCGCGCATCAGGCGATCAAGGCGGCCCAGAGCCGCGGCTGGGAGGCCTACAGGGCGATCGAGCGCTTCGTCGCCAACGACGAGCTCTGCCGCAGACAGCAGATCCTCGCGCACTTCGGCGACGCGCGCCGTGCGGCGCCGCAGGGTCGCTGCTGCGACGTCTGCGATCCGGATCGAGGGTTGATCGAGGCGATCGCAGCGGCGGCGCCGGGCACACGTGCGCGTCACGTCTCGCGCAGAGCGGCGCAGGGGAGCCTTGGGCATGCGGGCGACGCCGCGCTCGGTGCCGCAGAGCAGGAGCTCGATCCGGTCGAGCCGGCGCTGTTCGAGCGGCTGCGGGCATGGCGAGCCCGCCGCGCGGAAGGCAAGCCCGCCTACACGGTTGCGAGCAACGCCGTGCTCGAGCGGGTCCTGCGCGCGCGCCCGCATGCTCTCGAGGAGCTGCTGCGGATCAACGGCATCGGCCCCGCGTTCTGCGCGAAGCACGGCGAGTCGTTGCTGAGCGAGCTTGGGGAGCTCTGAGCGCGTGGAGCTGATCGAGGCGATGAGAAGCG
>JBAIYK010000107.1:0-26174 GCA_037915935.1 Solirubrobacterales bacterium | reverse complement strand
GCGCGGCGGGACCGGCGCGGGGCGGGGCTTGAACAGGCGCTGGGCTTCGACCGGGTCGTAGCCGCCGTCGCTGAACGGGTTGCACCGCAGGAGCCTCCAGGCTGCCAGCACGGCGCCGCGCAGCACGCCGAAGCTGCGCATCGCCTCGATCGCGTATGCCGAGCAGGTCGGCTCGTAGCGGCAGCGGCGCGGCAGCGCGGGGGAGATCAGCTTCGAGTAGGCACGCAGCGGCGCGAGCACGACCGCGAGCAGGCAGCGACCGGCGATCCGCGCGGCGGACCGATCGGCGCCCGCGATCGAGATCATGCCGCCCGCCTCTGCGCGCCCGGATCGGATCGCGACCGCGCGATCAAGTCGAGCAACGTGTCTCTCACGCCGTCGAGGCCCTCGCTCTCGACGAGCTCGAGCACGTCCGGCCTTGCGACGACGACGAGGTCGCGGCCCCCCTCCAGCTCGTCCGCGACGGCGGCGACGGCCTCGCGCAGCACCCGCTTCACGCGATTGCGCTGCACCGCCCCTCCGACTCGCCGGGAGACCGAGAACCCCACGCGAGCCCGCTCCGCCTCCGGGTTGGGGAACGCATACAGCACGAGCTGGCGGTTCGCCCACGAGCGGCCCTGCCGGTATACGCGCTCGAACTCTGCGCTGCGCGTGAGGCGACCGCGGCTCGGCCTGCGCGGCTTCATCTTCACGCTGTCACACCGAGAGACGCTTGCGCCCCTTGCTACGGCGGCGCTTGAGCGTGAGCCGGCCAGCGCGCGTCCGCATCCTCGCGCGGAAGCCATGGGTCCTCGCACGCTTGCGTTTCTTCGGCTGGTAGGTCCGCTTCATCGTCTCCTCATCTGCCGTCGCGGCGACGGGCCGAGCGCGCATGCCGCGCACCAGGGCCCGAACAGCGGAGTATACCGTCGCAGGCGCCCGCTGGGCCGGTTGCAGCCTGAGGGACCTCACAGTTCCCGCCCGCGGCTGCGAGGCGGTCGACGTGCGGCGCTTGTGATGCCGCTCGATCGCTGTCTCCATCAGGCATCACGGCCTGCCTCGTATCCAAATTCGGAACGCCTTCTGGTTTTTCTCGCCATTTGCGAAGACCGCCTGGCGCCACCCGAAGCCCGCCTGACCCCGTGGGCTATATTCGCCACCGCCGGGCTCCGCGAGCCCCACTCACAGCTTCGGGCGCAAGCATCTCCCCGCGGGAGGCGCTCGGTGCTGGCCGCCTTCGACCGCCCACGACAACCCACGAGAGAACCCTTGGCTGCCGACGTCGACTACATCTGGTCCCGCATCGAGGCCCACCTCGCCTCCGCGGTCGACGAAGCGACGTATCGAATCTGGCTGCAACCGCTGCGCGCCGTCGAGCTCACCTCCGACACGCTGACGATCACAGCCCCGTCACAGGCCTGTGAGTGGGTGAGGGAGCGCTTCGGGCGCCTGTTGCAGACCGCGGCGGCGGCGATCGCCGGAGAGCACCTGACGGTCGAGCTGAAGAGCGCGGGAGGGCGGGAAGGCGGGCGGGCGCCTTCGACCGAGCGCGCTGTGGCCGCCGTCGATCCAGAGCTGATCGTCAACCCGAAGCTCTCCTTCGACCAGTTCGTGATCGGCGACTGCAACCGCCTCGCGCACGCCGCGGCGCTCACCGTCGCCGAGATGCCCTCACAGGCATACAACCCACTCTTCCTCTGCGGCCCTCCCGGCGTTGGCAAGACCCACCTGCTGCACTCGATCGGGGCGCTGCTGCTCGCCCACGACCCGGGACTGCGCGTGCGCTCGATCACGGGCGAGCGATTCACGACCGAGTTCCTCGCAGCGCTCGCCGGACGCGAGACCGAGGAGTTCAAGGCCCGCTTCCGCCAGGTCGACGTGCTCCTGCTCGACGACGTCCAGTTCCTCGAGCGCAAGGCGCGCACCGAGGAGGAGTTCTTCCACACCTTCAACTCCCTCTACGACTCGGGCAGCCAGATAGTGCTCACCTCCGACCGGCCTCCGCTCAGCCTGCAGGATCTCGAGGACCGCCTGCGCGAGCGGTTCGCCTCCGGCCTCGTCGCAGACATCCGCCCCCCCGACCTCGCTACGAGGCTCGCGATCCTGCGCAAGCGCGTCGCCCACGACGGCGTGAGGCTCGCGGACGTCGGCGTGCTGCACATGATCGCCGAACGGATCACGCTCAACGTGCGGGCGCTGGAGGGGGCCCTGATCCGCACCGTCGCGTTCGCCTCGCTCACCGGGCGGCCGCTCACCTCCGAGCTCGCCGCCGAGGTCCTCGACGGCCTCTATCCCGAGACCAGGAGCGAGCCAGGCGATCACTCCGTCGCCGAGATCCAGCGCGCCGCCTGCGAGCAGTTCGGCATATCCCCCGACGAGCTGCGCTCCGCCGCACGCAGCTCGCGGATCGCAGTCCCCCGCCAGATCGCGATGTACCTCGCGCGTGAGCTGACAGAGGAGTCGCTGCCCGCGATCGGCCGCGAGTTCGGCGGCCGTGACCATACGACCGTGCTGCACGCCTGGAGGCGCACGACGGCGCGGCTCAGCTCCGACGAGCGGACGCGGCTCGCAGTCGAGTCCCTGCGCGAGCGCCTTCGAGCGCAGCAGCGGTCCTGACCGTCGCTCCTGGCACACTTATCCACTCCCGCGACCACGAAGACCACAGGATCCCCACAGCGACACTCCGCTCAGCGGCCAGAGACCTTGCTCGTACAACACATATCAACAGCCACAACACCTACATCTTCTCTCGACTGCGGAGGGAAGTTGTGAAGATCAGCGTTGCGACCTCAGAGCTGTTGGCTCAGCTGCAGGGCGCCGCTCGCATAGCGTCCAGTCGCAGCGCGGTTCAGGCGCTCTCCGGCGTGATGCTCACAGCGCGCGGAGACTCATGCGAGCTGCTTGCGACAGACATCGAAGTGGGTCTGAGGGTCGCAATCCCGGCGGAGGTCTCCGCCGAGGGCGCCGCTGTGCTTCCGAGCCGCCTGTTGCTCGACGTCGTCCGCTCGCTGCCAGCCGAGCGCCTCACGCTGGAGCTCCGGGCGGCCGAGGGGGACGTCGAGATCCTCTCCGGCGCGGCCACCTTCCACCTTCGTACGCTGCGTCTCGAAGACTTCCCGAACCTTCCGCAACCGGCGACGGAGGGGCGCATCTCGCTGCCGACGAGCGCATTCGTCGACACGATCGCAAAGGTCGCGCGCTCGGCCTCGCACGACGAGACCCGCCCCGTCCTGACCGGGATTCTCGTGTCTGCGTCCGGCGAGGAGCTCGTGATGGTCGCGACCGACTCCTACCGTCTGAGCGTGAAGCGCACCACGCTCGGATCGGCTGTGAACAGCTTCGAGGCGAACGTTCCCGCACGCGCGTTGCAGGAGCTGACGCGGATCGCCGCCGGCGCCGAGGACGAGCAGCTCACCGTCGGCGTCCAGGACGGCCAGGTCGTCTTCGAGGTCGCAGGCGCGGTGCTCTCCTCCCGCCTGATCGACGGGCAGTTCCCGAACTATCGCCAGCTGCTGCCGGACGCGGTCGAGCACGAGCTGCGGCTCTCGACCGCGGAGCTGACGGGCGTCGTGCGCCGGATCAGCCTGCTCGCGCAGAAGAACTCGCCACTGCGTCTGAGCTTCACCGAGGGCGAGCTGACGGTCAGCGCTCAGACGCCGGACGTCGGCGAGGCGAGGGAGGCGATCCCGGTGCCGTTCCACGGCGAGCCGTTCGAGATCGGCTTCAACGCCGAGTTCCTCCGCGACGGCCTCGAGAGCATCGAGACCGACGAGCTCGTGCTGAAGCTGATAAGCCCCGTGCGGCCGGGACTGATCGAGTCGCCTGAGGGCGGCGACTTCATCTATCTGATCATGCCGATCAGGCTGACGGCCTGAGGGCCGTAGGACCCGCCCTGCGGCGGCGATGCTGCTCACGGCTGTGCAGCTGCGCGACTTCCGCAGCTACGCGGCTGCGGAGGCGCCGGTGGGGGAGCGTCTCACCGTCGTGCACGGCCGCAACGGCGCGGGCAAGTCGAACCTGCTCGAAGCGATCTGCTTCGGCTGCACCGCCCGCTCGCCGCGCACCCGCAACGACCGCGAGCTGATCCGCTTCGGCGCCGCGGCGACGCGCGTCAGCCTCGGCCTGCGCGACGCGCGCGGTGACGCCCACGAGCTCACCGTCGGCTTCGGCGCGAGCGCGCCAGGCGGTGCGCTCGAGCGCCGGATCCGCTTCGACGGCGCGAGGGTCGAGCGCCCGGACGACGTTCCTGACCGACCGCTCGTGATCGTCTTCGTCCCCGACCGCCTCGATCTCGTCAACGGCGGCCCTGCGGTCCGCCGCGCGCACCTCGACCATCTCGTCGCGGCGCTGTGGCCGCCGCGCGCTGCTCACCGCGGCGATTACGCGCGCGCGCTTGCGCAACGCAACGCGCTGATCTCGCGGATCCGCGCTGGCGGCGCGTCGAGCTCCTCGCTCGCGAGCTGGGACCTCGAGCTCGCGCGGCGCGCCCTCGAGCTCGAGAGCGATCGCGAGGCGGCGGTCTCCTTGATCGCCGGCGGCTTTCGGACGCGCTGCGAGGCGCTCGGCCTGGCTGGCGTCGCGAAGCTCGAGTACCGACCGCGCTCTCTCGCGTCGAGCGTCGAGGATTTCGTCGAGGAGCTGCGGGGACGCCTCGAGGCAGATCTGGCTCGAGGGTTCACGACGCACGGCCCTCACCGCGACGACCTCGCGCTGCTGCGCGGCGGCCGCCAGCTCCGCGCCTACGGCTCCCAGGGGGAGCGGCGGCTCGCGCTGCTCGCGCTGCAGCTGTCTGAGCGGGCAGCGCTCGCCGACGCTCGCGGCCGCCCGCCGATCATGCTGCTCGACGACGTGATGAGCGAGCTCGACGAGCGCCGCAGGGAGCTGCTGCTGGACGACCTCGGCGCCGGCGAAGGGCAGAGCCTCATCACCACGACGGACCTCGCGCACGTGCCGGACTATTCACGAGGTCCCGGAGTAATGCGCCTGCGGGTCGCGGACGGCACGGTGACGCGCGAAGATGGGGGTCGATGAGACGCCTCGCCCCCCGCCCGATCTCGCTCGCCGTCGAGGCGCTCGGCGCTCGCCTCGCGCCGCAGGGCACGCTCGCGCGCGTGCAGTCGGCGTGGCCGCAACTCGTCGGCCCAGAGATCGCCGCGAACGCCCGCCCGACCGCCGAGCGCGAGGGAGCCCTCACGGTGCTCTGCAGCGCGGCGGTGTGGGCGGCGGAGCTCGAGATGCGCGCCGCGGAGCTGAGGGAGCTGCTGAACGCCGATCTCGCCGCCACGGGCGGGGCCGCGAGGCCGATCTCGCAGATCCGCTTCCGGGTCGGCTGAGCAGCCCGTTCGCCGCCCGCTGAAACGCCTGGATTTTCCGTTATTTGCAGCGCCTTTGCGCCAGATCGCAGGGGGCGCTGTGATATCGTCTCCGGCACAACGAACTCGCCCCGGCCCGCGCTCATCTCGCCCCGGATGCCGGGGCGTTCTCACGTAATCGGCGGGCGAGTGGAAGGACAATTGGCAACGGAGATCAAGAGCGAGGGCGAGGACCCGGCCGCCATGCGACGCGCCGGCGCGGATGCCGCCGCCAGCTACGACGCGGCGGACATCACCGTTCTCGAGGGCCTCGAGGCGGTCCGCAAGCGGCCCGGCATGTACATCGGCTCGACGGGCGTGATGGGGCTCCACCATCTCGTCTACGAGGTCGTCGACAACTCGGTCGACGAGGCGCTCGCCGGCTTCTGCACCGAGGTCTCGGTCGTCATCCACCCAGACAACTCCGTGACGGTGACTGACAACGGCCGCGGCATCCCGGTCGCGGTGATGGAGAAGGAGGGCAGGCCGGCGGTCGAGGTCGTGCTCACGGTCCTGCACTCCGGCGGCAAGTTCGGCGAGGGTGGCGGCTACAAGGTCTCCGGCGGCCTGCACGGAGTCGGCGTCTCGGTCGTGAACGCGCTCTCAGAGCGCCTCCACGTCGAGGTTCGCCGCGATGGGCACGTCTTCGACCAGGACTACTCCCGCGGCGCGCCCCAGGCCGAGCTGCAGCGCGGCGAGAAGCTGCCTGCGGGCGCGGAGACGGGGACGATCATCACCTTCCTGCCCGACGCGGACATCTTCGAGGCGCTCGACTTCGACTTCAGGACGCTCGAGGAGCGCCTGCGCGAGACGGCGTTCCTCACCCGCGGCCTGCTGATCTCGATAGTCGACGAGCGCGCCGAAGGGCACTCCTCCGAGTTCCGCTACGAGGGCGGGATCGAGGACTTCGTCACCTACCTGAACGAGAACCGCGACCCCGTCCACCGCAAGGTGATCTTCTTCGGCGGCGAGAGCGAGGAGGGCGCCGCCGAGATCGCGATGCAGTGGAACTCCTCCTATCAGGAGTCGATCCACTCCTTCGCGAACAACATCAACACGCGCGAGGGCGGCAGCCACATGTCGGGCTTCCGCTCCGCGCTCACGCGCACGCTCAACAAGTACGCGCGCGACCACAGCCTGCTGAAGGAGAAGGAGGACAACCTCTCCGGCGAGGACGTGCGCGAGGGCCTCACCGCGGTGATCTCCGTGAAGCTGCGCGAGCCGCAGTTCGAGGGCCAGACGAAGACGAAGCTCGGCAATCCGGGCATGGCCGGGTTCGTCGAGTCGATCGTGAACGCGGGCCTCTCCGAGTTCCTCGAGGAGAATCCGAGCGAGGCGCGGGCGGTGATCCTGAAGGCCGTCCAGGCCCAGCGCGCGCGGGAGGCGGCGCGCAAGGCGCGCGACCTGACGAGGCGCAAGTCGGCGCTCGAGAACTCGACGCTGCCGGGCAAGCTCGCCGACTGCAGCGTGCGCGACCCCAGCCTTGCCGAGCTGTTCGTGGTCGAGGGCGACTCCGCCGGCGGCTCGGCGAAGCAGGGCCGCGACCGCAACACCCAGGCCGTGCTGCCGCTGCGCGGCAAGATCCTCAACGTCGAGAAGAGCCGCATCGACAAGGTGCTCCAGAACGCCGAGATCCAGGCGCTGATCACCGCCATCGGCACTGGCGTGAGAGACGAGTTCAACATCGAGAACGCCCGCTATCACAAGGTGATCTTGATGAGCGTCGACGGCGAGGAGCACGTGCTCGTGCGCGACGGGGACAGCGTGCGCCTCACGACCATCGGGGAGTTCGTCGACGAACAGGTCGAGGGGCTTCCCGTCGAGGGCCCGCAGGGCCTCGTGCGCTCCGTCTACGGGCGCCTCGGCGAGGTGCTCTCAGTCGACCTGGACGGCCGCGAGCCGCACTTCGGCGAGATCAAGGGCGTCGTGCGCCACGAGGTCAGCGAGCCGCTCTACGAGGTGAGCACGCTCTATGGCCGCAAGGTGCGGGTGACGGCGAGCCATTCGATCTACGTCCATGAGGACGGCGAGCTGCACACGAAGCGCGGAGATGAGCTGAAGACGGGGGACGTCGTGGTGGCGCCCCGCCGCGTGCCGCTGCCCGACCGTGCGCCGGAGCAGATCGACCTGCTGCGCGAGCTGCACCGCCATCGCGACGCGGCGCGCCAGGTTTGGCTGAGGGGACCCGCCGTCGCCGACTGGAGCAGGCAGCGGATCGTGCTCGAGCATGTCGAGAGCCCGCAGCTGACCGAGCCGCGGGTCGAGCTTCCAGCAGAGGTGCGCACAGAGCTTGCGAGCCTGCGGCGGCGCAACCGCGTCTCCCAGAGGGCGCTCTGCGACGCGGTCGGCATCCGTCAGCCGGTCACGTTCTACGCCTGGGAGAAGGGCACCTCGCGTCCGATCCTCTCCCACTTCGAGGCATACGTGAACGCGGTCGGTGGCGACGTGGACTCGGTCCGCGCACGCGTGCAGGTGTGTGACAGCGCGCTCGACCGCACCTGGCGACGGCAGTACAAAGCGTCGCGGCGCAACCGTCTCCGCAACGAGGTGCGCCTTTCCGACCTCGACGAGCGCGACCTCGAATTCTTCGATGGGCGCGAGGACGTCGCGCTCACGCCGGAGCACTACGCACACCAGCCGATCGGTCGCTATGTGAACGTGGACGAGAAGCTGATGCGCCTGCTCGGCTTCTTCCTCGCCGAGGGCAGCTGCAGCGAGCGCGGCGGCGTGCGCTTCGCGATCGGCAACGGCAACTCACGTTACGCGCTGGAGATGGGCCGTTCCTTCGAGCAGGTGTTCGGCATCACGCCCTCGGTCTATGCCGGCAACGGGCCGCTCGCCGATGTGAAGATGGTTCACCGAGTCGTCGCGCTCGCTTTCAAGTACGTCTTCGGCTTCGGGGAGCAAACTGCGGTCACCAAGCGTGTGCCGAACCTTGCCTTCAACGTGAGCGAGGAGCTGCGGCTCGAGTTCCTGCGCGGGTTCTTCCTGGGGGATGGGAGCGCCACGGGCGGCAAGGCGTCGTTCCACTCCTCCTCGCGCCACATCATCGCTGGCTTGCATCATCTACTCGCCTCGTTTGGTGTCGCGCCTTACATCAGTGAAACTGCTCCTGGTCAACGCATTGCAATCCTCGGCAGGGAGTACACAACCGCCAACCCTAGTTGGAGGCTGACCGTGTCGTCGCGAGAGGATCTCGAGCTCATCCGCGATGTCTGGCGCGACCACCCCGGCGCGACGGGTTTGGAGACCAAGCTCAAGTGTGCCAAGCAGGCCCAGCGCCGCATGTACGAGCCGATTGGTGACAACCTGATCGGGTTGCCGGTGCGTTCGATCAAAAAGGTGAATGCAAGTAATGGATGCGTCTATGACTTCTCGGTTTGGAACGATGAAAATTTCATCGCCGGCATCGGTGGATTGACATCGAGAAACACCGATGCCGACGTCGACGGAGCTCACATCAGGACCCTTGCGCTCACACTCTTGTTCCGCGAGATGCAGGAGCTGATCGAGGCGGGTTACGTCTACATCGCAAAGCCGCCGCTGTACAAGCTGAAGCAGGGCTCGCGCGAGCGTTACATCGAGCGCGAGCACGAACTCGAAGACATCCTGCTCTCCGACAAGTGGGAGAAGATCGAGATCGTCGACCGTCACGGGCAGCGCTTCAAGCTCACCGAGGCGCGCTGGCAGAGCTTCACCCGCCGCCTGAAGGAGTACGAGGGCTGGGCCTCCTCGCTGCGCGCCGGCTACGGTCACGACGTCGTGCAGTTCCTAGAGGAGTCGTCGCTGCTCGGCGAGCAGGTGCTTTCCGCGGAGGCGGCGATCGAGCTGCTCTCGCGGCAGGGCCTCGAAGGCGAGACGCACGCGACCGAGCTGCTGGAGCAGGACCCGCTGGAGATTCGCGTGAGGGCGGTCGAGACGCGCACCGGCTTCGCGCGCGTGCACAGGCTGCGCCGCGCGATGTTCGACTCCCAGGAGTACCGCAAGCTGGTGCAGGTGCACCGGCAGCTGATCGATCTCGCCGGCACGCCCGCGTTCGAGGTCAAGCTCGGCGACTCGCAGGAGGCTGCGGCGAGCTTCGACGCGCTGCGCGAAGCGGTGCTGACAGTCGCGCAGAAGGGCGTGAAGCTGCAGCGCTTCAAGGGACTCGGCGAGATGAACGCCGATCAGCTGGGCGAGACGACGATGAACCCCGCGACGCGCACGCTCGCCCAGGTGACGCTCGAGGACGCCGCCGCCGCCGACCGCATCTTCGCGATGCTGATGGGCGACCAGGTCGAGCCCCGCAGGGAGTTCATCGAAGAGAACGCCCGCGCGGTGGCCAACCTCGATGTGTGAGGGAGGTGACTCGTCATGGCAAGCGCTGACGTGATCAGCGGCGGCAACATCGAACCGCGCGCGCTCGAGGACGAGATGCGCACCGCGTACCTCGACTACGCGATGTCGGTGATCGTCGGCCGCGCGCTGCCGGACGTGCGCGACGGGCTGAAGCCGGTGCACCGGCGCGTGCTGTTCGCGATGAACGAGCTCGGCCTCGGCCCCACCCGGCCCTACTCGAAGTGCGCGCTGATCGTAGGCGAGGTGATGGGCAAGTACCACCCACACGGCGACGCGGCGATCTACGACACGCTCGTGCGCATGGCCCAGGACTTCTCGATGCGCGCGCTGCTCGTCGACGGCCAGGGCAACTTCGGCTCGGTCGACGACGACCCACCGGCGGCGATGCGGTACTGCGTCGCGGGGGACACACGTGTGCGGCTGGCTGGCGGGACGATCCGTATCGGGGACCTTGCGTCCGGCGTACAGCCAGACAGCGAGCGCGAGTTGGCTCTCGCCGTGTTGGACCGTCTCGGGCGCCCCGTCCAGGCCTCACGCATCTTCCACTCAGGAGAGCATCCGACATTGAAGCTCCGCACGCGAGAGGGCTTTGAGCTCTGTGGCACGCACAATCATCCGGTGTTGTGCCTTGTGGATATGGTCGGCGTGCCGCTCTTGATGTGGAAGCTGCTCGAAGAGATACGCCCAGGCGATCGCGTGCTGCTCAACCGTACCGGTATGGGAAGCGCGGATGCAGGTCTAGATGTCGCTGAGCGCAAGCTCGCCTTGCTCGCCGGCGCTCTCGTTGCGGAGGGCTGGTTTAGCGAACGACGCGCGGGCTTCAACAACGTCGACAGAGACTTCTTCGACGCGGTTGTGGACGCCTACGACGACGTCGTGGGCGGCCCGCGATACGTCTATTCGCGCACGATCAGATCGGGCAGTGTCTGTCACGAGCTCGATGTGCAGAACCTGACCGCGCTGCGTTCCAGTCCGCTCGTCGAGCTCGAAGGCAGTTTGAGCGCCGACAAGCGTGTGCCAGAGTTCGTGTGGGCGGCACGACCGGCGTTCAAGCGGGTCTTCCTGCAGGCGATGTTCGAGGGCGATGGCTCTTCCTCGCTGCTGCCGCGGAGCACGATCCAGATCAGCTACTCGACGCGCAGCAGACAACTCGCCGGTGGCGTGCAGCAGCTGCTGCTGGAGTTTGGCGTGGTCTCGCGGCTGGCGACCTCGGCTCGCGGTGAGATCAAGGTCGTCGTCACGAACAGGCGCGATGCGCGCCTGTTCGCGGAGCGGGTCGGCTTTCTTGGCGCAAAGCAGCGCAAGCTCGAGGGCGAGCTTGCACACGTTCCGCTCTCCAGTCGTGCGTTGAGCCGCGACCACGTCCCTTACGTCGCAAGCTACATCCGGGCGGAGGCCGGCTCATCCGGAGTACAGCTCGACTGGCTGCGCCGCAACAACATCGACCGCATAGAGCGCTGGGAGCGCAGCTCGACGGCGATCCTCGACCGCATCCGCTCCGAGGAGGTCCGTGAGGTCGTCGCGCCGCTGGTCACGGGCGACTACTACTACGCCGCGGTCGAGTCAGTCACAGATGCGGGTGTGCAGCCGGTCTACTCGCTGCGTGTGGACACCGAAGACCACTCCTTCCTCACGAACGGGTTCGTCAGTCACAACACCGAGGCCCGCCTCGCCCGGATCGCAGCCGAGATGCTGCGCGACCTCGACATGGACACCGTCGACTTCGCGCCCAACTACGACGGCTCCAAGCGCGAACCGCTCGTGCTGCCGGCGCGGTTCCCGAGCCTACTCGTCAACGGCTCCTCCGGAATCGCGGTCGGGATGGCGACGAACATCCCTCCCCACAACCTGCGCGAGGTGATCGGCGCGACGATCGCCTACATCGAGGACCCGGAGATCACGACCGAGGGCCTGATGAGGCACATCAAGGGCCCCGACTTCCCCACCGGCGGGATCATCCTCGGGCTCTCTGGAATCAGAGATGCCTACGAGACCGGTCGCGGCCGCGTGCGAGTGCAGGCGAAGGCTCACATCGAGCCGCTGAAGCAGGGCAAGGAGGCGATCGTCGTCACCGAGCTGCCCTACATGGTGAAGAAGGGCGGCCCGGGCGGCCTGATCGAAAAGGTCGCCGACCTCGTGCACGAGAAGAAGATCCCGGAGATATCCGACATCAGGGACGAGTCGGACAAGCGCGGCATGCGGCTCGTGATCGAGCTGAAGCGCGACGCGATCCCGAAGGTCGTCCTCAACAAGCTCTACAAGCACACGCCGCTGCAGTCCACCTTCGGAGTGAACATGGTCGCGCTCGTAGACAACGTGCCGCGCACGCTGCCCCTGCGCGCGGTGATCCACAACTACGTCGCCCACCAGCGCGAGGTGATCGTGCGGCGGACGAAGCACGAGCTCGCCGAAAAGGAGGCGCGCGCGCACATCCTGCAGGGCCTGCTGCGGGCGCTCGATCACCTCGACGAGATCATCGAGCTGATCAGGGCCTCACGCGACCGCGACGCTGCCCGCGAGCAGCTGATGCAGCGCTTCGACTTCAGCGCGATCCAGGCCTCGGCGATCCTCGACCTGCGGCTCTCGCAGCTGACCGCGCTCGAGGCGGAGACGATCCAGCGCGAGCATGCCGACGTGACGGAGCGGATCGCCGAGCTGAGGGCGATCCTCGGCGAGGAAGCGCGCGTGCTGCAGGTGATCAAGGACGAGCTCACCGAGATCTCCGAGCGCTTCGCCGACGAACGGCGGACCGAGATCAGCGCCTCGACGGACGAGATCGACATCGAGGATCTGATCGCCGACCAGCAGATGGTGATCACGATCACCCAATCGGGCTACATCAAGTCGCTGCCGCTCGCCACCTACCGCCAGCAGCAGCGCGGCGGCCGGGGCGTCACCGGGATGGAGATGAAGGACGGAGACTTCATCGAGCATCTGTTCGTCTGCTCCTCGCACGACTACCTGCTGTTCTTCTCCAACCGCGGGAAGGTGTACCGCAGCAAGGTCTACGAGCTGCCCGAGGCCTCCCGCACCGCGAAGGGGAGGGCGCTCGTCAACGTGCTGCCATTGCGCGAGGCCGAGCGCATCCAGGCCGTGCTCTCGACGCGCGACTTCTCCGAGACGAAGTACCTCGTGTTCGCGACCCGTGAGGGCGTCGTGAAGAAGACCGAGCTGTCGGCCTACAACACGCCGATCAGGGCGGACGGGATCATCGCGATCAAGATCCGCGACGACGACGAGCTGCTCGCGGTGCGCGGCGTCGAAGCCGGCGAGGAGGTGATCATGGTCTCGAAGGCGGGGCTCGCCGTCCGCTTCCCCGAGTCCGCGGCGCGCTCGATGGGACGCGACACGACGGGCGTGCGCGGCATGGACGTCGGAGACGGCGAAGTGATCGCGATGGATGTCGCAAGAGACGACATGGACCTGCTCGTCGTGACCGAGAACGGCTACGGCAAGCGCACCTCGATCGACCAGTACCGCAAGACGAACCGCGGCGCGAAGGGCGTGAAGACGATCGGGCTGACGGAGCAGAAGGGCGCCCTCGCCGGCGCCCTCGTCGTGCGCGAGCACCAGGAGCTCGTGTTCATCTCGCTCGGCGGCATGGTCCAGCGCACCTCGGTCGCCGGCATCTCCCGGCAGGGCCGCGCCGCGACCGGCGTGCGCGTGATGAACCTGAAGAGCGACGACGTCGTCTCCGCGGTCGCCCTCGTCGTCGACAACGGCGCCGCCGCGGCTGCCGTCGAGGAAGCCGCCGCCGAGGGCTCGGCCGAGAACGCCGAGAGCTGAGCCGGCGCGGGCGCCGTCGGGACGGGCTGGCGCCTCGCCGCGGATGAGTCGCGAGACGGCCGGGCGCTTGCTGACGCTTGCAATGCGTCCTCGGGGTTCGCTACCCTGGCTCTACCAGAGAAAGGAGGTGGTCCTCACGTCTAGTGACAGTTCTTCCGGGACCCTGGAGGTGTCCGGCCGCTAACCAGGTCGGATGGCTGAGCCGACCGAATCCGGTCGACGTTCGCTCTTTGCGAGCGTCCCCGAACCGGTCAGCGGAATCCACCCCGGGACACCCCGAGAGGGCCGCCGGACTGGTCCCCCCGGCGCAGGCTGGGCCGTCTCGGCATCTCAGTTCAGGCAGGACGCGAAGGGCGCCCCCGTCGAAGGCGCCCTTCGCCTTTAAGCCGCTTCGGGCAGATACGCCTGCCAGGCGATCGGGATCGTCGGGCTTGCGACCTGGATGAAGATCCCGGCGTGCGGAGCGCGCGGGGGCCGGCGGGGGTGCATCCCGGCCTGCCGCGGCAGCCGGTCCCCCTTGCGGCGGTTGCAGGGCGCGCAGGAGGCGACGATGTTCTCCCAGCTCGAGCTGCCGCCCTTCGAGCGGGGGATCACGTGGTCGACTGTCAGATTCGACCGCGAGCCACAGTACTGGCAGGCCCAGCCGTCGCGCGCGAACACCGCCCTGCGCGTGATCTTGCGCTTGTGCATGTCGCGCGGCACGTGGACGTAGCTGACGAGCCTGATCACGATCGGCCGCGTCATGCTCGAGCGCTCTGAGTGCAGCTCCCAGCTGCCGCGCTCGACGACCTCCGCCTTCTCCTTCAGCAGCAGCACGACCGCGCGCCGCACCGAGCAGACGTTGATCGGCTCGAAGGTCGCGTTGAGGACGAGCACCCTGCCGCCCACCCCCTGGGGGGGCGAGTCAGGTCCGCGCCGTGGGTGCTCGAGCGCCGGCGCGGACCGAGATGGTCCGGATGGCGTGCACGTATCCATCGTTTCAGGCCGGAGTGTAGCGTCGAGGGCGACCCGAAAGCGACATTGCGCCTGCTTGGCGGGCGCCCATCACACGCGTTCGCCGCCTCCGCGAGCTGAACGGCTACGCCTGCTCGGCGACGGGCGCTAGGCCTGCTCCGCGGCGGGGTAGGAGCCGAGCACGCACACCTGCTCGCACAGCTCCCGCAGCCCGGCGATCGCGTCTGCGACCGGCCGCTCGCCGGCGTCGCCCTCGAGGTCGACGAAGAACATGTAGTGGCCCATGCGCTCACGCCGCGGTCGCGACTCGATCTTCGTGAGGTTGATGCCCCTGCGGCCGAACTGGTCGAGGCACAGCACGAGCCAGCCGGAGCGATCGGCGCCCGGTCCCCAGAAGACGAGCGAGGTCTTCGGTGACGGGTGCGCCGCGCGCCTCACCGGCGCCTCACCGCACTCGCTGTCGACGTGACCGAGCCAGACGAAGCGCGTGAGGTTGTCGTTGCGGTCCTGGACGTCCTCGCGCAGCACGAATCCGCCGTAGATCTCGGCTGCGAGCCGCGGACCGATCGCCGCGATCCCCTCGGCCGGATCGGCGCGCGCAGCGAGCCGCACCGCGTCGGCGGTCGAGTTCGCCGGCACGACCTGGACCCCCGGCAGCTGCTCGCGCAGGAAGCGCCTGCACTGCCCTGGGACCTGCGGGTGGGTGAGCACGGAGCGGATCGCCTGAAGCGGCATCTCCGCCGCGACCACGAGGAAGTGGCGCACCGCGAGCAGCTCCTCGGCGACGATCTCGATCTCGCTCGCGTGGTCCGCGAGCAGGTCGAGCGTCACGGTCACGGACCCCTCGAGCGAGTTCTCGATCGGTACGACCGCCCAGTCGACCTCGCCGCGCACGAGCGCGCTCACGGTGTCGAAGATCGTCTCCAGCCCGACGGGCTGGACGAGGTCGGGCAGCGCTCCTGCGAGCAGCGCCTCCTCGCTGAAGGTGCCTGCTGGGCCGAGGTGGCCGACCCTCACGCGCACCGACGCTTCTTCAACCGGCGCGCTCGACGACATCGTCCCCGGCGGCGTCCGTCGTTCCCGCGAGCCGCACCGCCTCTGCCTCCTCGGGCGAGAGCTCGACGTCGCCCTCGCCGCGCCGCACGCGCTTCGCGTACACGCGCGCCTGGTCGCGGTGGTGGATGCAGGAGATCACGATCCCCGAGCGGGTGCCGTCGAGCAGCGCGATCGACATCGACTGGCGTCCCGAGAGCTCGTTGTAGGCGTCGTAGTGGACGAGCGCGCGATTGGAGATCGCCCCGAGCAGCGAGTCCTCGACCTCCCCGAGCCGCCGTTGCAGCGCCTCCTCAGCCTCTGCGACGTGGGCGCCCAGCGCCTCGAAGGCATGCTGGAGATCGGCGGCTTGCGCGACGAGGTCGCGACCGCCGTCCCGCCCGAGGATCACTCTCTGCGCTCTGCGAGTCGACCGCATCGAGATCGCGAGCGCCGCGCAGCATGCGACTGCGACCGCCGCGACCGCGGCGGCTGCGATCGCGATCAGGCCGTGGGCGTCTGTGAGCGAGGCTGCGAGCATCAGGAGGCCTGCGTGGCTATTCGAAGACTGCGAGGTAGGCGGCCTTGTTGTTTTCGAGGTTCGTCTCGCCCGGCACCGCTTCTATCTTCGCTTCGATCTTCGAGTACACGCCGGTGCCGACGCCGCTCAGATGCACTTCGGCGTTGGCTGTCTGACCTGGTTCGGTCTTTTCGACCGTGTCGGAGCCGGAGACCGTCTTGCCGGCGCTCGTGACCGACACGACCACCTTCGTGTTGCTCTCCGAGTTTTCGCCCGTGTTCTGGAAGGTGACCGCGAAGGTCGGATTCGCCCCGCCCGCGAGGTGGTTGACCGCGGGTTCGGCCTGCAGCGCATTGCCGCCGACGGCGACGCCCGTGAGCGCGTCGCCGTGGGTGCCAGGGGCGGGCCTCCCGAGTTCGGAGGCGTTCTTGCCGGTGATGCGGGTGAGCGCGGTTTCGGAGGAGAGCCATCCGAGGTTCGGCAGCGAGCGGCTGCCCGCCGTCGTGAGGCCGTGTATGCCGCCGGCTGCGAGCGCTTCCTGCGTCAGCGGGACGACGCGCTGCGACCAGATCACGTCGGAGGCGAGCAGGATCTCCATCGCGCCTGCGATCGAGGCGGCGGCGGTCTTCGCCTGCCCGCCGAGCGCGGCGTGCATGCGCGCCGATATCTTGCCGAGCGCTTCGGCTCTCATCTGCAGCGCGAGCAGCAGGTTGCGCTGTGCTTCGGCCATCTCTCCAGGCACGCTGACGCCGCGAGCGTGCGCGGCGATCTGCCGCGCTTCGCGTTGGAGTTCGTTGATCTGCTGCTCGACGTCGATCGCCTGCTTGCCGCCCGCGCCGGTGAGCGCGACGAACAGCGGCTTGCCCACCTGCTGTTCGGACTGTCTGGCGAGCTGGTTGAGCTCGCGGTCGTACTGTTCGAGCGCCGAGGCTTTCTGGCCAGCGATGATCGCGCTCACGATCAGCACGAGCGCGATCACGACGAGCACGCCGACGCCTGCGGCGATCCGGCGACGCATCATCAGCGCATGTCGATCGACCGCCCGCTGGCCGCCGAGCGGCCGCGGCCGCCGCGGCGCGGGACGAGGCGGGCGTTGGACTCTGGTTGCCGACGGCGCGGGATCTTCGTCGTCGAAGAACGACAAGCGCTTGCTCCTTGCGGGACTGCTGCTGAGGCACCAGTATGAACGCTGCTGTGAGGCCGCCTCCTGTTGAGCTCTGCAACTTCTCGCTCAGTGCACGATCTCCTGCCTAGGAGGCAGGGCGGGCGCCGTCGGCGGCGAAGCGATCAGATGGCGTGGACACGATGATCGCGGCGGTCGATGGCAAGGGGGGCGGCCCGGCGAGGGGTGCAGCCGAGAGTGGGCCGGCAACCGGGCCGGCAACCGTCCTCGGCCGCTACCTGCTGCTCGAGCGGCTCGGCTCCGGCGGCTTCGGCGAGGTGTGGCGCGCGCAGGACGAGCTGCTGCGCAGACAGGTAGCGGTGAAGCGGATCCCATGCGTCCTGCCGGGGATGGCGGAGCGCGCCACACGCGAGGCGCACGCCGCCGCAAGGCTCTCCCATCAGGCGATCGTCGCGCTCTACGAGGCCGCCGAGCAGAACGGCGACTTCTATCTGATCTCCGAGCTCGTGCAGGGCGCGACGCTCGCGCACCTGATCGCGCAGGACGCCTTGGGCGATCAGGAGGTGCTCGAGATCGGGCGCGCGCTCTGCGGCGCGCTCGCCCACGCCCACGTCCGTGGAGTGATCCACCGCGACGTGAAGCCGCAGAACATCCTCGTCCCGGACGCGGGCGTCGACCGATCCGCGGCCGCGAAGCTGGCCGACTTCGGGGGGGCGCGACTGACCGGGGAGGAGGCGCTCACGCACACCGGCGACGTGATCGGCACGCTCGCCTACATGGCGCCAGAGCAGAGCGAAGGCTCGCCGGCGGGGCCGGAGTCGGACCTCTACTCGCTCGCGCTCGTCCTCTACGAGGCGCTGAGCGGCGAGAACCCGGTTCGGGCGGCGACGCCCGCCGCGACCGTGCGCCGGATCGGCGCGCAGCTGCCCTCGCTGCGTCGTCTGCGCAAAGACCTCCCCCGCGCGCTCACGACGGCGATCGACCGCGCCCTGCAGCCGCTTCCGCACGATCGCGGCACGCTCGAGGATCTCGCGCACGCGCTTCACGGCGGTGCTCTCGCGGCGCCGCTCGAGGCGCCCGCTCCGCCACGGCGGCTGCCAACGCTGCCGCGGATCGCCTGGCTCGCGCTCGCGCTCGCGCTTCTCGTCTGGCAGGCGGCGGTCGGACAGCCTGGCGTCGCGCTGCTGATCGCGGCGGGCGCGCTGCCCCTGCTGGTCGCGATGCCGCGCCGCTCGAGCCCCGCCTGGCTTGCCGCTGCGCTCGCGCCCCTGCTCGGCCTCGCCGGCCTCGCGAGCGCGTTTCCCGCCTTCGTCGGACGTTCCGCGGCCAGCACGCGCATGCGCGGCTGTCTCGGAGCGCTCGGCTATTGGTGGCTGTGCCTCGCAGGGGTCGGCCTGCATCATCGCCTCGCTCCCGCGACCGGCTTCTCGACGAGCCTTTCGACGACGGCTCGACCGACCGGCTCGACTGGCCGCTTCGCGCTGCCAGGAGGCGGCCACTCGCTCGCCGCCGACGCACACTCGCTCGTCTCCCTGCTCGGGCCGGCGGCGCTGATCGGCGCCGCGCTGTGGGCTGCCGGGGCGCTCGCCCTGCCGTGGATCGTGAAAGGCAGGCAGCTCGCCGTCGAGCTGCCGCTCGCGTGCGTCTGGAGCGCATCGCTGCTCGTCGGGCCGATGCTGCTCGGCGCTGCGCTGCGGACCGGTCGCGCCGCGTCGACGCCCACCGCCGCGATCCTCGGCGCGGCGCTGGGAGCGCTGCTTGCGGTCGCGCTTGCGCGAGCTGCGCGCCGTCGGCCCGCCGCCCCCTTAGAGTGAAGGGGTGGCATGGCTGCGCAGCCGCAGCCGCAGCGGTCCAATGAGCCTGCTCAGAGCACTGGAGTCGAAGATCGAAGGCCTCGTCGAGGGGACGTTCGGGCGCGTCTTCGCCTCCGAGGTGCGCCCGATCGAGCTCGCCCGCAAGCTCGTGAAGGAGATGGACGAGCATCGCACGCCCTCGGTCTCGCGGGTCTACGCGCCGCACGAATACGATCTCTGGCTGTCCCCCGAGGACCGCGACCACTACGAGGGCATAGAGGGCGAGGTGGTCGACGAGCTGTGCGCCTACCTGCTCGAGCACGCTCGCCGGGAGCAGCTCGTGCTCGCAGGCCGCCCGACGATCCGCCTGCACACCGACCACCAGCTCTCGCTCGGCGAATTCGGAATCGAGACGCACCCCGTGCGCCTCGACGGCGAGCAGCGCGACGGTCCGCGGCCGCAGCGCGATCGCGACGAAGGCTGGGGCGGCGAGGAGCCCGAGCAGGAGCGCGCCCCCTACGAGCGCGAGCCGGAGGGGGAGGCCGTCGGAGCGACCCTGATCCAGCGCGCCGGCACCAGCGCTCGCGCGGTCGCGGCGTCGGCGCCGCGGCGGAGCGAAGGCGCGCTGCTGCTCGTCGCGGGCAGGCGCCTCGTCGTCCCTCCCGGCGGCGCGCTGCTCGGGCGCAGCCGCGAATGCGACGTCGTGCTCGACGACAGCGGGATCTCCCGCCGCCACGCCGAGCTTCACCCTCGCGACGGCGGTTGGACGATCGAAGACCTCGGCTCGACGAACGGCCTGCGCGTGAACGGTCGCCGCGTCCACGGCTCGGCGTCGCTGCAACATGGCGATCGCATCGTGATGGGCTCGACCGAGATCGCCTTCGAGCTGAGATGAGCGCTGAGGGCGCGGTGAAGGGGCGTCAAAGCACCGAAGGTGCGGTTAAGGAGGGCTGGATGCCCTCCGGCCGTGTCAGAGGCGCCGTCAGGATGGAGGCGCAATGAACTCCATAGGTCCGTTGTCCGTCGCGCTCAAGTACGGCTTCGTCGTCGTGCTCTACCTGTTCCTGCTCTGGGTCGCTCGCAGCGCCCTGAAGGACATGCGTGTGGACTCAGGCGCCCGCGCCTCCCGCTGGACTGGAGGAGCCGGCGCGCCGGAGCGCGTGGCGGCGGGCGATCCGGTCGGCGTCGGGGGAAGCCGGGACGTCGAGGTCTCGCCGGACGCGACCGGCATGTTCCCCGCCTCGGCGCTCGGCCCGGCGGACGTCCTCTCGCGCTCGCCGCGGCTCGTCGTAGAGCGCGCGCCCGGACATCAGCCGGGGATGATCTACGACCTCGACGGCGAGGTCGTGCTCGGCCGCGGCGGGGAGGCGGAGATCAGGCTCGAGGACCCCTACGCCTCCTCAGGACACGCGCGCATCTTCGAGCAGGGCGGCATCCTCGCGGTCGAGGACCTCGGCTCGACGAACGGCACGTACCTGAACGAGGAGTCGCTTCAGAGCCCGCGACCGCTGCACCCGGGCGACCGCCTGCGCATCGGCGAGTCGGAATTCAGCTTCGAGGTCGACTGATGCTGCGCGTCGCGGAGCACTACGCGATCACCGACACGGGCCTGCAGCGGCGCGCGAACGAGGACTCGATGCTCGCTCGCGCGCCGCTGTTCGTCGTCGCCGACGGGATGGGCGGGGCGCAGGCGGGCGAGGTCGCCTCGCGGATCGCGGTCGAGACCTTCGGCGAAGACGGCCTCGACTTCTCCGATCCCGCGCTTGCGCTCGACGCGCACGCCCAGGCCGCGAACACGCGCATCCACGAGCTCTCGCACTCCGACGCCGCCCATGCGGGAATGGGGACGACGCTCTCCGCGGTCTATGTCGGCGAGCAGGACGTGACGATCGCGCACGTCGGCGACAGCCGCGTCTACTGCCTGCGCGACGGCGAGCTGCTGCGCCTCACGGACGACCACTCGCTCGTCGACGAGCTGATCCGCCAGGGCCGCCTCACGCCCGAGGAGGCAGAGGAGCATCCGCAGCGCTCGATCATCACGCGCGCGCTCGGCCCCGAGGCGCAGGTCGAGGTCGACACGCGCTCGTTCAGAGCGCGCCCAGGCGACGTCTACCTGCTCTGCAGCGACGGGCTGACCTCGATGGTGGGGGAGCCGCGGATGGCGCAGCTGATGCTCGAGACGCCGCGCCTGCGCGACGCCGGGCGGGCGCTCGTGCAGGAGGCGAACAGGCAGGGCGGTAGAGACAACATCACCGCCGTGCTGCTGCGCCTCGAGGACGTCGACGTCTCCGCGACGGTCGGCGGGGTGGGGCAGGCCCGCGCCGGGGAGCCTGCGACGGCGGTCGTGATGCGCGGCGAGGACGGCAGCGCCCCGACTACGGGGACCGTCGACCGCCGCCTTCCGCGTTTGGCCGAGCCTCCGCGCACGGATTCGCGCCCACACCGGCGCCGCGCGCGCCGCGCGATCGGCGCGCTGACCGCGCTGACGGTGGTCGGGGTGCTGATCGCGGCCGCGTATCTCGCGGCGCAGTCGGTGTACTTCATCGGCACCAATTCGGATGGCCTCGTCACCGTCTACAACGGGCTGCCATACCAGTTGCCCGGAGGCATCGACCTCTACAGCACCTACTACGTCTCAGGGGTGAGCGCCTCGACGCTCGCGCCGTCGCGGCGGCGGACTGTGCTCGACCACACGTGGCGCACGGAAGCCAAGGCGAGCGCGCTCGTGCGGGCGCTCGAACTCGGACAGGTGAGCGGGGAGCGGTAGGCGCCGTGAGAGAGCGCGCGCAGGCGACGGAGGCGCTGCTGGGATGATCGACGCGGGCACGATCGTAGACGGCCGCTACGAGATCCTGCGCCGGGTCGGCTCCGGAGGGATGGCCGACGTCTACCTCGCCTCCGACAGGCTGCTCGGGCGGCAGGTCGCGCTGAAGCTCCTGCACCACCGCTTCGCCGAGGACCAGGAGTTCGTCGAGCGCTTCAAGCGCGAGGCGTCGAGCGCCGCGAGCCTCTCGCACCCGAACGTCGTCTCGATCTTCGACCGCGGCGAGTGGGACGGCACCTACTACATCGCTATGGAGTACCTGCCGGGGCGCACCCTGAAGGCGATCGTACGCGAGCATGGGCCGCTGCCGCCGGCAAGCGCGATCGACGTCGTCCTGCAGATGCTGCGAGCGGCGCGCTTCGCCCACCGGCGCGGCGTGATCCACCGCGATCTGAAGCCCCACAACGTGATCCTCGACGAGGAGGGCAGGGCGAAGGTGACCGACTTCGGGATCGCAAGGGCGGGCGCCTCGGACATGACGCTGACGGGCTCGATCATGGGCACCGCCCAATACCTCTCTCCGGAGCAGGCCCAGGGACAGGCCGTGAGCGAGGCCTCGGACATCTACGCGATCGGGGTCGTGCTCTACGAGCTGTTGACAGGCAGGGTCCCGTTCGAAGGGGAGACCGCCGTCACGATCGCGCTGCAGCACGTCTCGCGCACGCCGCAGCCGCCGAGCGCGCTCAATCCCGCGGTCCCGCAGGCGCTCGACGCGATCGTGCTGCGCGCACTGGAGAAGGACCCGGCCGCGCGCTACCGCTCCGCCGAGCAGGCGATAGCCGCGCTCGAGGCCGTGCGCGTGACGCTGCCGGCGCCGAGCGCGGAGCTCGCGCTGGGGGGCGCGCCGTCTCCCGCGAGCGCCGGCCGCGCCGCCGATCCGACTTCCCCTGCCGCCGCCGACCTCCCGCTGGGCGCGGGTGCGGCGGCGGGCGCTGCTGCCCTCGCCGCTCCCGCCGATTCGGCTCCGCCCGCTCCGTCGGCCCCGTCCGTCTCGCCGGCCCCGACCGCGCCGTTCGTCTCGCCGCTAATCGCGACCGCCGCGCCGCCGGACGCGAACGGCGCCTCCTGGCAGGCCGCGACCGGCCAGCTTCCCGCCTACGACCCCGGCGCGGGGCCGCGTGGACCCGCGGCCGCAGGCGTCTCGGGCGGGACGGCCGCGTGGGCTGATGGCGCCGAGGCGACGACGGACACGCGTGAGCGCCGCCGCAGGCGGCGCATGCTGTGGGCCGCGGCGCTCGTGCCGCTGCTGATCGCCGCCGCGCTGATCGCGCTGCTCCTGCCGCAGGGCAGGGTGAGCGTCCCAGGCGTCGTCGGCGAGAGGAGCGCGGTCGCAGTCGCGAAGCTCCGCCACCTCGGCCTGCGCGTCGCGCAGTCCTCTGCGATCAGCACGAGCGTCCCGGCGGGACGCGTCGTCTCCCAGAGCCCGACGAAGGGACAGAGCGTCAAGCCTCGGTCGCTCGTGACGATCGTCGTCTCCGCGGGAGCGGGCTACGCGACCGTGCCGCGCGTCGCCGGCCTCACCGAAGCGCAGGCGCTGCAGCGTCTGCACGAAGCGGGGCTTCGGCCCTCGATCAGGCGACGCTCGAGCGAAGCGTTCAAGAGCGGCATCGCGATCGGGACGCAGCCTCAGGCCGGCAGGAGCCTCGCGGCCGGCGATCGCATCTGGCTCACGATCTCGAGCGGCCCTCCGCAGGTGCAGGTGCCAAGCGTGGTCGGCGAGCTGCGCGCGCAGGCGGAAAACCAGCTCGAAGAAGCGGGGCTCTCGGTTGGCGCGGTGACCGAGCGCGCGCGCGCCGGCGCGAAGGCGGGCACCGTGATCGCGCAGACCCCGCGCGCCGGGCGCCAGGCGAGCACGGGCGCGAGCGTGCGGCTCGTGATCGCGAAGGCGCCGGCGAACCTCGCGCCGGTCGTCGTGCCGAGCGTGATCGAAGACGCGCGCGAATCTGCGCTGGCGACGCTGCGGGCTGCCGGCCTGAAGCCAGAGGTCGTCTCGCAGGCGGTCTCCGACGCGTCACAGATCGGCTACGTCGTGAAGCAGAGCCCGGCGGCGGGCAGCCACGCCCGCAAGGGGGCGACGGTGAAGGTCTACGTCGGCGTTCAGCAGACGACGAGCACGACCTCGACGAGCAGCACTAGCCAGAGCGTCTCCCAGACGAGCTCTCAGACGAGCTCGACCCAGCCCGCTCAGGCGGCGGGAGGCTGAGGTCTTCAGCGCAGCAGCGTCACCTCGGAGATCTGGGCCGAGTTGCTTTCGCTCGGCAGCTGGGTGATCCAGAGCAGGTAGTAGACGAAGCTGCGTCCGCCGCCCGCGAGCGCGATCTTCGTCCGTCGCCGCACCGGCACTGGCGCCGCGAGCTCGGTCCAGCCGCGCTCGAGCAGCGGGGTGCTGTCTCCGAACCGCAGCGACCGGTCGAAGCCGTTGCAGGCATACACAGCCATCTCGAAGCCGGGCGTCGGCGTCTGCACCTCGACCGCGCGCGCCGCGACGCCCGGCGAGGCGTCGACGTAGATGCCGGTGCCGGGCTTTCCGTTCAGCGTGTCTTCACGGTATTCCTGGGTGCTCCAGGTGGTGCCCGCGTCGCCGTCGACGATGTTGCCGGTCTGGGTCGGGTCTTCTTCTTCGGTGCCGAACGGGTTGTAGCCGTGCGCGGCGCTCTGGGCGAGGCGCACCGGTTGCAGACCTGCGCCCGACGCGACTCCAGGCGCGACGCCCGTACCGCGTTCGGCGTTGCCGAGCGCGAAGATGAGCACGAGCGCAAGCGCGCCGCCGAGCAGGCCGATGCTCGCCATCCAGCGCATCGGATGGCGCATCCGCCACGGCAGCCGCCTGCGCGCCGGTGCGGGCAGCGTCCGCAGCACGCTCGTCACCTCGCTGCCGGCGTGGCCGGCGCGGGCGGCCTCGATCGCGAGCGCCTCCTCGAGGTCGGCGATCATCGTCTCCATGTCGGGGTAGCGTCGCGACAGGTCCTTCGCGGTCGCGCGATCGACGACCGCCGCCGTCGCGGCCGAGACCTCGGGCCGGCGCGTCTGCACGTCGGGGACTTCCTCGCGGACATGGCGCATCGCGACTGCGACGGGCGTCTCTCCGCGGTAGGGCACCTCTCCGACGAGCATCTCGTAGAGCACGACCCCAAGCGAGTAGACGTCCGACTGCAAGGTGACCTGCTGTCCGAGCGCCTGCTCCGGTGAGACATAGTCGGTCGTGCCGAGCACGCGACCGTCCATCGTCAGGCCCTGCTCGGTGAGCGTGCGCGCGATGCCGAAGTCGGTGATCTTCGCGGTCCCCTCACCGCCGAGCAGCACGTTCTGCGGCTTCACGTCCCGGTGCACGATCAGGTGCTCGTGGGCGGCGGCGAGCGCGCGCGCGATCTCGAGCGCGTAGGCGAGCGCCTCGGTGATCTCGAGCGCCCCCTCGCGCCTGATCAGGCTCTTCAGCGTCTCGCCCTCGACGTGCTCGAAGACGATGTACGGCGCGCCGCCGCGCCCGTTCTTGCCGTCGTCGAAGTCGATCACGGTCACGATGTGGGGGTGGTTGAGCTGCGCGACGGCGCGCGCCTCCCGCCGGAAGCGCTCGTGCTGACCGGAGTCGGTCGCGATGTCGCGGTGCATCACCTTCACCGCGACCGGACGTTCGAGGACGGTGTCGAAGGCGCGGTAGACGGTCGACATCCCGCCCTGGCCGATCTCTGCGTCGAGCCGGTAGCGCCCGCCGAGCGCGGCCCCTATGCTCGGCTCGCCGCTCGGCTCGTTCGCTGTCGGTGGGCTGCTCATCGCGGTCTCGCAGAACTACCCGCTCTAGCAGTCCAGCTTAGGCCGATCCCAGCGGGTCTGCACCTCGGCGACGACGACGGGCGGGCGTCGGTGTCTGCGCTCGCGTGCGAGCAGCAGCAGCGCGAGCGCGATCCTGTATGCGCAGAAGGGCGTGAGCGGCGCCTCCGCGAGGCGCCGACGCAGCGGCAGGCGCGCGACGGCGAGCGTCGAGACGAACGCGGCGCCGGCGCCCGCGAGCGCGCTGGGGCGGCGCGGGTGGGCCAGCCCTGGCCCGCGTGCGAGACGGGCGGCCTTCAGCGTGCACGCGCCGGCGATCACGGGCAGCGCCGCAAGCCAAGAAAGCGCGTCCGCCTCGCCGCGGTCGAAGCCGCGCAGGCGCGCTGCTGCGAGCGTCGCGCCGCGCCGGGATACGCCTGGCACGAGCGCGCCGGCCTGCGCGAGCCCGAGCGCGAGCCCGTCGGCTGGTCGCACCTGCTCGAGCGTGCGCGTGCGTGAGCGCCGGTCTGCGAGCGCCATCGCGACCGCGCCGAGCGCGAGCCCCGTCGCGATCGGGCGCGGGCCGCTCATCCGCCGCTCGATCGCGCGCTCGAGCAGGCCGCCGGCGGCTGCGGGCGGCAGCAGCGAGAGCGCGCGCGTTGCAAGCCGCAGTCGACCGGCGCCCGTGCCGACCTCGGCGCAGCTGCGCGCAAACGCGCGCTGCAGC
>JBAIYK010000059.1:0-45148 GCA_037915935.1 Solirubrobacterales bacterium | reverse complement strand
GCGCCGCCGCCGGCGGTCATCAGCACTGCGAAGAAGAGGCCGACGACGATCACGCCGATCAGCAGGCCGCCGAGCGCCTGGCTGTCGATCAGCCCGACGATCACGGTGAGCGCGATCGGCAGCAGCGAGGGCAGGACCATCTCGCGCTGGGCGGTCCTCGTCACGATGTCGACGCAGCGCGCGTAGTCCGGGTTTTCGGTGCCGGCCATGATCCCGGGGCGCTCTTTGAACTGGCGGCGCACCTCCTCGACGACCGCGCCGCCCGCCCTGCCGACCGCCTCGATCGAGAGCGATGCGAACAGGCACACCATCAGCCCGCCGAGCAGCAGGCCGATCAGGACCGGCGGTTCGTTGATGCCGAAGGCGAGCGCGCCGACGCCGGTGAGCGGTTTGTGGGTCTGGCTTGCGAGTTCCTGGCGGAAGCCCGCGAACAGCACGACCGCGGCCAGCGCGGCGGAGCCGATCGCGTACCCCTTCGTCACCGCCTTCGTCGTGTTGCCGACCGCGTCGAGCGGGTCGGTGACGTTGCGCACCTCCTCGGGCAGCTCCGCCATCTCCGCGATGCCGCCGGCGTTGTCGGTGATCGGGCCGAAGGCGTCGAGCGCGACGATCAGGCCCATTAGCGAGAGCTGGCCCATCACCGCGACGCCGACGCCGTAGATGCCCTGCAGGCCGCCGCCCGCGAGCTTCCAGGAGCCGAGGATGCCGAGCGCGATCACGACCGCGGGCAGCGCCGTCGCCTGCAGGCCGGAGCCGAAGCCCTGGATGATGTTCGTCGCGTGCCCGGTGATCGAGGCCCGCGCGGTCTTCTTCACGGGCGAGAAGCGGGTCGATGTGTAGTAGTCGGTGAGCAGGAACAGGCAGCCTGTGACGCCGATGCCGATGATCGAGCAGAGGTAGAAGCGCACCCAGCTCGGAACCGAGTGGCCGGCGTTCGCGCCGTTGAAGGCGGCGCCTTTCATCAGCCAGTAGGTGATCGGCGCGAACGCGGCGGCCGCGAGCGCGCCGGAGAGGACGAGGCCCTGGTAGAGCGCGCGCTCGACGTTGCCCGTGCGCGTGCGCACCGCGAAGGTGCCGATGATCGAGGCGATGATCGCGACCGCGCCGAGCACGAGCGGGTAGAGCGCGACCTGCGTGAGGTTCGAGAAGGTGAGCACGCCGAGCAGCATCACCGCGACCGCGGTGACCGCGTAGGTCTCGAACAGGTCGGCGGCCATGCCGGCGCAGTCGCCGACGTTGTCGCCGACGTTGTCCGCGATCGTCGCGGGGTTGCGCGGGTCGTCCTCGGGGATGCCCGCCTCGATCTTGCCGACGATGTCCGCGCCGACGTCGGCTGCCTTCGTGAAGATGCCGCCGCCCAGACGGGCGAAGACGGAGATCAGCGAGCCGCCGAAGCCGAGCCCGACGAGCGCGTCGACCGCCGTCTTCTGGCTGTCGTTGAAGACGGCGGTGAGCAGGCCGTAGTAGCCGGAGAGGCCGAGCAGCGCGAGCCCGACGACGAGCAGGCCGGTGATCGCGCCGCCGCGGAAGGCGACGCTGAGGGCCGGCGAGACGCCGCCCCTCGCCGCCTCTGCGACGCGGGCGTTCGCGCGCACGGAGACGTTCATGCCGATGTAGCCGGCCGCGCCGGAGAGCAGGCCGCCGATCGCGAACCCGGCCGCGACCGCGATGTTCTGGACGAAGATGAGCGCGACGAACAGCGCGACGCCGACGCCTGCGATCGTCGTGTACTGGCGGTTGAGGTAGGCGCTCGCTCCCTGTTGCACGGCGTGCGAGATGCTCTGCATCCGCTCGTTTCCGGCCGACATGCCGAGGAGCGCGCGCGTCGTGACGAGGCCGTAGACGACCGCGCAGGCGGCGCAAACGAGGGCGATGACGATCCCGTGGTTCGTCAGGAAGCTGCTCAAGAGAAAATCCCTCCGCTGTGTGATTGGCGTGCGGCGCGAAGAGGTCGCGCGCTCTGTTTTGGTCGGGCCGCCGTCCCGAGGCGCTGCAACCGGCGGAAAAGCGCGCGCAGTCTATCGTGCCGGCCGGCGGGAGGACTCTCGGCGGTCGACTCCGGAGGCGGTCGCGAGGCCGTCGGCGACGACGAGCCGGCCGCGCCTCGCCGCCCTCAGCGGCCTGGCACCCAGAGACGCCCGCTGCTCTCGGCGGGCCCTGGGCGCCTTGACGTCGAGCCTCCCTCGCCCTCGGTCGGCTGCTCGCCGGCGCCCTGCTGCTCGCCGGCGCCCTGCGTGGCCGACGCCTCGGCCTGTGCGGAGGAGGCCCCGGCGGCCGGCTGCGCCTGCGCTGCGCGCGCGTAGGCCATCTGCAGCTGCGAGAGCGCGTCGCGCAGCGGCCGCGCCTGCGCGGCCGGCATCCGCCGCTCGAGGATCGGCAGCAGCGCCATCACGCCGTCGATCGCGTCGCGGACCTGCTCGAGGTCGCGTTCCCGCTCGCCGTCCTCGCCTGCGCCGAGACGGCGCGCGCCCACGTTCAGCAGCGAGGCGACCGCCTGCACGACGAGCTCGACGCTCGTGATCCTGCTCAGCTCCTCTTCGTAGGCCCGCAGCTGCTCCTCGGTCGGCTCTGCAGCTGTTTCCGCGCTCATACCGCCACCTCCTGCACATACGTCTGTCTCGTTTCCCTTACGGTGCTCGCAAAGATCTCCTCGCGGCTCGCGCCCGCCTCGATCATCGCGCGCTGGCGCTGGGCGCCGTTGCGCTCGGGAAAGGAGGGCTCGATCCCGAGCTCGGCGCGCACCGGCGCCGTCCAGGCGGCGAGCCGCTCCGGGATCGCGGCCGCGGGGTACTCCTGCCCGCGCTCGAAGTCGACCATCCTGCCGTCGAGCCCGAAGCGGATCGCGCGCCACGTGTTCTCCTCGATCAGGCGTCCCTGCAGCTCGGCGTGCGGCCTGCCTTCGTCGGCGTCGCGGGCGGCCTGGGCGATGCAGGCGACGATCAGGGCCGCGAGCGCCTCCGACTCGAGGCCGGAGCTCTGAGCGTCGCAGATCCGCAGCTCGACGGTGCCGAAGGCGAAGTGCGGGCGCACCGACCACCAGACCTGCGTGAACTCGACGATGCAGCGCGTCCTCACGAGCAGCTCGATGTAGCTCCGGTAGGCCTGCCAGGAGCCGAAGGCGTCCGGCACCCCGCAGCGCGGGAAGTTGCGCGTGAATATCTGCGTGCGGGCGGAGTGCAGGCCCGCGTCGCGCCCGTCGACGAACGGCGAGTTCGCGGAGAGCGCGAGCAGCAGCGGCAGCACCGGCCGCAGCCGGTCGCAGACCGCGATCGCCCGCTCGATCCCCCTCACGCCGACGTGGACGTGCAGGCTGAAGGTGTTGTTGCGCGCCGCGACGTATCTGAGGCCGTCGGCGACGCGGCGGTAGTGCTCGGTGTCGATCACCCGCTGCTGCCGGTAGTCCGCCCAGGGATGCGTGCCGGTCGCCGCGAGGCTGACGCCCTCGGACTCGGCGAGCGCGAACAGCCGCCGGCGGCGGTCGCGCTGCCTTGCGAGCGCATCGGCGAGGTCCTCGCCGCGGCCCGAGACGATCTCGATCTCGGAGGAGATCAGCTCGCCCGTGATGCCCTGGTGCAGCTGCGGGTCGCGCACCGCGGCCGCGGCCTGCATCCGCTCGAAGGCGGAGAGCAGGTCGAGCGTGCGCGGATCGAGGATCGCGAACTCCTCCTCGATGCCGACCGTGAGGTCGGTCGAGTCGGCGAATCGCTGCTCGGCGAGGTCGAGGTCGAGGCTTGTCGTCGCGTCCGAGTCCACGGGTGCCCACAGAGCTTAGTTGGGCCTGCTGAGCGCGCCGCCGGGGCCGGGACCGCCGGTGGGCGCCGCCGCTCAGGTCAGGTAGAAGTACAGCGCATACAGCAGGTCGACGGCGGGGCTGGAGGTGTGGACGGTCACCTCGGGCGGCACCGCGAGCAGGGAGTCGGAGTAGTTGAAGATGATCTTCACGCCCGCGTCGACGAGCTCGTTCGCGAGCCCCTGGGCGGCGGCGCCGGGGACGGCGAGCACGCCGACGACGATGTCCTCCTCCTCGACGACCTTGCCCAGCTCCTCGATGTGGCGCACGCGCTGGTTGCCGACGCTCCTGCCGACCTTCGCGTCGTCGCTGTCGAAGATCGCGACGACCCTGAAGCCGTGGTCGGCGAAGATGTCCGAGGAGGCGATTGCCTGGCCGAGGTTGCCGGCGCCGATCAGGGCGATGTTGTGCTGGCCCGCGGTCCTGAGGATCTTGCGGATCTGGGAGACGAGCGACTCGACGTTGTAGCCGACGCCGCGCTTGCCGAACTTGCCGAAGCCCGACAGGTCGCGCCTGATCTGGGTCGAGTTGACGTGCGTGTAGTCGGAGAGCTCCTGCGAGGAGATCGTCTCCTTGCCCATCTTCTTCGCCTGCGTGAGCACCTGCAGGTAGCGCGAGAGCCGCGCGGCGACCCCGAGCGAGAGCCGGTCCCCGCCGCTGAGGTCGCCGTCGTGCTCGGCCTCGGGCGCGCTCGGGGTGAGTTGGCTGTGAGGCATCGCCGTGACTCTAGAGGATGGCCCTGCCGTAGAGACGACCGATACGAGGCGACCGAGACGATAGACGCGCGGTCGATCCGAGATCACGCGCGGCGCGCGGCGAAACGTCGCGGGCGATCACCCGTTGCGCGCGGCGAGGGCGTCGCGCAGCGCCTGCTCCTCGACGACGTATTCGCACAGCTCGACTCCGTCGAGCGCAAGCACCGGGATCCGCTCGAAGTAGGCGCGGTGGGTCGCCTCGTCGGCGCAGATGTCGCGCTCGATCAGCTCGAACGGGATCTCCTGCCGCACGCGCTCGATCACCTCGAGCGCCTGCTCGCAGAGGTGGCAGTCGCGCTTCGTGTAGAGCGTGAGCACGCTCATCGCGGCCGCTCGCCGGTCGCGTAGGCGTCGAGCGAGAGGTATTCCGGATAGGGCAGCGCGGTTGCGAACCGGGCCGCGCTTGCGATCATCGCCGCGTTGTCGGTGCAGAGCGATCGGGCCGGCACGTGCAGGGCGACGCCGAGGCGCTGCAGCCGCTCCCGCAGCGCGCCGTTCGCCGCCACGCCGCCGCCGACCGCGAGCCGGTCGCTCCCTGTCTGCGTCAGCGCGCGCTCCGCCCGCTGCGCGAGGCTCTCGACGATCGCCGCCTGGTAGGAGGCGGCGAGGTCGGCCCTGCGCCGCTGCGCCTCCGGCTCGCCTAGCTCCCTGATCCTGTAGAGCAGGGCGGTCTTCAAGCCCGCGAAGGAGAAGTCGAGGCTCTGCTGGAAGGCCCTGCCGCGGCCGCCGCGTCTGCCGTTGGCGCGGTCGTGGACGCCTGGGAAGGCGAAGGCGCATGGGTCGCCCTCCGCGGCGAGCCGCTCGAGCGCCGGGCCGCCGGGGTAGCCGAGCCCGAGCATCCGCGCGCCCTTGTCGAACGCCTCGCCCGCGGCGTCGTCGAGGCAGCGGCCGATCACCTGAAAGCCGTCGTGGCGCTGCACCTGCGCGAGCAGCGTGTGCCCGCCGCTTGCGATCAGGCACAGGAACGGCGGCTCGAACGGGCCGGCGTCGGGGGTGACGATGAAGTTGGCGGCGACATGGCCCTGCAGGTGGTCGACCGGCGCGAACGGCAGCCGCCGCGCGGCGGCGAGCGCCTTCGCCGTGGAGAGGCCGACGAGCAGCGCGCCGATCAGCCCCGGACCCTGCGTCGCGGCGAGCAGGTCGATCTCGTCGAGGGTGAGGCGAGCCTGCTCCAGCGCCTGCGAGACGACGAGGTTGACGAGCTCGAGGTGGTGGCGGGAGGCGATCTCGGGCACGACGCCGCCGAAGCGGTCGTGGACCCCCTGGGAGGAGATGACGTTGCAGAGCATCCTGCCCTCGCCGTCGAGCACCGCGGCGCAGGTGTCGTCGCAGCTCGTCTCGATCGCGAGAACCGCGCTCGCGCCGGACGGTCTCATCGCCCCCATTCGGGGCTCGGCACGTCGTCGAGGCTGCCGCCGAGCGTCGCCGGCGTGCGCCACATGATCAGCGCGTCCTCGCCGTTGTCCTGGTAGTAGCGGCGCCTCATCCCGGCGGCCCTGAAGCCTTCGCGTTCGTAGAGCTGGATCGCGGCGGCGTTCGAGCGGCGCACCTCGAGCGTGAAGCGCGCCTCCTGCTCGGCGCGCTCGTAGAGCTCGGCGAGCATCGCGGAGGCGATGCCGCGCCGCCGCTGCCCGACGTCGACGGCGATGTTCATGATGTGCCAGACGGTCTCGTAGCGCGAGCAGATCAGGTAGCCGAGCAGCCGCCGTCCGCTCACCGCGGCGAGGCAGATGCCCGACGCCTTCGAGAGCTCGAGCACGAACATCGCGAGCGACCACGGCGTCGGGAAGGCTCGCCGCTCGATCGACATCACCTGCGGCAGGTCCGGATAGCTGAGCGTCCTGATCCGCAGCGCCTCCCCTTCGACGCTCCGGTCGAGCGCCATCGGCCTGCTCATCGCGAGCCCGCCTGCATCGCGATCTCGGCGTCGGGGCGGCGCCCGTAGAGCGGCAGCACCTGCTCGACGCTCTCCGCCGGGCGCTGCTGCCGTGTCGCAAGCTCGCAGATCGCCGCCGCCCTCAGCAGGTGCAGCGGCGAGTCCTTGGCGGGAACGGTTGCGCCCGCGGCCTGCAGCTCGGCCCTGAAGCGGATCGCGCCGTCCCCGACCGCGAGCGGCATGCTCTCCCCGCCTGCGAGCGGCTTGCTCTCCCCGCCTCCCGCGGCGGCCAGCTCGGCGATCGCCTCCGCGAGCTGCTGCGGCCTGACCGCGCGCGGCGCGAGCAGCTCGGTCGTCGCGCCGTCCGCTCGCGCGTAGGCGGCGACGAACGCCTCGCCGCGGCGCGCGTCGAGCACCGAGAGCACCCCGCCGCCGGACGGCTGCGCCTCCGAGAGCGCGGGCTCCGCGAGCGCGCGCAGGCTCGGAACGCCGATCAGCGGGACGTCGAGCGACTGGGCGAGAGCGCGCGCGCTCGCGACCCCGACCCGCAGGCCCGTGAACGTGCCGGGGCCGAGCCCGACCGCGATGCCTTCGAGCTGCCCCCAGCCGACCTGCGCCTCGGTCATCAGCCTCGCCGCGAGCGGCAGCAGGTCGCTCGTGTGCCGCGGGCGCTGCCCCGGCGGCGGGTCGTCGCGCGCTTCGCGCGCCCCGGCGTCGCCACGCAGCAGCGCGACAGCGGTCGACGGCGTCGCCGTGTCGAACCCGAGCAGGATCACCGCTCCTGCACCTCGATCCGCCTGCGGTCCCCGCCGCCGTGGGCGAGCGTGACGCGGATGCGAGCCTGCGCGAGCTCGGCCGCACCGCTCTCCGGCCACTCGACGAACGCGATCCGGCCGCTGCCGAGATGGTCGGCGAGCAGCGCGGGGTCCTCGGCGGCGAGGCTCGGCAGCCTGTAGAGGTCGAGGTGCGAGACCGTGATCGAGTCGCCCCTGTAACGGTGGCCAATGCTGAAGGTCGGGCTCGTCACCGGGTCGCGCACCCCGAGCGCCGCGGCGGCGCCGCGCACGAACGTCGTCTTGCCGGCGCCGAGCTCCCCGCAGACGAGCACGACGTCGCCATCGCTCAGCCCTGCGGCGAGCTGAGCCCCGAGCGATTCGGTCTCCAGCGGCGTCTGCGTCTCGACGACTCGCACGGGCACGGTAAGACTCTAGTTTGCCTCGCAGCCTGCTTGCGAGTGCATCCCTGCGCAGTGCCCTGCCGACCCAGGAGTGGACCAACTGGACCAATGGCTGTTATATTGAGGCCATGCCCGAGAGCGTGACGATCCATGAGGCAAAGACGCACTTCTCGAAGCTCGTGCGCCGCGCGGAGGCGGGCGAGCAGATCATCGTGCGCCGCGGCCGTGAGCCCGTCGCCCGAATCATGCCGCTGCCCAAGCAAAGAGGCGTCCGAGGCTTCGGGTCGATGAAGGGCAGGATTTGGATGGTCTCCGATGAGGAGATGAAGAAGGTCGACGAGGAAATCGAGCAGATGTTCGAAGAAAGCGTCATCTTTCCCGATGAAAAGCCTCAATCCGCCGAGGATTGAGCCAGATCCTCGACAGCCACCCCCTGCTCTGGTTCGTGCTCGGGAACCAGAGGCGGATCTCAGCGACGATGCGTGCCCGTATCGAAGAGGGGGCTTTGGTCAGCCTCGCCAGCGTCTGGGAGATCGCAATCAAGTCGGCCCTCGGCAAGCTGGAGGCGCCTGACGACCTGCCGGCGCAGATCGAGCAACTCGGGTTCGAGCTGTTGCCGATCACCACCGAGCACGCTTGGCGCGTTCGCCAACTGCCGCACTATCACCGCGATCCCTTCGATCGCCTGCTGATCGCCCAGGCCGAAATCGAGGGGCTTCCGATCGTGACCGCCGACCCGGCCTTCGCACGGTACGACGTGTCCGTGATCTGGGAGTGACGAGCGTTAAATGAGACCGGCCCGCGGAGAGGGGAGCGGGCCGGTCGTCGTGCTGCTTGGGGAGGATGGAGACGTCTCTGTATCGGCTTGTATGCAGAGCATCTTTAGCTTTGCTGCAAGAGATGTTGCAGCGGCGCAGCTCGCCAGCTCAGAAGAGCCCGAGCTGGTCGGCCTCGACGGCCTGCGCGTCCGCCCCCCCGCCGCCGTCGCCGCCCTTCGCGCCCGCTCCGCCGTTTGCGCCGGCGCCACCGCGTCCCGGCTGCGGCGTGTCAGCGCCGTCTCCCTCCTCCAGCGCCGGCTCCGGCACATGCAGCCACTCCGGCTGCTCCGGCGCCGGCATCGCGAGCAGCTCGGGCAGCCGTAGGAAGTCCTCGCGCAGCGTCTGCAGCATCCGCGGCGTGTAGAGCGCGGCGGCCGGGTGGAAGATCGGGTACAGGCGCACGAGCCGCTGGCCGACCGCCAGCTCCTCGGCGCGGCCGTGCAGGCGCGTGATGCCGGTGTTCTCGCCGCGCAGCAGCTTCGTCGCGAAGTTGCCGAGCGTGCAGATCACCTTCGGCTCGATCAGCTCCACCTGGGCGTAGAGGTACTCGCGGCAGTTCTCGATCTCGGCCGGCAGCGGGTCGCGGTTGCCAGGAGGACGACACTTCAGGGTGTTCGCAATGAACACGTCCTTGCGCTGCAGCCCAATCTCCCCCAGCAGCTTCTCCAGCAGCTTGCCCGCCTGGCCGACGAAGGGCACGCCCTGTTCGTCCTCGCTCGCGCCCGGCGCCTCGCCGACGAACATCAGGTCCGCGTCGGCGTTGCCGGAGCCGAAGACGACCGTCCTGCGGGTCGCGGCGAGGTCGGGGCAGCGGGTGCAGCCCTGGGTCTCGGCGTAGACGCGCTTCAGCGCCTCGCGGCGCTCTTCGGCAGTCCTCGGAGCAGCGTCGTCGGCTCGCACGCGCCCGCGAATGGTAACCGGCGCTGAGGCGCGCTATCATCGCGCCGTCGCGACCGGTATCCGCAAGGAACTGGACCGAGCCCATGATCCACCTCCTCACACCGCAATGACGGCGCTGCGCGCGGCTGAGCCGCCGACTGCAAGCGCCACCAGCCTGCGCATATGCCGCTCGGTCGCGGATCTGCGCGAGCGGCTGCGGGCGGCGCGCGAGGCAGGGCTCACGGTCGGGTTCGTGCCGACGATGGGAGCGCTTCACGCCGGGCACCTCTCGCTGATCGAAGCCGCCCGCCGCCGCTGCGAGCTGGTCATCGTCTCCGTGTTCGTCAACCCCGCCCAGTTCGACGAGCAGGCCGACCTAGAGCACTACCCGCGCGCGGAGGCGCGCGACGCCGCGCTCGCTCAGAGCGCCGGCGCCGACCTGCTGTTCGCGCCCTCGCCAGAGGAGGTCTACCCGCCCGGCTTCGCGACGACCGTCGAGGTCCACGGGCTGACCGACCGCCTCGAGGGCGCGGTCCGCGGCAGCGGCCACTTCCGCGGCGTGACGACGGTCGTCTGCAAGCTGCTGAACATCGTCGCGCCTGACGTCGCCTTCTTCGGACAGAAGGACGCACAGCAGGTCGCGGTGATCCGCCGGATGGTCGCCGACCTCCACATCGACGTGCAGATCGAGACGCTGCCGACCGTGCGCGAGCCCGACGGGCTCGCGATGTCGAGCCGCAACGCCCACCTGAGCGCCTCGGAGCGCGGGCGGGCGCTCGCGCTGCACGCCGCGCTCTGCGCCGCAGGGCGCCTCGCCGCCGCGGGCGAGCGCTCGGGAGCGCGCCTGATCGAGGCGGCGCATCAGACGCTCTCCGCCCACGATGTGCAGCCCGACTACGTCGCGCTCGTGGACCGTCACAGCTTCGAGGAGGTCGACCGCCTAGACGGCGTCGGCCTGCTGCTGCTCGCAGCGCGCATCGGCGAGACGCGGCTGATCGACAACCTGTTGCTGAAGCCGGGTGTGGTGGCCCCCGGAGCAGCGATCGATTCCCCAGTCACAACAACAAGAACAAAAACTCAAAACCCAGATCGAGGAGAGGCGATCGCTCCATGCAGCGCGTGATGCTGAAGTCGAAGATCCACAGGGCGACTGTGACAGACTGCGATCTGCACTACGTCGGCTCGATCACGATCGACGCCGACCTGCTGCAGGCGGCGGACATCCTCGAGCACGAGCAGGTCCACGTCGTCGACGTCGACAACGGCGCGCGCTTCGAGACCTACACGATCGCCGGCGCGCGGGGCTCCGGCGAGATGAAGGTGAACGGCGCCGCCGCGCGGCTCGTGCACCGGGGAGACACGATCATCGTCATCTCATACGGCCAGTACGACGCGCAGGAGCTGCAGGGCTACGAGCCGCGGGTCGTACACGTGGAGGCGGGAACGAATCGCATCATCACCGTCGACGACGCGGTGGCGACTCTGCTCACGCAGAGCGTCGACTGAGGCGTAGAGAGGAAGCCGCATGTCCAGCCATCCGACCGCAGCACAGGCGCCCACCGACCCCGGCCGCCTTCCGATGACGTTGCCGCTGTTGGCCGACAAGAAGCGCATCGGCGAGCCGATCGTGATGGTGACCGCCTACGACTACCCGAGCGGCCGCGCCGCCGAGCTCGCCGGCGTCGACCTCGTGCTCGTCGGCGACTCCGCCGCGACGACGGTGCTCGGGCACAGCGCGACGACGCCGGTCAGCCTCGACGAGATGCTCGTGCTCGCGAGGGCGGCGCGGCGCGCGGTGAAGACGCCGCTGCTGATCGGCGATCTGCCGTTCGGCTCCTACGAGGTCAGCGACGAACAGGCGATCGCGAGCGCGGTGCGGTTCGTAAAGGAGGCGGGCTGCGACGCGGTGAAGCTCGAGGGCGGTGGCCCCGCCGCGGTCAGCAGGGCGAAGGCGATCGTGCAGGCGGGCATCCCCGTGATGGGCCACGTCGGGCTGACCCCCCAGAGCGCGACCGCGCTCGGCGGCTGGAAGGCGCAGGGGCGCACCGCCGCCTCCGCGGCGAAGATCGGCTCCGAGGCGCTCGCCCTGCAGGGCGTCGGCTGTTTCGCGATCGTCTTCGAGGCGATCCCCTCCGCGGTCGCGGAGGAGCTGATGCCGCACGTCGAGGTGCCGGTGATCGGCATCGGCGCGGGCCCCTGCACCGACGGCCAGGTGCTCGTCTTCCACGACCTGCTCGGCATCCGCGAGGGGCTCGGGCCGCGGTTCGTGAAGCGCTACGCGAGCCTGCTCGACGAGATGGTCGCAGGCGTCGCCGCGTTCGCGGAGGACGTGCGTGAGCGCCGCTACCCCGGCCCCGAGCACGCCTACAAGGTCGATCCGGAAGAGCTGCAGCAGCTGCGCGCGCGGCTGAGCTGACGAGGCGGTCCCGGCTCGATCCGCAGCGGCTGCGGGCGAGGCGTCGGCTTGGCTGCTGCTCCTCGTCCGGAGCGATCGCCGACTGTCGGTTGACAGAGACGACTGCTTTTCGCGCAAAGCACGAGCACGGCTCGACGCTACGTGCTGCCCCTCCACCGCCCAGCAACACTGGTGCGGATTACGTACGTCAACACTCGTGGGTCATCCTCGAAGCGAGCGAGTAGCCGCTCGGCCGCGACAAGCTCGCGGCGCACGCAGCTCCACCACTCGCCGTCGCCGCCCATCTGTCGCGTCGCATGAAGCTCGTTGAGATGAGCGAAGCAACTTGCGAGCGTCAACCACTCTGAGGCTTTGAAGCCGTTGGGGTAGTTCCCACGACGAAAGCCAGCGAGAACCTGCCGGTGCGACTGCCAGCTCTTTACTCCAACCTCGGTCTCGGCGACGATCCGGTCCGTGATCTGAGCGTCGCGAAGGGCGCGCACGTCGGCGAGGAGAAGAAGGCCGCTTGTGCGAGCCTGAATCCACGCATCGCGGCGTTGCGTGAAGTACTTTCCCGTGCCGCCCAACAGCGCGCCTACAACAATGCCTGCGAGCCCGATGATCGCCTGATCCATGTGATGAATCTAGCGCAAACCCATTACTGTCGATACGCCGGCCGACTTCCGCCGTCGTCCCGTTTTGCGCCGCTCCGACTAATGTCACCTTCCTCTAGCCAGATGCCGGGACTCTAAAACCGCGACTCCATCAAACCCGGGGCAGATCACCTTCTTAAGTGGCAGCCGCCGACATTATGGGATTGCCGAGAGCAGCAATGAGGCCCGCGAGGTCCCAGTCGTCCCCATCCCAGTAGCGATCGGGAAGCGGGCTGCCCATCCTGTGAAACGCATCGGTGGCGGCGTCCTGGATGTGCTGCGGCATCTCGGTCTCGGTGTGGGAGCTTGCGGCCAGTCCCCACGCGAAGCACTCGCCAAGCGCAAGTTTGGCCTCGCCAGCCTCCCACCACCTGTCGAAGCAGCTCAGCCGCTGCGCCACCGTCATCAACAGGTGGTGGTGCCGGCACATCGTGGCAAGGTTCCAGTCGTGGTCGGGACCGTTGAGCTGGCGCGGCACAAGGTGGTGAACGTCAAGGTTTCCGCGGTGATGCCGTTCCCCGCACCACAGGCACGTATAGGCGTCGCGTTCGAGAATCCGGTTGCGGCGGTTCACCTTCCATCAAGAATAGCCCACGTCGTACATCGCCGCTCGCGCGCCTAATCTCTCGCTGCCCGCGACACTCCCGCCTTTCCGTTGATGCGTATTCCGCGCGTCCGCTCTTGGCTGCGATTGGGATGCCCATGCCGGCCCGCGCTCGCGGCTCGTCCCAGTGAGCGTGCGGAGGTGCCACGGGTGCCGCTGCTCCTCCCGCTCTCAGCAGGCGTTCTTGGAGGCTCGTGTGCAGGCGTTTTGGCTGGTTCGGTGCGCTACAGACAACCCGGGGAGCGCAGTCAAGCTGATGCTGCGTGGCCGCTACCGTGTGCAGACCGACCGGTTAGCGCTCATCATGATCAACGTGCACCTGCTCTCCTACAGAAGACCCTGGATGTCTTTGAGCACGGTTTCGGCCTTCTCAGGCGGGGTGTGCAGCGCCAACACCTGAGCCTTGACTGCTTCCTTCTGTTGACCCGCGATTGCAGCCGCCGTGCCATCGCTACCGATCTTGATCCCGAAGTAGGCGCCTACGATCGAGCCCACCACGCCGATTGCAGAGGTCGCGATCGAACCGCCGGTGGTGTCCGGCTTGACGATCAGAGCAACAATTACAACGATAACGAGTGTCAGCAGGCCGGCACCGAGGGCAACTAGCCCGCCGATGATCTTCAGCCGTGCAATAGCGCCAGTCTGGCCATCCCCGGCCGCGCCCGTGACGAGTGAGCGCCTTTCCCCGGGTGGAGCAGCCGAACCTTGGCCGCTCACGTCACCTTGAGCGCTTGTTGGCACTTCAGAACCGTGGACCGGAGGCGGACTACCTGCAGCTGATGCCATTGCTCAACTCTAGGTGACGCCCCCTGCGCGCGTCAATACCCATGCTGTCGGAGCTTAAGACACGATGACGGTATTTGCGCACTATTTCGATGTACGGACCAAGGTCACTGGCAGCTAATACGTGAGACGTCGCCGCGTACGTTCTTCGTCCAGAGCGAACACATCGAACCGTCCGCCGTGGGCGCTCGCTCGTACAAGCTACCCCCTATGGAGATGCGTGCCGGCGGTGCGGAGGCACGAACAAACTGCTCTACACAGGTGCTTCCCGTCCAAACTGCAACGGTACGGGTAGGCGACAGCGGCTTGAGTGAAACCGCCCGCTGCTGCCTTGCCAGGCAATGCGATAGTAGGAGCGGCCGCAGTCCTCGCTTCCGCCTTGGACGGAGGGAGAGGCGCCGAGCCGACACCGTAACCACGCTGCTTCGTCCGGTACGAGCGAGCGCCCCCCCGGCCGCACACACGGCGCCCGCGGCGCGTCCAACGCGCAAGTCTCATCGATGTCGAGCGCTGTACGCGCACCAGCCCGAAAGCGAAAGTGACGGGGTCGGGGCCGGACTTTCTCCGAGGGATCGCGATCCGTGTGTGAGACCGTCGCGGCCTGCTATCGTCACGCATATGTACGGGGAAGCCGTAGATTCTCGTGATGGTTCCGTGATGGACCGGTTGTATGAGATCGCCGAGGCCCAGGGCGGGTTCCTGACCGCGCATCAGGCTGTCGAGGCAGGAGTTCCGCGCTCGACGCTGTCCTACCACGCCACTGAGGGCAACTCGCTGGAGCGCGTCGCGCACGGGGTCTACCGGGTGCGGCGGTTTCCGGCGCCGCCGCACGGCCACGTGATCGTCGGATGGCTTGCGCTTGCACGCGCCGACGGCGTGATCTCCCATGAGAGCGCGCTCGAGTTGCTCGACCTCACCGACCTGATCGCCGACGAGGTCCACGTGACCCTGCCACGCGCCAAGCGCGGGCTGCGCACCCCGGCCGGTGTGCGCATCCATTTCACAGATCGGTTGATCGACAGCCGGCATCGACGTCAGGTGCTCGGCATGCCGGTGACGAGCGTCGAGCGCACCGTGACCGACCTGGTGCGCAGCGACGGCTGGACGGAGCAGATCGACCTGGCGGTCAGCCAGGCGATCCAGCGCGGCCTCACGACACCTAAGCGGCTGGAGGCCGAGCTGCCGGCTAGGTGGCTCACGCGACTGCATGGGGCCCTCGTCCGGGACAGCACGTGAGGTACCGCACGCCCGCTGCGTTCCGTACAGCCCTCGAGGCACGGCTCAAGACAGCGCAGCAAGACGGAGTCAGCGTCTCACGCCTGCGCAAGCGCGTCGTGTTCGAGCGCCTGCTGGCGCGCCTGCACGCGGTCGCACCGGGCGCCTGGATGCTCAAGGGAGGGTTTGCGCTGGAGTTGCGGCTCGGCGCAAGGGCCCGCGCGACCAAGGACATCGACGTCGACTGGACGCTCGACGAGGACGAGGCGGTCGCGCTGCTGCTCGAGGCCGCCGCGCTGACGCTCGACGACCGCTTCGAACTCACCGTCGAGCGTTCACAGATGACCGACGACGATCGGCTGGGAGGTGGCCAGCGCTGGGCTGTCATCGCGACGCTCGCGGGACGCGAGTTCGAGCGCGTGGCGATCGACGTCGGGTTCGCCACGGCGCCCGTGTTCGAGCCCGAGGCCATCGTCTCCTCTCACCTGCTGGGATTCGCCGGCGTAGCGCCGGTGCGCGTCCCCGCGGTGGCGATCGAGCAGCACGTGGCCGAGAAGCTCCACGCCTACACCCGGACCTATGCGGGAGGCATGGCCAGCTCGCGGGTCAAGGATCTCGTTGACCTTGTGGTGATCGCGCACACCATGACTGTCGACGCCGACCGGCTCACGCGCGCAATCGAGGAGATCTTCGAGCGGCGCTCGACCCATCCTGTGCCGAACGCCGTTCCACGCCCGCCCGGCGACTGGGATCCTGGCTGGCGCAGGCTCGTCGTGAACCTGCCGGCCGAGGAAGATCTTCGCGCCGGTCACGCAACGGCCGCGTCATTCCTCAACCCCATCCTCACCCACGAGCAGACATCCGGTACGTGGGGCCCGGACATTGGCAGGTGGCGTTGAGCGAACAGGACGGTTGCAGCTAGTCGACCGGGCGGGCCTCGATCTGCCGCAGCGGCCTCGCCGGGGCGCCCGCGGCGACCGTGAACGGCTCGATGTCCTTCGTGACGACGCTGTTCGCGCCGATCACGCAGCGCTCGCCGATGCTGACGCCGCTCGTCACGACGACGTTCGCGCCGAGCCAGCAGTTCGCGCCGATCCTCGTCGGGCCCTTGCTCTGAAAGCCCTGCCAGGTGATCGGCTTGTCAGGGTCGTCGTAGCGGTGGGAGGCATCCGAGACGAAGCAGCCGTTCGCGAGCATGCAGTGGTCGCCGATCTCGACGAGCGTCTGCGCGGCGATCATGACGTTGAGGTTGAGGAACACGCCCCTGCCGATGATGACGCGCGCGTCGCCTGGGGCGGTGATCCACACGCCCGGCTCGAGCAGCGTGCCGGCGCCGATCGCGAGCCGGCCCTCCCGCAGCGCTTCGAGCACGTTGCCGTGCACCGGCCAGCGCACGAACGCCTCGCGGCGCATGAAGTGCCAGTGGATCGCGGCTCTGTTCCAGGGCAGCGAGTTGCGCTCGTACCAGCGCCACTTCGCCGCCCACAGCCGGGCCTGACGGCGCAGTTGCGAGCTCAATGCGCCACGCGCGCCCGCTCGGCCCGCGCCCGTCGCCTGCGCCCGCCGTTGCTCGCGGCCGCGGGTGCGCCGAGCAGGTCGGCGAGGAACCGGCCGGTGTGGGAGGCCGGCTCGGCTGCCACCTCCTCGGGCGTGCCGGACGCGATCAGCAGGCCGCCCTCCTCTCCGCCCTCGGGGCCGAGGTCGAGGATGCGATCGGCGCACTTGATCACGTCGAGATTGTGCTCGATCACGACGACGGTGTTGCCGGCGCTGACGAGCCGCTGCAGCACGTCGAGCAGGCGCTCGACGTCGGCGAAGTGCAGGCCCGTCGTCGGCTCGTCGAGGATGTACATCGTCCTGCCGGTCGCGACCTTGCTGAGCTCTGTCGCGAGCTTGACGCGCTGGGCCTCGCCGCCTGAGAGCGTCGTCGCCGGCTGACCGAGGCGCACGTAGCCGAGCCCGACCGCCTCGAGGGTCTCGAGGCGCCGGCGCACGGGCGGGATGTGGGCGAAGAAGTGCAGCGCCTCCGAGACGGGCATGTCGAGCACTTCGGCGATGTTCCGCCCCTTGAAGCGCACCTCGAGCGTCTCGCGGTTGTAGCGGCGGCCGTGGCACTGCTCGCAGGGGACGTAGACGTCGGGCAGGAAGTGCATCTCGATCTTGATCTGGCCGTCGCCCTTGCAGACCTCGCAGCGGCCGCCCTTGACGTTGAAGGAGAAGCGCCCCGGCTTGTAGCCGCGCGCCCGCGCCTCCTGGGTCTTCGAGAAGAGCGTCCTGATGACGTCGAAGAGGCCGGTGTAGGTGGCGGGGTTGCTGCGCGGGGTCCGGCCGATCGGCGACTGGTCGACGGCGATGATCTTGTCGAGCTGGTCGAGGCCCTCGATCGCCCTGTGCGCGCCGGGGCGGTGCCTCGAGCCGTGCAGGCGGTGGGCGAGCGCCTTGTAGAGCACCTCGTTGACGAGCGTCGACTTGCCGGAGCCCGAGACGCCGGTGACGCAGGTGAGCGTGCGCAGCGGGACCTCGACGTCGACCTCGCGCAGGTTGTGCTGGCTTGCGCCCCTGATCTTGACGTAGCCGCTCGGCGTGCGCCGCTTCGCCGGCGGCTCGATGAAGCGGGCGCCGGCGAGGAACTGGCCGGTGAGGGACTCCTTCACCTTCTGCACCTGCGCCGCGGTGCCCTGCGCGACGACGAAGCCGCCGTGCTCGCCCGCGCCGGGGCCGAGGTCGATGAGGTGGTCGGCGGCGCGCATCGTCTGCTCGTCGTGCTCGACGACGATGACGGTGTTGCCGAGGTCGCGCAGCCGCTGCAGCGTCGATATGAGCTTGTCGTTGTCGCGCTGGTGCAGGCCGATCGAGGGCTCGTCGAGGATGTAGAGCACGCCGACGAGCGAGGATCCGATCTGGGTCGCGAGCCGGATCCGCTGCGCCTCCCCGCCGGACAGCGTCGCCGCCGCCCTGTCCATCGAGAGGTAGCCGATGCCGACGTTGACGAGGAACTGCAGCCGCTCGGAGATCTCGCGCAGGATGAGGCGCGCGACGTGCTCGTCGGTCTCGGAGAGCTGCACCTCGCGAAGCCATTGCAGCGCCCTGACCGCCGAGAGCTTCGTGAAGTCCTCGATCCGCGTGCCGCCGACGAGCACCGCGCGCGACTCCGGGCGCAGGCGCGCGCCGCCGCAGGCGGGGCAGGGGCGCAGCGACATGAACTCCTCGATCTTCTCGCGGGCGCCGTCGGAGTCGGTTTCGCGATGGCGGCGCTGCAGGTTGGCGATGACGCCTTCGAAGCGGGTCGCGTAGGTGCGGCTGCGCCCGAAGCGGTTGCGGTAGCGGATCGTGAGCCGCTCGCCGTTCGTGCCGTAGAGGAAGAGGTCCTGATGCGCCTTCGGCAGCTTCGACCAGGGCGCGTCGAGATCGACGCCGTAGCGTTCGGCGAGCGCGACCGCGACCTGCTCGTAGTAGTTGGAGGCGGTGTTGGTCCAGGGCAGGATTGCCCCCTCGGAGACGGACTTCGACGCGTCCGGGACGATCAGGTCGACGTCGATCTCCATCTGGGCGCCGAGGCCCGTGCAGCGCTCGCAGGCGCCGTGCGGGGAGTTGAAGGAGAAGATCCGCGGCTCGAGCTCGACCAGCGAGGGGCCGTGCTCGGGGCAGGCGAAGCGCTCGGAGAAGGTGAGCGTCGTGGGCTTCCGGTCCTCTCCCCGGTTCCGATCCTCCCCCAGTTTCCGATCCTCCCCCTCCCTGCCCTCTCCCTCCCTGCCCTCCCCCTCGCGCGGCACCGTCTCGATCTCCACGAGCCCATCCGCAAGGCCGACAGCGGTCTCGATCGAGTCCGCGAGCCGCTTGCGCACGTCGTGGCGCATCACGAGCCGGTCGATCACGACCGAGATGTCGTGCTTGTAGCGCTTGTCGAGCACGATCGACTCCTCGAGCATCCGCATCCGCCCGTCGATCTTCACGCGCTGGAAGCCGTCGGTCCGCAGCTCGTCGAGCAGCTTGCCGTACTCGCCCTTGCGGCCGCGCACGATCGGCGAGAGCACCATGAAGCGCGTGCCCTCCGGCATCTCCATCACCTGGTCGACGATCTGCTCCGCGGACTGCCCTGTGATCGGACGCCCGCAGATGTGGCAGTGCGGCTTGCCGATCCGCGACCACAGCAGGCGCAGGTAGTCGTATATCTCGGTGACGGTGCCGACGGTGGAGCGCGGGTTGCGCGAAGTCGTCTTCTGGTCGATCGAGATCGCCGGCGATAGCCCCTCGATCGAGTCGACGTCCGGCTTGTCCATCTGGCCGAGGAACTGGCGCGCGTAGGCCGAGAGCGACTCGACGTAGCGGCGCTGGCCCTCGGCGTAGATCGTGTCGAAGGCGAGGCTCGACTTGCCCGAGCCCGACAGGCCCGTGATCACGACGAGCGCGTCCCTTGGGATGCAGAGGGAGACATCCTTCAGGTTGTGCTCCCTCGCCCCCGACACGACGATCTGATCTGAGCCGCTCATCCCTTGAGAGGACATTCTACGAGGCGGAACGTATGTTCGCCCCGCCGGCGCGCCGGTGGGCCGGCCGAGGCGCGTCGCCGGACGCGCTCCCTGCGCGATAATCTTGCGGCGGGGCAGCTTCGCGAGGAGCCCCAACCCAACGCGCCCGTAGCTCAGTGGTCAACGGTTCTCCACGGGGAGCCAAAGAGCGGCGGTCTTTCAAACCGCAGGTCGGGAGTTCGATTCTCCCCGGGCGCACTCGCGGATCTCACGGTCTCGGTGTTGTGGTCGAGGACGGCGGAGAGAGCTTCGGCGTTGTTCGCGACCGTGCGGGCTGCGCGTGGCTGTCGGATTCGACGGAACGCCTTCGTCTTGGGCGTCGCCTCTGGCACCTGGAGCGCTCGCCTCAGTCGATGAGCAACATGTCCGAGCGCGGCGGCATCCTTGTGCCATCTCGCCTTCCAGGAGTCAAGGCGCGACGCTGTCATGTGTGGCGCAGCATCTGTCTGTGCCCGCAGGGCTCTCGCTGCTCGGACCAACTCTGTGACCAAAGGGGCGATCGGGGTCGGCCAACCGGCGCTCGCCAGCGCGTGGATGTTGCTGCGCATGGCCGCGGCGAACCTCGTTCTCTCCGCGGTGACTCGAGCGATCGGAGTCGTTTGGCTCCAACCGTTCATCTCTGCTGCGAATGCTTGCTCGGCGCGGTCCTCTATCGCTGCAATCCTCAGGTAGCGAGCGCCGGCCTGGCTGATCGGCCTCGCCCTGTGTACGTAGAACGATCCTTCCCGCAGTGGGCTGGGAGCCAACGCGATCCTCCTCAAAGACATCCAGGTCGCATACAAGGCCGCGTAAGAGGGTCGCCGAGCATCGACTTCGAGACCACCAAACCGCACGTCGGAGAGCTTCGGGTAGGAGACCGGAGCATGGTCCAAACCCGATCGCGGATCCTCCTGCAGCCACTCGGCCTGGGCGAAGGACGCGCTCGCTTCTTCCGGCGTAGAGATATGAGCCCTCGCGCCGGACGTGAGATCTCTGATCGAGAGCATCCACCGACCCGTGGCGAGCCTCATGGACGCCGACACGCGGTCACCCGGTCCCACCACGAATATGAACTGCGCCCGGTAATGGTGGTCGGTGTCGCTCCAGAAGGCGACGTCACGATTGAGCGCCCTGCGCCGGTGCTTGGGCCAGAAGCCCTCCTCGACTGTCCCAATCTGGAGGAACGCACCGTGGGGGATCGCCGTCTGAGCCCCTATCCATGTGGCGCCGATACCTGCAGGCGAGCCTCGCCGCACACGCGGAACCGTCCACGATGCATGCACCGACCACACATGCCCCAACCACAGATAGCCCGCAAAGGAGCCGAACGAAGCCGTCCGGTTGTCGCTTGCCCACGCGCTGACCGGCGCGAACAACGCGAAGCCCAGCAGAAGTATCCTTGCACCGATGCTCATCTGGGAGTCCTTGAAGGCCATCTTCCTGTGGATCGAACGGAGACGACGGAGACATCCCTCTCGTTGATTGAAGGGTCGTAGTTGAACTGCTCGGTCCCGCGTTTAGCGGAGTTGTGCAGGCGCACTTCTCGAAGCCCGCTTGTTCAAACTGCGAGCTTGCTAGAGCCGTCCGCCCTTTGCTTGGTTGCAGCGGGCGCAGAGGAGTTGCAGGTTCTCGACCGTTGACGCGCCGCCCATGCTGAACGGGATGATGTGGTCGTACTGGATGTCGAAGTCGCTGCCACATTCTACGCAGCGTCCCTCGTCGCGTCCCCATACGGCGAGGCGCACATCCCGCGGGATCGGTTCGCGTTTTCGCGGCGCGGGCGAGGCCGAAGCGGCAAGGAGCGCATGAGCGTGCTCCAGTCCGCGCTGCTCCTGGCGCTGGCGAGCGAAGAGCAGCGCCTTCACGTCCTCGCTCGTGTAGTCGGCGTTCGTCCAGTAGAACGAGTCGCCGTACCACCAGAACGTGCGGTCGCGGAACGCGGCGATGTGCTGCGGCTCACTGGCTTGCGCCACCGATATCTCCGCCCACCTCGCCTCATCGATCTCGAACGGCGGAGTGCCGGAGGCGACGAACCAGCGGCGCCTGCGAAGGAGGATGCCGCCGCGATCCGCGAAGACTCGCGCATTGCCATCCTGGCGGAGCTGCTGCCGCGTCGAGCCATTCGACTGCCATTGACGGCCGATGCGAACGTCAGGCGGCTGGCCGCGAACGAGGCCGATGCCGACGTCGTTCAGAACGCCCAGCAGCCACCAGCAGAACCACCAGATCGCCGGCGAGAAGACGATCAGCGCAAACAGCGCGCCGCCGGGATTCCGGCTCCCCGCGGCGCCGAGGACCACGAAGAACGCGGTCACGATCGCTGCAGCGACGCCGCGGGTGGTGCGCAGGCGACTGTGCTGCGCGACGAGAGGTCGGTCAAGGGAGGGCATCCCCATCTCCGCACATGATCGGTCGAGACGCGCCATCTCTTTACGGCGTCCTAAACAACCGAACATCGGCTAATCAACGCACCGGCGAACCTCATTCAAAGAATGATAAAGTGTAGCTCATTATTGTTTAGCATGCTACACTTTCGTCATGCCAAGACACTTCGTCGGACGCGAGGCTGAGCTCGCGAGGCTCCAGGGCCACCTCGACGAGGTGGCGAGAAGCGGGCATGGCCGGATGCTCGCGCTGCGTGGCAGGCGGCAGATCGGCAAGTCGCGTCTCGTCGAGGAGCTGATCGCCCGCAGTGGCGTAAAGGCGATCTTCTACACCGCGTCGAGGCAGAGCGAGGCGGCGGAGCTCAGCAGCTTCAGCGCCCAGATCGCGACGTCAGGGACCGACGCCGCAGCGGTGGCCGCGGCGGCGCCGATCGGCTCCTGGGAGGCGGCGTTGACGATCGCCGCAAGCGGCGCCTCGCCGGCAGAGCCCGTCGTCATCGTGATCGACGAGCTGCCGTTCCTGATCGAGAGCGTGCCCGCGATCGAGGCGATCATCCAGAAGCAGTGGGACCGCAGCCTCGAGTCTCAAACGGTGCTGCTCGTCCTCATCGGCTCTGACCTCTCGATGATGAGAGCTCTCAGCGACTACGGCAGACCGCTCTACGGACGCCTCACCGAGATGACGGTCGGACCACTCTCGCCCGCCGCGGTGAGCGATCTGCTCGGCCTCGGCCCGCTCGCCGCCCTCGATGCCCACCTCGTCATCGGCGGCTTCCCGAGGCTCGCTCAGATCTGGCATCACGGCGAGGGTCTTTGGCAGTTCCTGCGCCGGACCTTGCAGAGTCCCGAGTCGCCCCTCATCGTCCTCGGCGAGCGCTCCCTCTCCGCCGAGTTTCCAGCCGAGATGAAAGCGCGTGACGTGCTGGCGGCGATCGGGGCGGGGGAGCGGGCGTTCTCGGCGATCATGCAGCGGGCAGAAGTCTCCAACAGGACACTTGACACGACTTTGTCGCAGCTCATCGCGAAGCGCGTGATCGACAAGACGCTGCCCTACTCCGCGCAGCCGCGCCCGAAGCTCTCTCGCTACCAGGTCTCGGACCCCTACCTCCGGTTCTGGCTGCGCTTCATACGCGCAAGCATCCCGGCCCTAGAGCGGGGACGCGGTGACATCGTGCTGCAGCAGATCCGAAATTCGTGGGGTCCGTTCTCGGGCCGCGCGATCGAGCCGCTGATCCGCGAGGCGGTCCAGTCGCTGCTGCCAGAGAGACGCTTCGGCGGAGCTGAGTTCGTCGGGTCCTACTGGAACCGGGACGGCAGCGTCGAGATCGACCTCGTCGGCGGCCGCAACTCCACGACCAGCGAGCGGATCGACTTCGTCGGCTCGATCAAGTGGAGAGAGAAGGCGAGGCTCGACGGCGGTGACGTCCAGCGGCTGATCGCTCACCGCGAGCTGCTGCCTGGCGCAGACGCTCACACCCTGCTCGTAGGAGTGTCGAGGACGGGCTTCGCAACGGATCGGCTGGATGTGATGCTCACTGCCGAGGAGATCATCGAGGCGGGGAGGCTTGGGGCTGACCTCGGCGTTCGCTGATCATCCAGGGCTCGTCGAGCCCGACACCTCTACGACCTCGCCTATGCAGAGGGCTTCCGCGCATGCGCGACCAAGCTCAGCCCCCACCGCGGCCGATGCCTGCGCTCGATCGGCTGCCACATCCTCAGCAGCGCCTCGTAGACGCGCAGCGCGCCCTCGCCGATCCGCGGCGAGCGGCGCCAGCCGTTCACCCACCACCCGGGGACGCCAAGCAGGTTGAACGAGTAGAGGTCCTCGATCGTCAGCCCTGCATCGGTCAGCACCTCAGCGAGATGCTCGCGTGTATACCGACGATGGTGGCCGTAGAGCAGGTCGAGGTTGCCGTAGAGGCGAGGGTGCGCGGGGACGAGCAGCGTGAGGCGGCCCCCTGGGCGCAGCGCCTTTGCCATCGCCTGCACCGCCTCGGCCTCCCGCTCGATGTGCTCGAGCACGTTCTGGCAGAGCAGGAAGTCGACGCTGCCGGCGCGCGCCTTCAGCGCCGGAGAGCCTGGCAGCGCCTCGGCGACGACGGTGACGCGCGGATCGCGGCCGAAGCTCGCGGCAAGGGCCTCGACGAACGCGCGCCGCGGCTCGATCAGCGTGAGCGAGGCGATGTCCGGGCCGGCGAGCAGGCGTTCGCTGAAGGTGCCGATGCCTGGGCCGACCTCGACGACCGCGCCGCCGACGAAGTCTCGAAACTGCTCGTGCATCCAGGCGGACAGCCGCTGCGCCTCGCGCAGGTTGGGGAGCTCGAGGTCCCCGCCGTCCTCGGTGGGCGTCTCGCGAAGGCGCCGCGCGAGCCTCGAGGTGCGTGGCCTATACGTCTTCGTGGCGTCCAATGGCGATGAAAGCTACTACCGGAGCCCGCCCGCCCGGGGCCCGCCCGCCCGCCCCCTGCGGCGCGCGGCGGCCACCGCAGCAAAGCGGCCGAGATCCGCGCTGCGGCGGGCGCCAGACCTGAGGCTCGCGCTGACAGGCCGCAAAGAGCTGGCGCGCATCGGTGCGGGGCGGGACATGGCGAGGCCGTCGCGGGCATCTGACCGCCTGCAAAGAGAAACACTCGCGACCCGCCCCATAGATCCGATGTGCAGCAAATCCCGCTATGTGAAGGGGTTTTCCGCTCCTCGCGACCGGTGCCTGCACCTCTGCGACGAGCTGCCCGCGACAGTCTGACGCGCGTCGTTCAAGCTGGACGAGCGCCGCTGCGCCGATCGGGTCGTCGCGTCGACCGGATCGCGGCGGCGAGGCCCAACGCCTTCACGCGATGCCTTCGACGGTCGACATCACCTTCCTCATCCCCGCCTACAACGAGGCGAGGACGATCGACGCCGTGCTCGACGGCATCGAGGCGCTGCGCCTCGACCACGAGGCGATCGTCGTCGACGACGGCTCGACGGACGAGACGGCGAAGATCGTCTCCTCGCGGGTGACCGCGGACGGGCGACTACAGCTGCTGCGCAAGCGAAACGGCGGCAAGGGCGCCGCGCTGCGCCACGGCATCCCCCACTGCAAAGGCGAGATCGTCGTCATCCAGGACGCCGACATGGAGTACGACCCGCGCGACGTCCCCGCCCTCATCGAGCCGATCCAGCGCGAAGCGGCCGACGTCGTCTACGGCTCGCGCCTGTCCGGCGGCCAGGCACAGCGCGCCTACATGTTCTGGCACCTGATCGGCAATCGCTTCCTGTCGCTGCTGACGGGCGTGCTCTTCAACACGACGCTGACGGACATGGAGACGGGCTACAAGGCGTTCCGTCGCGAGGCCCTGAAGCAGCTGCGCCTCACCGAGGACCGCTTCGGCATCGAGCCCGAGATCACGGGTGAGATCTGCCGCCGCAAGATGCGGGTCTACCAGATCCCGATCTCCTACTACGGCAGGACTCACGAGGAAGGAAAGAACATCACCTGGCGCGACGGCTTCAGGGCGGTGTTCGTGCTGCTGCGCACGCGCCTGCGACCGCTGCGGCCGCCGCAGTCGGCCGCCGTGCAGTCTGCCGCCGGACCGCTGCTCGCAGATGCCGGCGCCGCGGCGCCCTCCGGCTCGGAGCGCGTGAGCGCGAACGGGGCGATCCGCGACCCGCGCGACCTCACGCAACCTCGCGGCTAGCTCCGCCGCCCTGTCAGACCCAGCCAGCTCCCCGCCGGGACCCGTTACCCGTCACTAGTCCCGCCGCCCCGCGGCTAGCGACTCGACGCCGAGGGCGCTCGCCGCGTGCGCGCCCGCTTCGGAGCCTGCGCGTGGGCCCCGCGCCGGTCGTTGCGCTCGCGCGCGGCGCTTGGCGCGATCCGCTTCACGTCCCGCATCAGAGCGCCCGCGAGATGGAAGCTGCCGGCGATCGCGATCATCATCGGCCCGACGACGGTGCGGCTCGCGGAGGTGATGATCAGCCAGTTCAGTTCGGCGGGGCTGATCACGTAGGCCCACAGGACGAGCAGGCCCGCGCCGAACGTCGCGAGCCCGTAGAAGCCGGCGATGCTGCGCAGCCGTGGGACCGTGAGCGCGGCGATCAGCAGCGCGATCGCGATCGGCAGCAGGTAGGCCCAGTTGCCCTGGTTCGCGACTTCTGAGAACAGGGCGTTGAAAGCCGGTTCGATCCTGCCCGAGTGCGCGGACAGATACGACGGCTTCAGGCCCTTGCTCGCTTCTATTTCGACCTTGATGTGGTGAGCTGAGACCCACAGGCGCCACGGCAGCAGCGCGAGCGCGACGCCCGCGATCGCGAGCCCGATCGGCCTCAGCGCGCGCAGCCGCGAGAGCTCGCGCGGCGCCGTCACGATCGCGAAGACAGCCGCGACGACGAGCACGCTCACGACCGCGGTGAGACCCTCGTTCTTCGTGCTCGCGGCGGCCGCGAGCAGGATCGCCGACAGCGCGAGGTCGCGCGGGCGCCGGCCCGTCAGCCAGATACCGAGGCAGAGCACCCCGAGCATCAGGAAGAGGCCCATCGGCACGTCCGCGTACATCGTCATCAGCTGGTTCCAGATCGCGGGCGTGACCGCTACGAGGCCGACGAGCGGAGCCCAGACGATAGGGCGGGCGACGCGCGCGGCGAGGTACGCGGTCGCCCACAGGAAGCCGGCGAACAGGAACCAGAACCAGACGTGCAGGCTCTGGGTGTTCGCAGAGCCGACGGCGTGGAACCAGCTCGACTCGTAGAGCGGCACGAGCAGCGGGTAGTCGCCGTGCATGAACGTGTAGACGTGCGAGGTGAAGAACGCCGTCGGCAGATGCCCGTAGTCGTAGAGCAGCGTGCCCTTGCGCGCCCAGATCGACCACGAGTCCCACACCTGCAGCGGCTGCACGAGCGCCCAGCGGAAGCTGACGATCGCGAAGATCGCCAGCGCGCCGATCACGACGATCGCGGTCCAGCGGTCGACGCCGAGCCTGCGCATCGAGCGCCTGCGAGCGTCGCGAGACCACCACGAACGCCGCTGCCGCGACCTCGTCGCGCCCTCTCCGCCTCCTTCGCCGCCGCGCCTGCGCAGCGACGGCCGCGGCGATCCTGCGCGACGCCACGCGACCGCGAATCCCGCCCCGCCGAACAGGGCGATGAGAACGGCGAACGTCGCAGGCCCGACAGACGCGCCGATCACGAGCAGCTCGATCTCGGCGATCGACACGAGCGCGACTCCGACGACGAATGCGAGCCCGAGGCCGGCGGCGACCCCGCGGCCGGTGAGGCGCACGAGCCGCAGCGCCGCGAGCACGCCGAGGCCCGCGAAGCAGTAGCCGGCGATCAGCGCGAGCGGGCCGAGCTCAGCGCGCATTCGACCTCCTCGCGACCGCGAAGCCAGGCGCGAACTGGATGAGCTGACCGACTTCGCGGCGGACATGGGCGAACGATGCCGCCGTCGCTTCGTAGAAGACGATCCAGTCGGCTTCGGCGAGCTTCGCGGTCGCCCGCTCCGGCAGCAGCACGTAGGTGCTCCACTGGCCGAGTTCCGCGTTCTGCAGGACGCTCGGGGGATCGAGGTAGTAGGTGCTGCCGCGGCCGCTCTGCGCGAGCATCTGCCTGCGCGCCCAGACGAGGAACGCGTTGTTCGCGCTCGGGTTGCCCGCGTGCTCGGCGTCGAACAGAGACGCTTTCGCGGCCGTCGCGGTCGATTCCGGCAACCCGCTGCCGATTTCGAGCGCGTGCACGACGAACAGGACGCCCGCGATCGCGACGACCGCGATCCCGACGCCGGCGAACCGGAACCGCTGCAGGGGAGCGAGGGCGCTCGCGAGCAGCCACGCGAGCACGAGCCCGGCCGCGAGCACTCCGACCGCTTGGAGGATGATCGTCATCGCCGCGGGATGACCGATGCGCCCGCACGGCTCGCCGAAGACATCGCGCCATCATGGCGGCGCCCGATCGGCAAGTCAAATAGCTGGAGACATTGCGAGCAATCCGCCTCGAACGGTCTCCGCTCGGCCCTCTCCCCGGTCCGCGGTCGGGCGAGGCGGCGCCCCGCCGGCAGCCGCACGCCGCCCGCGAACGCCTCGGCGCGCCCGCGCTGCTTCAGGCTTCGGCGGCGCGGCGCCTGCGTCGCGACGGCTCGCGCGCGGCGACGCCCGCGCCGATCGCCTCCGCGCTCGACCGCAGCGCCGGCAGCGCCTCCTGCAGCTGCCGCAGCCCGATCTCGGGCGTGTGCGCGACGAGTCCGAGCGCGGCGATCTGCTCGCCGCTCGAGTCGCGCACGGGCGCCGCGATCCCGATCACGCCCTGCTGCGCCTCCTCGCGCTCGAGCGCGAAGCCCTGCTCCCTCGCCGTCGCGACCTCCGCAACGAGGTTGCGCTTGCTCGTCAGCGTCTTCGGCGTCAGCTTCGCGAGGCTCGTCCCTCCGAGCAGGTCGCGCAGCCGCCTCTGCTCGAACGCGCCCAGCAGGACCTTGCCGAGGGCGGTCGCGTGCGCGGGGAGCCTCGCGCCCCGGCGCAGCTGCACGCCGAGCAGCCCCTGGCCCTCCGCAGAGCTGCGCTCCGTGCGCGCGAGCAGCACGTCGAGGTCGACGAGCACCCCGAGCCTCACCGTGCAGCCGGTCTCGCGGCGCAGCGTCGCGAGGTGGCCGTCGACCGCCCTCACGACGCGGCTCGAGTCGATCGCCGCGGCGCCGATGTCCGCAGGCAGCAGGCTGACGCGGTAGCGCCGCGAGAGCGAGTCCTGCTCGAGCATGCCGAGCGCGACGAGCGTCGTCATGTAGCGGTGCACCGTGCTGCGGCTCGCTTCCATGCGGTCGGCGACGTCCGCTATGCCCTGCAACGGCCGCTCGCTCGAGAAGCCCTTCATCACGAGCAGGCCGGTCTCGAGCGACTGCGAGTAGCGCGGTTCCGTGAGGCGCGCGCCGCTGCGTGTTCCCATCTTCGGGCTCAAATCCTCTCCCTCCTCCGATCTCGCGACGCCTCGCCGCTCGTTGCCTGCTCAGGGTCCGCCCACGCCCTCGTCATCCCGCGGGAGCCCTCGCAGCTCTCTGCCCCAAGTCTCATCTGCGTTGCGACTCTGACCGCGACGCGACGCTTCGAATAGTCCATTAGACGAATAGTCCCATGTCAACCCGTCGACGCCGCTCGTCGCATCGGGGGAGACCGTCGCCTCACCAGGCGTCGAGGCCGTCGATCGGCTCGTCCAACTTGATATCAGGAAACATCTCACATCGTACACGCCTCGCGCGGCCGTGACTTCTCCACGGCGACGGCGTGCTCACGGCGGTCGCGAGCGGGCCTCAGCGCTCGACCGCCGAGTAGACCTCCTCGATCAGGCCGTCCGGCTCGGCGAGGCCGAAGTGCTCGACGAGGTAGCGCGAAGTCGCCTCGCGCGAGTCGCCGTTCAGCGCCATGTTGAGGGCGGTGAGACGCGCGCCCTCGAGGTCCGTCGCCGGCGGTTCCGGCGTCTCCGGCGGTGCGGACGTCCGCATGCCCGCGGCCTCGTACAGGGCGCTCACGTCGCGCTCGACCGCGCCCAGCTCCTCGGCGAGCCTCGCGCCCGCCGAACGCAGCGTCTCGACCAGGCGGTCGAGCTCGGAGTCGATCGACTCGATCCTGCTCCGCAGCGCAGAAGCCGCCTCCGCGACCGCGATCACGCGCGCCCGCGCTTTCGCAACGACCGTCTCCTCGCCGGCCGCTTCCACGAGGCTTCGTCCCTCGGGCTCCTCGCCGGCCACGTCAGACGGTCTCCTCCGCGGGAGCCTCGCTCGCCTGGGCGGTGTCGAGGTCGCGCCGCAGCTGCCTGATCTCGTCGCGCAGCGTCGCCGCGTACTCGAAGCGCAGCTCGTCGGCGGCTTCCGCCATCTCCTCTTCGAGCTCGACGATCATGCGCTCGAGCTCGTGCCTCGGCGCGCCGTCCCTCGCGCGCTCGCGCCGCCGCCGTCGGCCCCGCGGCAGCTTCGACTCGCTCTGCAGGAACTCCGCGATATCGGAGATGCCCTTCACGATCGTCTCCGGCGTGATCCCGCGCTCTTCGTTGTAGGCGACCTGGATCGCCCGCCGGCGCTCGGTCTCCGCGATCGCCGCCCGCATCGCCGCGGTCTCCCTGTCCGCGTACATCAGCACGGTCCCGTTCACGTTGCGCGCCGCCCTGCCGATCGTCTGGATCAGGGAGGTCTCGCCGCGCAGGAAGCCCTCCTTGTCCGCGTCGAGGATCGCCACGAGCGAGACCTCGGGCAGGTCGAGCCCCTCGCGCAGCAGGTTCACCCCCACGAGCACGTCGTACTGTCCCAGCCGCAGCTCCCTGATGATCTGGATGCGTTGCAGCGTGTCCACTTCGGAGTGCAGGTAGCGGCACTTGAAGCCCATCTCGAGCAGGTACTGAGACAGGTCCTCGGACATCTTCTTCGTCAGCGTCGTGACGAGCACGCGCTCGTCCCTGGCCACGCGCGCCCTCACCTCGTTCATCAGGTCGTCGATCTGGTTCTTCGTCTCCCGCACCTGCACGGCCGGGTCGACTATCCCGGTCGGGCGCACGATCTGCTCGACGATCCGCTGCGCACGGGTGCGCTCGAACTCGCCTGGGGTCGCGGACACGAACACGAGCTGGGGCGTGATCGACAGGAACTCTTCGAAGGTCTGCGGGCGGTTGTCGAGCGCGCTTGGCAGCCTGAAGCCGTAGTCGACGAGCGTCTGCTTGCGCGAGCGGTCGCCCTCGTACATGCCGCCGAGCTGCGGCACCGTCTGATGGGACTCGTCGATGAAGCAGACGAAGTCCTTCGGGAAGTAGTCGAGCAGGCAGTAGGGGCGCTCGCCGGGGGCGCGCCCGTCGAGGATGCGCGAGTAGTTCTCGATGCCCGAGCAGAAGCCCATCTCGCGCAGCATCTCCATGTCGTACTGCGTCCTTTGGCGCAGGCGGTGCGACTCGAGCATCTTGCCCTCCGACTCGAGCTGCTCGCAGCGCGCGTTCAGCTCCCTGCCTATCTCCTCCACGGCCGCCTCGACGGTCCCCTCCTTCACGTTGTAGTGGGTTGCCGGCCAAATCGCGACGTGCTCGATGTCGTCGGCGATCACCTCGCCCGTCAGCGGGTCGAACTGCTGCAGGCGCTCGATCTCCTCGCCGAAGAAGCAGGCCCGATACGCGGTCTCGCCGTCGGCGGGGAAGACCTCGAGCGTCTCCCCTCTCACCCGGAACGTGCCGCGGGAGAGCACCGAATCGTTGCGGTTGTACTGGATGTAGACGAGCTTGCGCAGCAGCGCCTCCCGGTCGATCTCCTCGCCGCGCTTCAGGATCTGCACGTTCATCTCGTAGACCTCCGGCGAGCCGAGGCCGTAGATGCAGGAGACCGACGCGACGACGATCACGTCCCGGCGGGCGAACACCGCGGCGGTCGCCGCATGCCTCAGCCGATCGACCTCCTGGTTGATCGCGGAGTCCTTCTCGATGTAGAGGTCCTTGCTCGGAACATACGCCTCCGGCTGGTAGTAGTCGTAGTAGGAGACGAAGTACTCAACTGCGTTGTCCGGGAAGAAGGTCCGGAACTCGTTGCACAGCTGCGCGGCCAGGGTCTTGTTGTGGGCGATCACGAGCGCCGGGCGCTGCACCGCCTCGATCACGCCCGCCATCGTCATCGTCTTGCCCGTCCCGGTAGCGCCGAGCAGCGTCTGGAAGCGCTCTCCCCCGCTCACGCCCTCGGCGAGGCGCTCGATCGCCTGCGGCTGGTCGGCCGTCGGCGTGAAGGCGGAGTCGAGGCGGAACTCTGGCATCGCCCGCTCTACGGTAGCGGCGGCTCGCGCCCAAGACCGGCCGGTGTTGCGCGTCGAGCGCGAATCGAGGCGACGCTGCGAGGAGTCCTGGCCGCGTTCTTAGACGACGTGCCCGGTGGACGAATCGCGGCGGCGAGGCGGGGTAGCCCACCCGGCACGCACAGACGACGAAGGGAGCACGATGTTCGAGAAACTCGACACCCCGCAGGACGCCTTCAACTTCCAGCTTGGCGCCGCCCTGAAGATGGAGCACACGGTGCTCGACAAGATCCTCGACGACAGCATCGAAGAGGCTCACGACGAGCGGCTCAAGCAACTCTTCAGGCACCATCAGGACGAGACGCGCGAGCAGATAGGCAACCTCGAGCAGGCGTTCTCCGCGCTCGGCTGGGAGGCCGACGAATCGCCCTGCCCGACGATCGAGGCGATCCACAAGGAGGGCAAGACGAACGTCAAGAAGAGCGACGAATCGATCGTCGACTCGATCATCCTCTCCGGGGCGGCGGAGACCGAGCACCACGAGATCGCTGTCTACGAGTCACTGATCACGAAAGCGAAGGCGCTCGGCCGCCAGGACGTCGTCTCGCTGCTGCAGCGCAATCTCGAGCAGGAGCAGCACACGCTCGAAGAGGTGAAGCGCTCCGCCGAGATGGTCGCCGTCGCCGGCGCGGCGCGGTAATCGGCGACTCCTTCGAGTTTCCCGCTCCTCTCGTTGCAGGCGCCGGCTGGGCCCGTCCCGCCGGCGCCTCGCCGTGGTTGGCCGCCGCTCTATCCCGCCAACCCGAGCTGCTGCGCGTAGAGGCGGCGGTAGGTCGCCTGCGCGCTCAGCACGCGGCTCACGTAGGCGCGGGTCTCGGCGAACGGGATGTCGGGCAGCCGCAGGCGCCTGCCCTGCGCGGCGGAGCTCGCCGTCCAGGCGTCGACGTTGCTGACGCCGGCGTTGTAGGCGGCGACCGCGAGCAGCTCGTTGCCGCGGTAGCGTTCGAGCAGGTAGCGCAGGTAGTAGCTGCCGTAGGCGATGTTGACGGCCGGGTCGGCGAGATCGCCTGTCTTGAACGAGACGCCCCCCGACAGCCTCGCGAGGTAGTGCGCGGTCGAGGGCAGGATCTGCATCAGGCCCTTCGCGCCCGCGGACGATTCGCGCGGCACGAACTTCGTCTCGGCGTAGATGACGGCAGCGATCAGGGCGGGGTCGAGGCCCTTCTTCGCAGCCTCCGTCCGGATGATCGCCGCGTCGCTCAGCGGCAGCGGGTGTTCGGGCCGCACATGGGCGGTGAGCGCGACGCCGGCGATCACCGCGACGGTCGCCGCGAGCGCGAATCCGAGCCGCAGCCGGCCGCGGCGGACCGAGTGGACGCTCAGGCTGCGACTGCGGCTCACATAGCTCACCTGGCGAGATTCTCCAGCACCCCCGACAGCTCCTGCTCCAGTTCGTCGAGGTCGCCGTCGTTGTGGACGACGAAGCTCGCCCTGCTCGCCTTCTCCTCCTGCGAGAGCTGCCTGCCCGCCCGCTGCCGCACGCCGACGAGCTCCCTGTCGGCGGTCCTCTGCGCGATCGTCGCGTCGTCCGCGACGATCGCGATCGTCGCGTCGCAGCCTTCGTCGAGCCCTGACTCGAACAGCAGCGGCACCTCGATCACCGCCGCCTTCGGCACCGGTGACATGCTCTGCACGCGATCGAGCCATCGCGCGATTCGCTCGCCGACGAGCGGCCACAGCAGTTGCTCGAGCCACCTGCGCTCCGCGGGGTCCGCGAACACCGCGTCCGCGACCGCGGCGCGGTCGATCTCGCCGTCGCGGGCGACGCGCCTGCCGAGGCGAGCTGTCACCGCCTCGATCACCACGCGCTCGCGGTAGAGGTCGTGGACGATCTCGTCGGAGGAGATCGTCTCAGCGCCGAGCTTCCGCAACGCCGCGAGCGCAGTCGACTTGCCCGCGCCCATGCCGCCCGTCAGCCCGATCACCGCGACCGACACGAGGCGCCCGCCGGCGAGAGCGTCAGTCGCCCGTCGACTCTGCTGCCGGAGAGGGCTCCGCCGCGGGCCCGTCCGCCGCCCCGGACTCGTCCGCCGGCGCGGGCTCGGTCGCCGCGTCCGGGATCTGCTCGGCCGCGGGCGTCTCGGCAACCTCAACGGTCGGAGCAGCCTGCTCGGCAGCGGGAGCCTCGGCCGGAGCGGCGACCTCAGCCGCGGCGGCCTCGGCTCCACGCTGCTCACCGTCGTTCTGCTCACCCTGCGAGGGCTCGGTCGCCGAGGCGCTCGCCGCGCTCTCGTCCGCCTCGGCTGCAGTCTGTGGGGCTGGCGCGGCCTCAGCGAGCGCGGCGTCGGCGGCGTCAGTGGGCCCGGCTGTGGCCGACGCGGTATCGGCGCTCGCGGGCGCGGCTGCGGTCGGCTCGGCCGCGGCGGCCTCGGCGCTCGCCGGCGCGGCGGCCTGTGGGGCGCGCTTCACCGGCAGGATCTGGTCCTCGACGCGCTTCGCCGAGAGTGAGAGGCGGCGGCGCTCGGCGTCTATCTCGATGATCTTCACCCTGATCTCGTCGCCTGGGTGGACGATCTCGCGCGGGCTTTCGACGTGGTGGGCCGCGAGCTCGGAGATGTGGACGAGACCCTCGACGCCGTCGAGGATCTCGACGAAGGAGCCGAACGTCACGACCTTCGTCACCTTGCCTTCGAGCTCGTCGCCGACGTTGTAGGTGTCGACGATCCGCTGCCAGGGGTCTTCCTGGGTCTGCTTCAAGCCGAGCGAGATGCGCTGTCGGCTGCGGTCGATGTCGAGCACCTTCACCTGGACGGTGTCGCCGATTTTCAGGACCTCGCTCGGATGGTTCACGTGCGACCAGGACAGCTCGGAGATGTGGATCAGGCCGTCGATCCCGTCGAGGTCGACGAAGGCGCCGAAGTCGACGATGTTTGAGATCTGGCCCTCGACGACGAGCCCTGGCTGCAGGCGATCGAGGATCTGCTGGCGGACCTCCTTGCGCTCCTCTTCGAGCACCGCCCGCCGCGAGAGCACGACGTTGTTGCGTGAGCGGTTGAGCTCGATCACCTTGCACTCGATCGTCTCTGACAAGTATTCGTCGAGGTTCGGAACCCGGCGGATATCCACGAGCGAGGCCGGCAGGAACCCGCGCACCCCGAGGTCGATGATCAGGCCGCCCTTCACGACCTCGATCACGGTGCCCTTCACCGGCTCGCCCGACTCGGCCGCCGCCTCGATCTTGCGCCACGCCTTCTCGAAACGCGCGCGCTTCTTCGAGATGATCAAGCGCCCGTCGGGGTCCTCCTTCACGAGCACGAGCGCGTCGACCTCCTCACCGAGCGAGACCTCCTCGCGCGGGTCGACCGTCTTGCGGATCGACAGCTCCGTCGAGGGGATCACCCCCTCGGACTTGTAGCCGATGTCGACGAGCACCTCGTCCTTGTCGATCCTCACGACGTGCCCCGTCACGACCTCGCCCTCCTCGAAAGGCTTCATCGTCGCGTCGTAGTTCGGGACGATCTGGCCGTCGACCTCGAGCAGCAGCCCGTTCGATCCCTCGACCACCTTCGCCTGCGCGTTCTCCACCGCCGTCTGCACGAGTGCAAGCCTAGCGCAGGCTCGATCTTCGGGCGAACGACGGTCGCAGCGCGTCGCCGCGCCTGGGTCGAACGGGCGCCGACGACGCCTATCATCCCCGCCATGCCCGTCCGAGCGACGAAGCGGGGCGCAGAGCGCACCGTCATCGACCGCGACTGCGACGTCCTCGTCTGCGGCGCGTCCTTCGCGGGGCTCGCGGTCGCGCGCGAGCTCGCCGGCTGCGGCGCGAAGGTGCTCATCGTCGACCGCTACGAGATAGGCGAGCGCCAGACCTCCGCCTGCGGCATCCCGACCGAGTGGCTCACGCGTCTCTCACTGCAGGGCTCGCTGCGCCAGACCTTCTCGACGCTGCGCGTGCACACCCCCGCCGCCTCCGCTCGCTGGCAGCTGCCCTGGACGTTCTCCACCTTCGACTACAGGGAGCTCTGCGCGCTGCTCTGGCAGCAGACGGGCTTGCGCGAGACGCAGTTCGAGATCGCGAAGGTCGACGGGATCACGCGCGCAGGAGACGGCGAGCCGAATGTCACCAGCGCCGCCTCGAACGTCCCCAGCGCGGCCTCGCGCCCGCCCGCGCACGCCTGCACGCACACCGTCCACACCGACCGCGGCGCGATCAGGGCTCCGTTCGTCGTCGACGCGCTCGGCTGGCGGCGCGTGCTCGGCCAGTCGCTGCAGATCCAGCCGCCGAACGCGAGGCTATCGCGCGGCCTCGAGGTCCACCCTCAGGGCGAGGGCGAGGAGATGGAGCTGTGGATCGACCCCCGCCACATCAGAGCCGGCTACGCCTGGAGCTTCCCCGCGGGCGACGAGCTGCGCGTCGGCGTCGGCTCGTTCTGGCCCACCCACCACGTCAAGCAGCCGACCGTCGCCCTCGCCGCCGAGCTGCAGCTGCCCGCGGTGCGCTACCAGGGCAACTGGATTCCCCACCAGCTCAGGCCCGCGACCGAAGCGGGCGTGTTCTTCGTCGGCGACTCCGCGGGGCACTGCCTGCCGCTCACCGCCGAGGGCATCAGGACCGCGCTCTACTTCGGCCTCGCCTGTGGGCGCGAGATCAGGGAGGCGCTCGCCGGACGCGCGACTCGCGCACAGGCGCTCGCTCGCTACGCCGCCTTCTCCGACTCCCACGAGTGGAAGTTCCGCTGGCTGCTGCGGGCGCAGCGCGCGATCGGCGCGCTCAACACGGGACCGCTCGCGACGCTCATCACGCGTCCGATGAGGAGCCCCCGCATCGCGAGGTGGGCCTTCGACCACTACCTCGCGATCGCGCCGCCGTCGTTCGTGCATGGTCAGCCCGGACCAGGAGCCCACCCGCCCGCCGGTTCCGGGCGGGCGCTCGCGGCCGCCTGAGCCCGGACACGCCCACACCTGCGACACTGCTGCGAGCGCGATGGACGACGAGACGCCGAACCTCAGGATCAACGTGCCGCCGGACCAGGTCGCGGGCCACTACGCGAACCTCGTCGGCGTCTGGCACACACAGCACGACTTCGCGATCGACTTCTGCGTGATCCAGCCCTTCGCCGGCGGCGACGAGGACACGATGAGCGCCCAGGTCGTCTCGCGCGTGCGCATACCGCCGACGATCGTCTTCGACCTGCTGCGCAGCATCAACGAGAACATGGCGGACTACGAAAAAGCCTTCGGCGAGATCCGCCAGCCGGGCGACGGCGAGGACGAGGACGAGGACTAGGGACCAACCGGCGCATGCGGCCGTCCTGACCACGCCGCATGCGGCGTGTCCACCCTCAGGCGACCTGCCGCAGCCGCGGCCTGCTCTCGCCGCGAGCGGCGAGCACGAGCCGGCTCGCCTCGATCGCGCTCGCCCAGGAGACCTCTCCGAGCATCCCCGGCGCGGCGACCATGTCGCCCGCGAGGAAGACGCCGTCGCCGCGGTCGACCGCGGGCCGGTCGCGCCAGCTCTGCCCGGGCATGTCGAGCGCACCGGAGCGCCCGTCCATCACCTGCCGCCGGCGCCAGGTCTCGCGCTCGCGCCAGCCTCGCAGCCCGACGTCGAGGAATCGCTCGAGCCGCAGCGCCGCGGCGTCGACGTCCTCGCCCGGCCGGATCGGCATCTGCGCCTGGATCAGCTCCTCGCCCTGCGGCGCGATCGACGGGTTCGTCGTCGAGTAGCGGCCGATCCAGCCTGACTCGTCGAAATCGGAGACAACGAAGGGGTCCCCGCGTCGCTGCGCGATGCCGACGTCGAGGCAGACGGTGCACCCGCTGCGCCAGCGCAGGCCCTCGTCCCGCAGCAGCGCCCGCGCCTGCTGCAGCTCGGTCGCGACGATCACGGGCGGCTCCGGCAGTCGGTCGACCGGCGAGTCGGTCTCCACCTTCACACCCAGCTCGCGGACCCTTGCCTCGAGCGCGGCGACGAGCGTGCTCCAGCCGCCGGTGGGATAGCGCACGATGCTCGGCACCGTCAGCAGCAGGCGCACGGCGCGCGACCACACGAACGCGGCCGACAGCTCGCCTGGGTCGTGGTGGAAGGTGAAGACGCCCGCGGCGGAGGACAGCATCGCGGCGACGCGCTCGCCCGCGTGGCGGCTCGCCCAGGTCCTGAAGTCGAGGTCGACCGGCGCCTCGCGCCCGCGCAGGCGCAGCACGGCCGGCAGCATCTCGATCGGCGGCGTGCGCCTCAGCTCGCCCTCGATCCGCATGCGCACGCCCGTCAGGCGGGCGCTGCAGTGCTCGGGCAGGATGCCCCGCTTGCGCATCCAGGCCCAGAAGGACCCGTCGTCGTACATCGCGTGCGGGCCGAGGTTCGCCTTGTAGGGGCCGTCCATGCTGCGCGCGCGCCCGCCAAGCGTCTCGTGCGCCTCGAGCAGCCTCACCGTCGCACCCTCCTCCGCGCAGGCGATCGCAGCGGTGAGACCCGCGATCCCCGCTCCCACGATCGTCACCTGACGTTTCATCTCTCGCTCCTTTTCGGGTCGACCGGTGAAGTTCGACTGCGCGAGACGTTACGCGGAGACTGGCCTCATATACAGTGCCAGTGATGGACCGCGAGACTGGTCCAGTTTGGGACCTCGACCTGCTCGTCGCGATCGAGCGGCGCGCCACCGTGCGGGGCGGAGCGGTCTCTATCCACGAGCAGCTCGAGCAGGCGCTGCGGCAGAGCATCCGCAGCGGGCGGCTGCCCGCGGGCAGCAGGCTGCCGTCGAGCAGGCGCCTCGCCGCGACGCTCGGCGTCTCGCGCGGGGTTGTCAGCGAGGCGTACGGCCAGCTCGCGGCGGAGGGCTACCTCACGAGCAGCCAAGGCGCGCCGGTGCGCGTCAGCTCCGCGGTGCGGGCGCTCGAGCGACCCTCGCCCGCGCGCTCGCTGATGCCGCGGTTCTCCTACGACATGCGCCCGACCCTGCCGGACCTCGCGAGCTTCCCGCGCGACCGCTGGCAGCGCTCGATCAAGGCCGCGCTGCGGCAGTCGCCGCTGTCCGCGATCGGCTACCCCGACCCGCGCGGCGTGCCCGAGCTCAGAGCCGCGCTCGGCGACTACCTCGCGCGCGTGCGCGGCGCCGCCGCCGACCCTGAGCACCTGCTCGTCTGCACGGGCTTCATGCAGGGCTTTTCGCTGCTCTGCAGGGCGCTCGCCGCGCAGGGGCTGCGCTCGATCGCGCTCGAGGATCCAGGCTGGCACACCCACCGCCTGATCGCCGAGCTGTGCGGCCTGCAGGTGCAGCCGGTCAGCGTCGACGACGAGGGCATCGACGTCGAGGCGCTGGCCGCGACCGACGCCGCGGTCGTCGTCGTCACGCCCTCGCACCAGTTCCCGACCGGCGTGACGCTGAGCGCACGGCGCCGGGCGGCGCTCATCGAGTGGGCGGAGAGCAGCGAGACGCTGATTGTCGAGGACGACTACGACGGCGAGCTGCGCTTCGACCGCGGCGCCGTCGGCGCGCTGCAGGGGCTCGCGCCCGAGCGCGTGCTCTACGCCGGCTCGGCGAGCAAGCGGCTCGCGCCGGCGATGCGGATCGGCTGGCTGCTCACGCCGTCGTGGCTCTCATGGCAGCTCGCCGCCGCGAAGGCGGCCGAGGACGGCGGCTCGGAGGCGATCGGACAGCTCGCGCTCGCGGACTTCGTCGCGAAGGGCGAGCTCGACCGCCACCTCAGGCGCATGCGCTCCACGTACGAGCGCCGGCGGCGGGCGCTGCTCGACGCGCTCGCGAGGCGCCTGCCGCAGGCGCGTCCGGCCGGCAGCCCATGCGGGCTCTTCGAGCCGGTAATGCTGCCGGCGGCCGTCGATGAGCCCGCGCTGATCGACGCGGCCGCGAGCCGCGGTCTCGGGCTCGAGGGGATCTCGCTGCACCGCTTCAAGGCGGACGGCGGGTCCGTGAAGGCGGACAGCGGGTCGATCGAGGCGGGCAGCGGGCCGGTCGAGGCGGACGGCGGGTCGGGCCCTGCCGGCGGCGCGCGTGGAGAGCCCTGCCTGCTGCTTGGGTACGGCGGCCTGCCGGAGCCCGCGATCGAGCGCGGCGTAAACCTCCTGGTCGAAGCATTCGCACATCTTGACGACGGCTAGAGCGCTGGTAGGCTCGCGCCTCGATGAGGATCTTCCTCGCCGGGGCGACCGGCGCGATCGGCTCGCGGCTCACCCCGATGCTGGTCGCCGCCGGGCACGAGGTCTTCGCGAGCACGCGCACGCCGGCCAAGGCAGAGCGCCTACGGGAGGCGGGCGCTCAGCCGGTGATCCTCGACGCGCTGAAGCGCGAGGCGGTCATCGAAACGGTCGCCGCCGCGGCGCCTCAGACAGTGATCCACATGATCACCTCGCTGCCGCGACAGATCGATCTCCGCCGCCTGCCGCGCGAGCTCGCGGTCAACGACAGGCTGCGCGAGGACGGCACGCGCGACCTCGTCGCCGCCGCCCAGCAGGCGGGCGCGAAGCGCCTCATCGCCCAGAGCGCCGCTTTCCTCTACATGCCGCTCGCGGGGATCGCGGGCAGGCCGCCGCTGCGCAGCGAGGAGGACCCGCTCAACTTCGAGGCGCCGAAGCCGCTGATGCGCTCGATCAACGCGCTGCACATGCTCGAGCACACCGTCCGCTCCGCGGACGGGATCGATGGCGTCGTGCTGCGCTTCGGCTGGCTCTACGGCCCCGGCACGTCGCTCTCCCGCGACGGCGCGACCGTCGAGCAGGTGCGCCGCCGGCAGCTGCCGATCCTCGGCGGCGGGGGCGCGGTGTGGTCCTTCGTGCACGTCGACGACGCAGCGCGCGCCGTGATCGCCGCGCTTCAGGCGCCGCGCGGCGTCGACACCGTCGTCGACGACGAGCCCGCGCCGGTGCGCGAGTGGCTGCCGGAGCTGGCTCGCGCGGTCGGCGCCCCGCCGCCGCGACGGCTGCCCGCGCCGATCGCGCGCCCGCTCGCCGGCGCGATCGGCGTCTGCATGATGCGCAAAGGAGACGGCGCGAGCAACGAGCGCGCGAAGGAGGCGCTTCGCTGGCGCCCGCAGATCCCCTCCTGGCGTGAGGGCTTCCGCTCCGCCCTCGATTAGGCGGGTCCCCCCTTGATCGGGCGCGTCAGCCCAACGCCGGGGACGCCGGCACGGTCGGGCACGAACGATGGGCGCGTAGGCGATGTTCGATTTTGAACTGCGTGCGCCTTGGTCGCTACTTCGCCTTCAGCCAGTCCTCGCCCACGCCGACGTCGACCGCGAGCGGCGGCTCACGCTCCCAGACGCCGCACATCTCGCGTCTGACGAGCTCCTTCGCGGCCTCGACCTCCGCCGGCGGGCACTCGAACAGCAGCTCGTCGTGGATCGTCAGGATCAGCTTCGTCGTCAGGCCCTCCGCGGCGAGCGCCTCGTGGCAGCGCAGCATCGCGAGCTTGATGATGTCCGCCGCGGTGCCCTGGATCACGGTGTTGACCGCGAGCCGCTCGCCGAGGGTGCGCACCTGGTAGTTGCGCGCGCGCAGCTCCGGCACCTGGCGGCGGCGTCCCCACAGCGTCTTCACGAAGCCCTCGTCGGTCGCGCTCGCGATCGTCGCCTCGATGAACGCCGCGACCTGCGGGAAGCGCTGCATGTAGGCGTCGATCACGACTTTCGCCTCCTCGCGCGGGATGTTGAGGCGGTCGGCGAGCCCGAAGTCGGAGAGGCCGTAGACGATCCCGTAGTTGATCATCTTCGACTTGCTGCGCATCCCGTGGTCGATCTGGTCCGGCGAGACGCCGAACACGCGCGAGGCGGTCGCCGTGTGCACGTCTTCGTCGTTGGCGAAGATCTCCATCAGCGCCGGCTCCTGCGCGACGTGCGCGAGCACGCGCAGCTCGATCTGGGAGTAGTCGGCGGAGAGCAGCAGCCTGCCGGGCGCGGCCTCGAAGCAGCCGCGGATCTCCCTGCCGAGCGGGGTCCTGATCGGCACGTTCTGGAGGTTCGGGTTCGTGCTCGAGAGCCTGCCTGTCTGGGCGACCGCCTGCAGGAAGGTCGTGTGGATGCGCGAGTGCTCGTCGACGAGCTGCGGCAGCACGTCGAGATAGGTCTTGATCAGCGTGGAGAGCTCGCGCCAGCGCTCGATCTTCGGCACGATCTCGTGCTCCTCCCTGATCGCCTGCAGGACGCGCGCGTCGGTCGAGAAGCCGGTCTTGCCGCGCCGCTTGCGCGAGAGCCCGAGCTTCACGAACAGCACCTCGCTCAACTGCTGCGGGGAGCCGATCACGAACTCCTCTTCGGCGAGCAGGAAGATGTCTTCTTCGAGCGCCGATATCTCCTCCCGCACGCGCTCCGCAACGCCCTCCAGGCGCGGCACGTTCAGGCGCACGCCCGTCAGCTCCACCTCGCGCAGCACCGGGATCAGCGGCATCTCGATCTCCTGCATCACCTGCGTCAGCTCGCGCGCGGCGATCTGCGATCGCTGCCAGTCCGCGAGCGGTCCCAACATCGCTGCCTCGCCGGCGACCCCGGCGAGCTCGCTGCCGATGCCGCGCTCCTCGCAGAGCTCGGAGAGCGGGTAGCCGCGTCGCGCCGGGTCGAGCAGGTAGGCGGCGATCATCGTGTCGTGGACGAGCCCTGCCGGCACCTCGCCGAACGACTTCGCGTCGTGAGCGACGATGCGCCGCGACCCGCAGGCCGCGATCAGCTCCGCCGCGCTCTCGCACTCGCCGGCGAGCACCTGCCCGTCCGCGGCGACCGCGAAGCGGAGTGCGGCTCCGTGCGCGAACAGCGCCCCCTCCTCCGGCTGCGCGGGGGCGAGCGCGACGCACAGCTCCTCTCCCTCGACCCCCTTTCCCTTCAAGCGCCCGATGTCCGCGAGCGTCCCGTCGATCAGCTTCGCGCTCACGGTCGCTGCCTCCACCGGCGCGGCAAGCGCGCCATCGCCGAGCGCCTCCTCGAGGCGCCGCAGCGGGTCGCGCAGCTCGTGCTCCCTGAAGACCTCGCGCACGCGCGAGCGGTCGGGCTCCACCGCGATCTCGCCGGCGAGGTCTAGCTCGATCGGCACGTCGCGCCTCACGGTCGCAAGTCGCTTCGAGACGAGCGCGTCCTCAGCGTGCTCACGCAGGTTCTCGCGCCGCTTCACGCCGCCGACCTCATCGACGTTCGCGAGCACCTGCTCGAGGCTGCCGAAGCGCTGGATCAGCTCGCTCGCGGTCTTCTCGCCGATCCCTGGGACGCCGGGGATGTTGTCGGAGGTGTCGCCCTTCAGGCCGTAGAAGTCGGGGATCAGCTCGGGCGGCAGGCCGTAGCGGTCGATCACGGCCTCGCGGTCGTAGGTCTTCGTCTCGGTGATTCCGCGCGCGGTTGCCATCACCTCTACCAGGCCGTGCTCGTCGATCAACTGGAAGACGTCGCGGTCGCCCGTCACGATCGTGACCGGCACACCCTGCTCGCACGCGCGCTGCGCGAGCGTCGCGATCACGTCGTCGGCCTCGTAGCCGTCGACGGTCACGTTGCGGTAGCCCATAGCCTCGACGAGCGGCTCCATCGCCGGCCACTGCATCTTCAGCAGGTCCGGGCGCGAGCGACGTTGGGCCTTGTACTCGGGATAGACCTCGGTGCGCCCGGAGGTGCCCGCGTCCCAGACGACGATCGTCGGCCGCACGCCCTGTTCGTCGATCAGCTTCACGAGCATCGAGGCGAAGCCGAAGATCGCGTTCGTCGGCTGCCCAGTCGAGGTCGCGATCGACTCCGGCAGCGCGAAGAAGGCGCGGTAGACGAGGCTCGGCCCGTCGATCAGCACGAGCCGCCGCCGCGCCGTGCTCTCGCTCGCAGCGTCATTGCTCACCGCTCCGCCCTTCGCGGCCACATCGCCGCTGCTCGTCGCGCCGCTCATGCTCGCCGTCCCGCCCTTCGCGGCCGCGCCGCTCCTGCTCGCCACGCCGCTCTTGCCCGCTGTCGAGGCCATCGACCCAGACTCTATTGCCGCCGTCCCGCGCACCCGCGGCGACTTGCGGATCAGGCGAGCAAATAACATGCGACCGTCCGCACAAACCAAGGAGATTCGACGGTGAGCGCCACGCCAAGCGCCCAATACAGGCTCACGATCCGCGTCAAGCTCGACGCGCAGAGCGCGCTCGGCGACGTCACCACGGCGATCGCACAGGCGGGCGGGATCGTCGGCGCGATCGACCTCGTCGAGAGCGACGCGGAGGGCAGCGTGCGCGACATCGTCGTCGACGCGACGGGGCAGGACCACTGGCGCCAGATCGTGGAGGCGATCGGCGCGCTGCCGGGAGCGCAGGTGATCGACACGACCGACAGGACGTTCCTCATGCACGTCGGCGGCAAGATCGAGCAGCACAACAAGCACCCACTGAAGACGCGAGACGACCTCTCGATGGCCTACACCCCCGGCGTCGCGCGCGTCTGCCTCGCGATCGCCGAGGAGCCCGAGCGCGCCTTCCAGTACACGATCAAGCGCAACACGGTCGCGGTCGTCTCCGACGGCACCGCGGTGCTCGGGCTCGGCGACATAGGCCCCGCCGCGGCGATGCCAGTGATGGAGGGCAAGTGCTGCCTGTTCAAGGAGTTCGCGGGCGTCGACGCGTTCCCGATCTGCCTCGACAGCAAGGACCCGGAGGAGATCGTGCGCGCGGTCGAGCTGATCGCCCCTGCCTTCGGCGGCGTCAACCTCGAGGACATCTCCGCGCCGCGCTGCTTCGAGATCGAGGAGGAGCTGAAGCGGCGGCTCGACATCCCCATCTTCCACGACGACCAGCACGGCACCGCGGTCGTCGTGATGGCCGCGCTCATCAACGCGGCGAAGCTGACAGGCCGCAGCCTGCCGGAGATGCGGGTGCTGATCATCGGCCTCGGCGCGGCCGGGATCGCGGTCACGAAGATGCTGCGGCAGGCGGGCATCACCGACATCCTCGGCGCCGACTCGCAGGGAGCGCTGCACGTGCGCAGGCAGGACTACCTCGACGGCTCGATGAGCGCCGTGAAGCGCTGGTTCGCGGAGGTGAGCAATCCCGAGTGCCTCGCGGGCGCGCCGGCGGAGGTGATCGAGGGCGTCGACCTGATGATCGGGCTCTCGGGCGCGAGGGCGCTGCCGGCGGAGGCGCTTGCGAAGATGAAAGACGACGCGCTCGTGTTCGCGATGGCGAACCCGAACCCGGAGGTGCACCCCGAGGAGGCCGCCCCCTACGCGCGGATCGTCGCGACCGGGCGCTCGGACTATCCGAACCAGATCAACAACGTGCTCTGTTTCCCCGGCGTCTTCAGGGGCGCGCTCGACGTGCGTGCGCAGGCGATCACGGAGTCGATGAAGATGGCCGCCGCGCGCGCGATCGCGAGCATCGTCGAGGAGGCGGAGCTGCGCGAGGACTACATCATCCCCTCGGTCTTCAACCGCGACGTGGCGCCCGCGGTCGCGGCGGCCGTGGCGGAGCAGGCGCGCGCCAGCGGACTGGCGCTCGCCGGCCAGGAGGTCGGCTTCGCCACCGGCTGACCGGCGGCTACCTGGCGGCGGGCCGGCGGCTACCCGGCGCTGACCGGGGCGAGCGTCCCGCTCTTGACCCGGGCGAAGATGAACGGCGCGATCGTGGTGTCGCCGTTGACGATGG
>JBAIYK010000145.1:0-5365 GCA_037915935.1 Solirubrobacterales bacterium | reverse complement strand
CGTCGCCGAAGTCGTGTTCGATCGCCTCCATCTGGGCCGCGACTTCGGCGCCGAGCTTGTTGACCGGCCCGTGCCCTTCGTGCTCGCCGTCCGGGTGCTCCTCCGCCGCTGACATCGCTCCGCTCCTTTCCGATCTGAGAGCGAATCATCCCAGCAGCGGGACATGCAGGCGAGCCCGCGCGTCGCAGTCAGGCCGCGAGCGGCAGCTCGACCGGGAGGGGCACGATCGGCCAGGCGCCCTCGACGCTCTCGGCCCGTCCGAGGCCCGCGAAGTGCTCCTGCAGCGAGGCGGCCTGCTGCGCGGCCCATTCGACCTGGCAGGCGTGCAGCTCGGGCAGGTCCGCCTCGCGCAGCTCGGGGTTCCTGCTCGCGAGCCGGTAGGCGAGGCGCGCCGCGGCGAGCGCGTCCGCGTTCGCGCTGTGCGCGTCCTCGTGGCCGATGCGGTAGTGCAGGCACACCTGCTGCAGGGTGCGCTTGCCCTTGCGGAAGCGGTCGACGTGCTTGTCGAGCACGAGCGGGTCGATTACGAGCAGCCCGTCAGGGCCGCCGACGCGGTCGAGCAGCGGCTCGATCCCGTGCCGGCGCGCTTCGCGGTCGAGGATCGTCAGGTCGAAGCGGGCGTTGTAGGCGACGATCGGCGCACCGTCGAGCAGGCAGCGCGAGAGCAGGTCGACGATCTCCTCGACCGCCTCCTGCGGCGGAGCGCCCTCCGCGCGCGCCATCTCAGTCGTGATCCCGTGCACGGCGCTCGCCTCGGCTGGGATCGGCACGCCCGGGTCGAGCAGCCAGGCGTGGTGCTCGCCCTCGACGTCGGCGCCGACGACGCTGACCGCGGCCGTGACGATCCTGTCCGACTCGGGATGAACGCCGGTCGTCTCCATGTCGAAGGCCGCGAGGCGGCCCCTGTGCCAGCCCATGAGGCAAAGCTACGGCCCGACCCGGACGACATTCCGGTGTTTCCAACACCGCGAGACCTGTATCGGCTATCCGGCGAAGCCGCATGGCATCGAGCGTCAGCCGGCTGCCGCCCTAACCTCCGCAGCATGTGCGGGCGCTACACGAACACGGTCGGCCCTGAAGAGCTGAACGAGCACTTCGGCGTGCCGATGCTGAGCGAGGCGCTCGCCGCGGGGACCCGTCGCTACAACATCGCCCCAACCGAGCAGGTGCTCGCGATCGTCGCGCCGAAGGGAGAGCAGGAGGCGCGGATGCTCAGATGGGGCCTCATCCCACACTGGGCGAAGAGCCTCAGCGTCGGCAACAGGATGATCAACGCTCGCCTCGAGACGGTCAGCAGCTCGAGCGCCTACTCGCCGCTGATCGCGCGCAGCGCGCGCCGCGCGCTGCAGCTTGCCGACGGCTATTACGAGTGGCTGAAAGCCGAGCGCCGCGGGCAGCCGCCGCAGCCGTTCCTGTTCCGGGTCGACGGCGGGGTCCCGTTCGCGTTCGCGGCGCTGTGGGCGCCGGCGCGGATCGAGGGCGAGCGCGTGCGGAGCGTCACGCTGCTCACCTGCGACGCGTCCTCGAACAAGGTCGCCGCCGCGGTCCACGACCGCATGCCCGTCATCCTCGCCGACCGCGAGGCTCAGCAGGCGTGGCTCGATCCGCGGCTCGACGCCGAGGAGGCGCTGTCGCTGTGCGGGCCGCTGCCGAGCGAGCGCCTCTCAGCGGTCCCGGCGAACCCGGCCGTCAACCGACCCGGCGTCGAGGGGCCCGAGCTGCTCGTCGCGCCGGCGTGAGGCGCGACGAGGCGAGCGCACCGGTGCTTCGCCGCCGTCGGGCTGATCCGCACGTACTCGACCGGCTTCACCGCGGAGGTCGACAGCACCGCGACGACGAGCATCGCCGGGACGATCATCGACGGCATGCGCGTCATCGTCGTCACGACCGGTTCGCTACCCCGATGAGCGCGTTCTCATCGCGGGGTTACCGCCCCGTTACCTGGGTAGGGCAGAATCGAGCCCGAGGATGGGACCGGTGCGCCTGACTGCCCTGCTGCCGCTCGCCTGCCTGATCGCGCTCGCCGGCGGATGCGGAGGAAGCGTCGCGACGAGCGCCGGCTCGCGTCCCGGCAGCCGCAGGCTGGCCACTCACAGCTCGCCGGCCGCGAGCACGACGAGCACACGCGCCGGTCGTTCCACGTCGAGCCGCGCGCCGGCGTCTCCACGGATCTCGGTGCTCGGCGATCCGGCGCGCGCGGGACCCTCCTGGCGGCCGGCGGTCAGCGTCGACGGCAGCACCGCGGCGTGGGTCGCCCAGCGGCCGGGGGTCTCGCTGATGCGCTTCGACCAGTCGCTGCTGCGCCTGAAGCTGCACGCGGGGATCGGCGAACCGGCGGGCTCCGGCTGGGCCGGCGGCAGCGCGATCGAGCGCCCCGAAGCCCCCAACGCGGTCGCGGGCTTCAACGGCGGCTTCCGGCTCGACCTCAGCGAGGTCGGCTTCCTGCTGCGCGGCCGCGTCGGCGCGCCGCTCAAGGCGGGCCTCGCCTCGATCGTCACCTACGCGGAAGGCGACACGGGCATCGGCAGCTGGCGCTCGCAGGAGCCGGCGAGGGGCCGCAGGATCGTCTCGGTGCTGCAGAACCTGCGCCTGCTGATCGACGAAGGCGCGCCCGCCCCAACGCTGTCGAGCTGCGTGCAGGAATGCTGGGGCTCGACGCTCGGCGGCGGCGCCGACGTCGCCCGCTCAGGGCTCGGCGTCCGCGGCGACGGCCAGCTCGTCTGGGCGGGCGGCGAGAGCCTCTCCCCCGCCGCCCTCGCACAGGCGCTGCTGCGCGCCGGCGCGAAGCGAGCCGTGCAGCTCGACATCAACCCGGAGTGGGTCGCCGCCTACCTCTACGTCCACCGCCGCGGCGGCATCAGCGCCCTGCAGGTGATCCCGTCCCAGCCTGGAATCCCAGGTCAGCTGCTCTCCCCCTACAACCGCGACTTCTTCGCCGTGCTCGCGCGTTGATCGACCCTCAGATGACCAAGCAGGTCCGACCGATCGCGACGATCCCGCACTTCGACACCCGCCGTCGGCTCGGCTATCCTCGAACCCGATGAGGGCTCGGCTGCACGGCGGCAGGGCTGTCGATCGGCGCTTCCCTGCGCCTCGCGACGCGCGCCGACTCGGACGGAGGCGGCTGACGGCGCGTCCCTTCTCGCTCGGCGTGCTGCTCGTGCTCGCGATCGCCGCGACGGGCGCCGCAGGCGCGATGCTCGCAGGCCGCAGCGGCGGGATCGGCTCGCTGCTCAGCTCGAAGCCGGCTGGCAGCGCGCCAGTCACGCCGGAAAGACGTCTCGGCCGCACGCGGATCGTGCGGCTGCCGCGGCGCGTCGGCAACGCGACCGAACGGCTGACCGTCACGCTCTCGGGCAGGCCGGCGCCAGGCTCGCCGCGACCGCGGCTGCATCCGGCGGTCGCGGGCTCGTGGAGCGTCTCGGGCGACTCGGAGGTGTTCAGGTCCGCCGCCACGCTGCAGCCGTGCGCGAGCTACCGCCTCACGGTGCCCGCCGGCACGCGCGCGGTCGAACACGCGAGCCTCGGCAGCCCGCGAGCGGTCTCGCTGCATGTCGCATGCCCCTCGATCAGGGCCCTGCAGGAGGCGCTCGCAAGGCTCGCCTACCTGCCCGACTCGCTGCGCCTAGCGCCGGGCGTGCGCGTGCCGCGCGGCGCGGTCGGCAGGCGGGTTGCCGCGCACCTGCTCTACGAACCGCCGCATGGCCGCCTCAGGCCCGACATCGCATTCGCGCCGCCGCTCGCTCAGGGCAGCTTCGACAACACGACCAAGGGTGCGCTCGTCGTCTTCCAGGAAGACCACAAACTGCAGGCGGACGGCACGGCGGGACCGCTCACCTGGCAGAAGCTGCTCTCCGCGGTCGCGAACGACTACAGAGACCCGCAGCGGTACACGTTCGTCACCGTCAGCGAGTCGCTGCCCGAGACGCTGCAGGTGCGCAGAGGCAACCGCGTGCTGCTCAGCAGCCCCACGAACACGGGCGTGCCGGGCGCGGAAACCGAAAAGGGCGCCTTCCCGATCTTCGAGCGCTTCACCTCGACGACGATGACCGGCACGAACCCGGACGGCAGCAAATACAGCGATCCGGGCGTGCCGTGGGTGAACTACTTCAACGGCGGCGACGCCGTCCACGGCTTCATCCGCCCCGGCTACGGCTACCCGCAGTCCAACGGCTGCGTCGAGCTGCCGATCGAAACCGCGCACCGCGTCTTCGGCATGCTCCGCCTCGGCGACATCGTCGTCGTCTCATAATTAATATTAATATATTCAATTAGATGGATCGGCTGTTGGATGCCAACGGCCGATCTCAGGCCGCCGCGGCCGGCCTGTATTCGCGCGTGCCGGGGTGCTGCTCGAGCAGCCCGATCGCGCGCAGCGTGCGCGCGTAGCGATGGGCCGTCGAGGGCGGCAGGTCGAGCTCCTTCGCGAGGTCTGAGATCGTGCGCCACTCGCGATCGGGCGTGTAGCAGGAGAGCAGCGCGAGCCCTCGCAGCAGGGACTGGGAGAGCTGTGCGTCCTCGAGCGCGGCCTGCAGAGCGCGCTTCGTCGCGTCCCTGAAGCTCTCCGACGCCCTACCGTCGCCGTGGTGGATGCCGTCACCGTGGGCGCCGTCCCCGTGGGCGCCGTCCCCATGAGCGCCCTCCCCATCGGCGCCATCGCCGTCGGCGCTCGGCTGGTGCGCGCTGTCGAGCGCCGCGAACAGCAGCACGCTTTCGGAGGCTCCGCGCGGCTGGCGCAGCGCGGCGCGCATCACCTGGTCCACCTGGTCGCGGGTAAGCGCGATCGCGACCGTGCGTTGTCCTGCCGAGGTATCTCGCTGCCGACGTGCCATCTGCCTCCCTTGCGCCTGCCGATAGTTGCGTTCCTTATGCCGGCGAAGTCATATTGCGTACCGGACGACCCGCCTCACCAACGATACGCGGCCGCCTGCCAATCGGATCAGCCGAATCGCTCGGCTCACCGCGCATCGGCCTGCGGCGGCCCGCAACGAGCGCGTTTCGATCGGGACCTCCGCCCGCGAGGAGCGCGACCGACGCGGCCGGCCGGCGGCGTCGGCGCCGCTCTGATAGACCGAAGCGAATGGCTGGCAGCGAGCAGAGCCCGCACGGGGGCGATCGCCCGCGCCGGTCACTGCTGCCCAAGCGTCGGCCGCCGCGGCCGCGGCTTCGCAGGGGCGTCGGCCTCGTGCTGCTCGCGCTGATCGCCGCCGGCGTGCTCGCCGCCGCGGTCAGCAGCCTGCAGCTCGACAGGGTGGGCGAAGCGCTCGTCTCGGCGCGGCCCGGATGGCTCGCGGCCGCGCTCGTCGTGATGATGAGCTCGCTGATCGTGCGCTCGGTCTCCTGGCGGCAGGTGCTGCGCGCGGCG
>JBAIYK010000150.1:0-26314 GCA_037915935.1 Solirubrobacterales bacterium | reverse complement strand
CTGCCGTGCGCACACCCATGCCCCCGCTCGCGGCGGCCCGACCCCTCTGCGCGCGCGGGCGGCCTGAGAGCGCCCCCCACACCCGGAGGAAGCCGAGGTCGCGATACATCTCCCACTCCTCCTCGTTCACGCAGGAGCGCAGCAGCTCGCGCGCGCGGTGCTCGGCGCGCAGCTCCCTGCCGGGGTCGTAGGCGGCGGACGGCTCGCGCCGCAGCCTGCCCAGCTCGGCGATCAGACGGCGAACGCGCTCGAAGGCGAGGGTCGTCATCAACGCGAGGAGCACGACCGAGGCGACCCCGAGCGAGAGCGCCATCCTCAGCGTCCTCGCGGCGCCGGACCGTTCCCTGCCGCCGGACCGTTCCCTGCCGCCGCCCGCTCCCCCGCGCAAGCCGCTCCCCCCGCCGCCCGCGGGAAGAAGATCACGCGCTCGGCGTTCCGCGGCACCTCCTCGAAGCTCTTCACGAGCTCTGCCTCCCGGCGGCCGCCGCCGTCGCTCGTAGGCACCGCCGCCCACATGCCGCAGTCGAGCTCGCGCCTGAAGGCCTCGATCAGCTCCCGCTCCTGCTCGGGCACCTCGACGTCGCCCTCCGCGAGCAGGATCTCCCCATGACCAGGCTTCATCCGCAGCAGCCTCATCGTCAGCCGATTATCGCAAAAGGATCGCGCTTCGCCTAACGGCTGTGCGGCTTCCGTCACGGTCTTCGCGGCGTCTTTCGCCGGCTCTCCCGCATCGGGTCGAGCCGCTCGCCCCGCTCAGCGCCGCGCCCGCAGGTCGAGCACGTCCACCGGTCCTGGCCCCTCGCCGACGTCCCGCAGGCCGCGCCTCACCGCTTCGCCGGCGACCGTGCGCGCGATCTTCGCAGCCTGCAGCGGCGTGCGCCCGAGCGCGAGCTCGGCCGCGAGCACGGAGGAGTGCGTGCAGCCCGAGCCGTGGGCGGCGCCGTCAGGATGGCGCGGCCCTCTGATCTCGACGACGCTGCGCTGATCGCCCGAGTCGAGGAAGAGATCGACGGCGACGTCGCGGTGCCCGCCCGTCAGCACGACGGCCTTCGAGCCGAGCGCGAGCACCTGCCTCAGCAGCTCCTCATCGTCGGACTCCTCGGATCCCGGCCGGCCGACGAGCGCGGCCGCCTCCGGCAGGTTCGGCGTCAGCACGCTCGCACGCGGCACGACCTGCTCGATCAGCGCCGATCGCGCGTCCCCGTCGAGCAGCGCCGCGCCCGACTCGGAGACCATCACCGGGTCGACGACGACCGGCGTCCCCTGCGGCAGCTCGTCGAGCGCGGTCGCGACCGCGAGCGCCGCCTCGCGGCTGCCCAGCATCCCGATCTTCACCGCGTCGACGCCGATGTCGCTCACCACCGCGCGAACCTGGGCGAGGATCATCTCCCCAGGCACGGGCATCACCGCGTCGACGCTCACGGTGCTCTGGGCGGTGATCGCCGTGATCGCGCTGAGGCCGTGGACTCCGCGGCTCGCGAACGCCTTCAGGTCCGCCTGGATGCCCGCCCCGCCCCCGGAGTCCGAGCCCGCGATCGTCAGCGCCCGCGGCGTGCGCGACGCCTGCTCCTCCTCCTTCGCCATCAGCGCGGCGGGTCGGCGAGCCGTGCCGCCGCCTCAGGCGGCCTCGCCTCGCGAGGCACGAAGATCGCGTAGCTGCCGATCGCGGTGACGAGCAGGCGGCCGTCCTCGTGGCGGACCTCGCTGCGCAGCACCGCGGTCGTGCGGTTGCGCCGGTCGAGCTGCGTCGTGCAGACGATCTCGCCCTCAGTCGCGCTCTGGACGTAGTTGATCGAGATGCCGATCGTCGCGATCCGCTCCTCATCGCTCGTCTGCGCCCACAGCGTCGAGCCCATGCAGTAGTCGACGAGCGCGTAGGTGGCGACGCCGGAGAGCAGCCCGCCGGCGTTGATCAGCTGCGGCCTGATCGTCAGGCGCACCGTCTGCGGGTCGTCCCAACGCATCCCGATGAACGCGCTCACGCCGTCGATGCCGAGGCCGGCGTGCTGGCGCTCGGGCTCGCGCAGCGCATCGTCAGCGGGCGCCGCCTCAGGCACATCGGCCCTCTGCTCGTCCATGAAGGTCCAGAGGCTACGCGTTCGATCGCAGCGGCGTCGAGATCGCGGCAGGCACCGCGACCGATGCGCGCCTCACGGCTCGGCATGCCCCGCGCGGCCAGCGCACGTCAAATCGGACGCTGCCACGCTGCACGGATCACGCGCAGGGCGTTGCCGCTGCAGAACTTGCCAGCGGCGTCTGTCCCATAGTGATCCGCCAACGTCCGCTGCAACCGGTGCATCCGACCGAGATGTTCGATGCCGGGCAGCGCGGGCTTGATATAGCCGTCGATGTCGCTCCCGAATGCGACGTGGTCCTGCGATCCCGTGATCTCGCAGATCTTGTCGATCTGGCGGCAGAGCAACGCAAACGACTGACTGAAAGACTCCGGCTTGGTCGTAGCGTCGCTGATGTAATGCTCACAGCAGATCAATCCGAGCACGCCGCCGCGTCGCGCTATCCGTCGAACCGTCTCTTCGCTGAGGTTGTAGGCGAGGTCACCGAACCGGTAGGCGATGTGCGTCGCGATCACGGGTATCTGATCGACGCCGCCGAGATCGTCGAGCAGCTCGAGCGTGTCGTTCATTGCGGCTTCGCTCATGTGGGTGACATCTATCAGGATGCCGTTCTCTGCCATTGCAGCGACCGCGGCCCTCCCCAGCGATGAAAGGCCCTTCCTTCGCGGCTGGCGGAAGACGAACCTGTACAGCCAGTCTGGCATGAACGGCAGCGCCGGCGCATTTGTCGCCACCCTGCGCCAGAAGAGGTGTGCGACCGTGATGCAGACGACGCCTCGTTCGGCGAGGATCGCGACGTGGTCGCGGACCTCCTGTTCGGTTCCCCCCAGATGAAAGCCGCCCTCGACCGAATGGATCAGGGCCATCGTCTGGGACGTCATCGCCTGCTCTAGCTCTTGCGGGGAGCGGGCGAGCGTCACCGGCGCCCCGGCCTCCCCGTGGGATCGGATGTCTGCCTCCACGTCTTCCAGTTGCTCGAGCAGATCGGCGAAGTAGCCTGATTCCGGCGGCGCCCCGTAACGCTTGCTCGAGTCGATCTCGTCGAACGGGCAGTAGAGCGCCGAGAAGATCACCCCTACGTCTCCCTGACGCATGAGCTCGAGTGTGACCCCGGGCGTGTCGTCTGGTCCTTGGTAGTTCACGAAGCGTGAGAGCAGCCGCACGATCTGAGCTCGCAACCAGGCGCGTCTCCAACGCTGAACCCGCTCATGCGTCCGCCGTCGCGTCTGCGGCAGCACGTGCATCGGATAGTGAGCGTGAAGGTCTACGAGCATCGTGATCGCGTGATGCTCAGCGCGCCGGGCGTCGCGAGATGAATGCGCTGCAGACGTCGATGCGGCGAACATGCAGCATCGGCCGGAAGGCTATCGCGATGAGCCGAGACGCTCCGTGCGCCCGCCCGCCTCGCGCGACGCCACCGCCGCCCTGGCCCGAGTGCCGCTCGTGGTGCGCCCACATTCTGAGAGCTCTGCGCAACGTTCTGGGCGGTCGGTCAATCCGAGAAAGGGAACTTGTCGATCAAGAGGAGGCGCAGTAGCATCCCCTCGCTCAGCGATCTGAAGGGGGGCTCGTCATGATCGAAACGAAGGCAGGCGCCAGCGCCTCTACGGCCGACTCTGCAGTCGATCAGATGACGCCAGACGGTCAGATGAAGCAGCAGGTCTGCACCGCGGTCGCGCTTGGCTGGCAGATGGCCGAGCTGTTCCACGAACCGCGCGCACAGACGACGGAGGGACCCGTGCCCGCAGCCGGCTCGCCATCCCCGCGCGCGGCCACCCCGCTCGCAGCGAGGTCGACGACGGAAAAGCCGGACCTGCCAGGGGTGGGAAAACTGCGGTCGAAGGAGCGGCGGGCGCTGCGCGTCGCGCAGCTCGCGCACGGACTGGATCTGCTGTCCGAGGCGACCGCCGACGAGGAAGTGCAGGCCATCCGCGACCTGATGCGCGAGGACGCCGAGAGGGAGCGCGTGCCGGCGGACCTGCGCACGCGGCACGTCGCGCTGCTCAGCGCGCTAACGGTCGCGGACTTCCGCCTCGGAAAGGCCTACGGCCTCGGTCGCGCGCTGTTCGAGGTCTGCCGTGAAGGCCAGGACGCCGACGCGCTGCAGAAGCACCTCGGAGACGCGCATCTCAGAAAGATGATCGCCTGGTGCGCCGACCTCAAATCGGTGCTGCCCGACCATGCCGCGCAGGCGGTCGTCGGCTCGCTGCGCCGGTGGCAAAGCTGGAGCCGCGAGAAGCCCTGGACGCCGCTCCCGAACCCCGACTTCGAACGGTGCCTGCGGCGTCAGGGCGAGCGGTGGCGGGCAATCCTCACGGGAGAGAAGGACCCGCGTGACGCGCTCACGATCGCGACCTACATCCAGGCGGGAGAGGAGTTGCTCTCCGACGCCGCGCGCGTCGGCGCCGGCTTCGCGAAGCGCTTTTGGCTGCTGCTGCTGCTCGCCGCCGCACTGCTGATTGGCGGCATCGTCGCGGCAATCTTTTCGAGCAGCGCCCTCGGCGGTCTCGCGGCGATCGCGGCGAGCCTCGGGATCACCTGGAAGACGGCGACGCCGACGCTCTCCAAGCTCGCGAGCGATCTTTCCGGCCCGCTGTGGGGAGCCGAGCTCGACGCCGCGATCACGGTCGCCGTCACCGACTCGATGGTGCCCGCGAGCGAGACGACGCCCCCGAGTTACGACCGGCCCCTGCCCGTCCGCCACGCGACGGAGGAACGCCGAGCTCGCGAGGCTGCACGCCAGGTGTGGAAGCGGCTCGACCGCGGCACGAGAAGGCGTCTGCTGCCTGGGCGACGCAGTCCTGCGAAGCGTCTGTCCTACCGGTTCGCGGGCCTCTGGCGAGGAGGGTCGCGCGCGCCGTTCATGCCGCGCGACGTCTATCTCAGCTACGTCCAGAGCGCGCTTGAGACGCGCCTCGCGAGCAAGAATCTCGAAGCGAACGAGACGAGCCCGGACGAGTTGTTCGGTCAATTCCAACCTGACGACGTGCGCTGGATGGAGACGGTCGTGCATGCGGCGCTCACGCGGCTCGAGGGCAAGCACCCCTTCCGCGCCGAACCCTGCGAAGAGCCTCTCGGCGAGAACGCGCGGCTCGTGCTGTTCGGCGACTGGGGAACCGGCACGCCGCTGGCGCAGGCGCTCGCGTCGAGGATGAGATATGCGATCGGGGACGACGCGCTGCGGGAACAGGGGCTCGACCCCACAAGCGTCGAGCGGCACGTCATCCATCTCGGAGACGTGTACTACTGCGGCGAGCCTGACGAGTACAAGCGTCGTTTCCTTCCCTACTGGCCGGCATCGAAGACGCCCAACACGCGCTCGTGGAACCTCAACGGCAACCATGACATGTACTCAGGAGGACACGGCTACTTCGGGCTGATATCCGGCAACGACGACTCTGGGGATCCCGCCGCTGCGTTCGCTCACCAAAACGGCACGAGCTTCTTCCGGATCTTCAACGACCACTGGCAGATCATCGGGCTTGACAGCGCGTATGAAGACAACGACCTCTATGACCGCCAGCTGCAGAAGCTGAACGAATGGCTCGGGCTTGTACCGGGCGACAGGCACGCGGTGCCTGCCGGCTCTGCGCCCCGCAAGACGATTCTGCTCACCCACCACCAGCTCGGCAGCGCACGGGCGCAGGGGGACGTCAGCGAAGGAATCAGGCAGAAGACAGCGGCGGCACGCGAGGCGGGCCTCGTCCACGCCTGGTTCTGGGGACACGAGCACCGCGCCTTCGTGTACGAGCCGTACCTCGGCGTGAAGTGCCCGGTGTGCATCGGCAACGGCGGCGTGCCAGAGCTGCTGTCCCACGTCTTCACCTTCGCGGGCGCCTTTCAGGCGATCCTTGACATCTTCAAACGTCTCACGGCGTTCCTGCGCCCGCGACGGTGGCACGCACGCGCTCCGCGGGTCGCCATCGCGCCCAAAGCCGTCCGCATCGACCGCCAGGGGTTGAGATGGGAGGAGCTCGGCTTTGTCATGATCGACCTCAAAGGTGAAAACGGACGAGCCGCCTACTGGGGAGAAGAGACCCAATGGCGTGAGATCAAGTCGTTCACCGTATAACGAGGCGATGATGCGCGTGCCCGCGGTCGTCGCGCCCGCTGTCCCCGCGTAGAGTCGACCATCTGCCCAGCCGAGTACAAAGGCCGGCTGCGACGCGCGGGTCTGGGTCGGTTCAAACCCCTGGGCCCTGCACGGGTTGGCCGCGGTGGGGCCGCTTCACCGGCTCTTGCCCGGCAGCCCGTTCGGCCGGGCGAGGTCGAGGCCAACCGCGAGGATGAGTGTCGCGGACCACGCGTTCACGGGGGCGAGCAGCAGCGCGTGATGTCCTGCGATGAACCAGATCAGCAACCAGATGAGGGTCATGACGTCTCCTTGCCAGGTGGAGTGAGCGTGATGCTGCATGCGCTGAGCGTGACGGACAATATTGCGCAAGCCCGCGAGCTCACATTCCATCCCACCTGCTCCTCATCAGCTGCGCAACCCGCTCGACGAGCGCGGAGAGCTCGATCGGCCGCTCGAGGCTCGCCTGCTACGGCCAGTTCGCCTGCGCCCACAGCACGAGATCGACGAGCGCTTCCCCGCCCGCCTCGATGTTGTTGTCCTCGTTCCACCACCCGAACGGCGTGCCCGTGATCGACTCGCCGCCGCTCGTCGTGCCGACGGCGTAGGGCCCGTCGTTCCAGAACCCGAAGAACGGACCGCCGGAGTCGCCGCCCGTCGCGCTGCCGTGGTGCTCGATCTCCTTCGCGTCGCCTTCGCTGTCGTCGTCGAGCACCGGGATGCCGGACTGGTAGGAGGGCCGTTCGCCGCCGGCGATCGCCGCCGGATAGCCGGCGAGCGTCCAGTAGGGGCCGCCCTGCCAGCTCGAGTCGTAGACCTTCGTGCCCATCCAGCCGAGCCACGGTCCGATCGGGGTGTACAGGCGCAGCACCGCGAGGTCATGTGCGGCGACGGTGTCGTTCGTGTTCCAGCCGCGATAGTCAGAGGTCCACGAGGAGGCGCCCGCCCCGTACACCGACGCGCCGTTCCAGTAGCCGGGCACGAACAGCATCGCCCAGCTTTGCGATCCCCACGGGCACACGTGCCCGGCCGTCAGCACGTGGCGGGGGCCGACGAGCACGCCCGATCCCCACCAGGTCCAGCCGCCTCCGCCGGCCCAGTTCGTCCAGGTGAATATGCGACCGACGCAGCGCCATGGGTAGAGACCCGGGTAGAACACCTGCCGCAGGTCGGGCGGATAGACGCCGTAATAGGGCTCGACCTGGCGCCCGTCGATGCGCCGCAGCGGCGGCCTCGCCGTCATCTCGCTCGCCTGTCGCGCCTGGAAGGACTGGCCGGCCCAGGCTGGGCGCAGCGGGGCGGTGTGGGACTGCTTCGGCAGATCGTGCTCGCGACGCTCCAGTCGCTCGCCGCTCAGCCCAGGCCGTCCGAGGAACGCTCCCTGCGGGAGCACGAGCTCGAGCCCGTCATCGCCGTCCTCGACGGCGCGCAGCAGCTTCGCCGGGTCGGGCCTGCCGCCCAGCCCTGCGATGTGCAGGCGCTGCTCGGCCAGTCCTGCAGCGACCTCCGCCGGCACCTCCTCGCTCGCCGGCACGTCAGGCAGCGCTGCGACCTCGTCTGGCAACAGCGGCCGCCCTCCCTCGTGCCGGGCAGATCCATGACTGCTCATCGCACCCTCTCTTTCATGTCACCTGCTTTGCGTTTGCAGATCCCCGACTCATCGCGCCGAACGCCGCCGCGGGTCTCGTCGGAGTGCCTTGGGAGCCGCTCATGGCGTCAGCAGCGCGAACGCGATCGACGCCCAGCGGTCGTACTGGCTCTGCCGGCCGTAGCCGTCGGTCGCGGTCGCTTCCGTGTAGAGGTTTACGGCGAAGGCGCCGTTCGTGCAGCTCGTTTCGTCGAACAGTTCGCTCACGTCGCGCACGAGCGGGTCTTCCGGTCCGGGCGGGGCGCTCGTGCTCCCACTCTCGTGGGCGACGGAGCCATGGAATCCGAGGTTGACGCCGAGCCTCCACCTCAGGTAGTCGTGCGGGTGCGTCGCGTGGAACGCGATCGCGACGTCGTCGTCGCTGCTTTCGTAGTGGAGCATGCCGCACGAGTCCGCCTTCTGGCCCGCGGCGCTCACGCTGTCGATCGAGGCGAACGTGTCGTTGTTGTCGATCAGCACGCGGAATACGAGCTGGCCCGCTGGAGTGATGTTGTGAGGGCCGAGCACGCTCGTGTACTGGTTCGGCGGCCCGCTCAGGTCGGGCAGCACGAACACGAACGGCCCGCCGACGCCGTTGTTGCCGCACTGCACGAGGTTCCCTTTCGCGTCGAACACCTCGAGCATCAAGGTGCACATGCCGCTGCGCCTCGGCAGCGCGTCGGTGTAGTTGAAGGGTGAGTAGTGGTTGTCAGTCGAGTCGAAGTAGCCAAACGGCCGGTCGTACGGGTCGTCGATGTTCACCCAGCCGTCCCCTGGATAGGGGTCTGGGACTTCGAACAGGTTCTGCTCGCCGCCGACCGTCTGCGGGCCGAGGTTCACCGTGTGCAGGTGGATCTGGAGCGGTTTGTAGGTGACCGTCATGTAGCGGTGGTTGACGGGAGCGTTGATCGGGGAGAACGAGGCGTCCCCGTCGAACATGTAGGACCAGCGGTAGAAGCTCGCGACGCCGTCGCTCTTCAGCCGCGGGTCGAACTGCATCTGCAACGCGAGCGTGCCTCCCCAGGGGCTCGCCCCCGTGAGCCCTTGGGGCGGACCTCCGGGAGCGTCCTCGAGGCCCGTCACCTCGCGCAGGTCGACGTTGCCGATCGCGGTCGGCCATACGTAGTATTCGTCTCCTTCGATCGGGCGTTCGCCCGGATCGTTGCAGGCGACGGCGGCCGGGTCGTCGACCGTGATCACCACTTCCTCGCTGCCGTCGTAGTCGTAGTAGGTGCTGCAGGCGATCTGGGGGTCTGAGATCTCGCGGCTGATGCCGCCCACCGTCTGGACCACCTCGAAGTAGAGGTCCGGGAAGTCTTCGGGGCACCAGAAGCAGATCTCGGCGGAGAACGTGCCGTCCGATTGGATGCTCGCTTCGCCCAGTTCTTGCCAGCAGAACCACCAGTCGGGGATCAGCCAGCACAGGAACGGAGCGACGATCGCCTTGTTGGCGAGGATCGCGTCCTTGACCGCGTGCAGCGGCAGCGTCTTCAAGGTGGCCGAAAGCTCGGCGGCCGACGAGGCCCTCGGCGCATCCGCAGCGAGCGCCTCCTGCGCGCTCGCGGCCGTCGCTTGGACAGCCGCGAGAGCGCTCTCGCCGCCCGGCGCGCGGCGAGCCTGTGTGACGGCCACGCGGGCTTCGCGCGCCTGCGCCGAGAGGGCACGGGCCGCGCGCGCCTGCGTCGAGAGCACACGCGTCTCGTGCAAGGCATCGGGCGGCGGGTCTGGGAGGTCACGGATCAGTTTGATGCGCTCGAGCAGCCGATCGCGAGAGAGCCCTGCGAGCACGTCGGCGAGCAGTTCGTACCAGCTCGGGGCGTCCGTGAAGGAGGCGAGCTTGTCGAGCGTGCAGGCGAGGTCGACCTGGAAGATCTGGACGACGCCGTTGCAGATCGGCGCGTACACGCCTGGCGCGGTTTCCTTGCGCACGGAGCCGTGGACGAAGATGCAGGTCTTCCACCAGCACCTGTAGATCGACGGCGGAATCGCGAGCGTCACCTTCGCGAGGCCGGCCGTCGGCTGTACGTCGCGCGAGACCGAGCCCGCGTCGGCGAGCTCGACGGTCAGATCCCTCCCCTTACTCGCAGGGATGTCAGGCCCGATCACGAGACGATGGCGACGGTCGTCGGCGAGCGAGAGCTTCAGCTCGCCGCTGCGGACCGGCTTCGAGTCGACGAGCGTGCCTGCGCGATCGAACAGGTACGCACGCGCGTCTGGCACTTCGACGCCGGCCTTGCGAGACAGCGTTACCTCTACGGACAGACTGCGCTTCGCAGATCTCTCTGCCATCGGTGTCCCACCCTTTCTGTTAACGCGGATCGAAGCTAACGCGCGCAGACGCGCGTAGGCGAGCGTGACACCGCTGGCGTCAACGCCCCAGCGAATGTCTGACGATTCACACCGCCGCGAAGAACGGCTCCATCGATCTATGCAAGATGCAAGGGATATGTCAATTGAGATCGACGGATGTTCGACGATTCGGCTGCCGTCGGCCCGCGGGATCGAACCCTGTCGTGAGTCGGAAACATCTGCCCGCCGCTCGCGAGCGACGCGTTACGGGATTTTCACCTAATTTTCGCGCTGCTCGTCAACGCTCACGCCTTTCATCAGCTTTGAGGAGCATTTACACTTCTCGCATGCGCGTGCTCGCGGTCGACTGGTCGGGACGAAAGACGGCGTCTCGACGTTCGATCTGGCTGGCCGAGGCGCGTGATGGGCAGCTCGTATCGCTAGCCTGCGGACGAACCCGGGAGCAGGTGGTTGCCAAGGTGATCGAGATCGCCAGAGAGGATCGTGAGACGGTCGTCGGCTTCGACTTCGCGTTCTCGTTTCCGCGCTGGTGGTGTGAGGCGCGATCGTGGCCGCAGGTACGCGACGTGTGGTCGGCGATGAGGGACGACGGCGAGCGTCTGCTGTCGCGATGCGAGCCGCCGCTCTGGGGCCGCCCCGGCAAGCGACGGCCCGATCACGACGGCCGCCGCAAGACCGAGCGAAAGGGATCGATCGGCTCGGCGAAGTCGGTGTTCCAGATCGGCGGGGCCGGCGCGGTCGGCACGGGCTCGATCCGCGGCATGCCCTTCCTGCTTGCCCTGAGTGAAGCAGGCTTCAGCGTCTGGCCCTTCGACCCCGCGAGATGGCCGCGCGTCGTCGAGATCTACCCGCGGGAGCTGACGGGTCCGGTCACGAAGAGCAGCGAGCCCGCCCGGCGGGCGTACCTGCAGCAGCGGTTCCCCGACCTCGCCTCCGAGGCGCTCGCGACGGCCGCAGGCTCAGAGGACGCGTTCGACGCCGCGGTCTCCGCGCTCGTGATGGACCGCTGCGTGGACGAGCTTGCCGCGCTTGAGCAGACGACGGATCCGTACCACGCGATCGAGGGAGCGATCTGGCGGCCTGTCCGAGACACGTCAGGTCTGAACGTCTTGCCCAGGCAGCGCTGTCCGCGGACGCTTCAGCGTCAGGGCTCGAGGCAGCGCGGGATGGATGACGTGAGACCGCCAGGGCTATCTGTCGCGCCGCTCGGATCGTAGATCTTCACGGCCACGACGCCAGGAAACTGGTCCAGCGTCGGCTCGATCTCGTTCGCGATCGTGAACGTCGAGCCGCCGCTGTCGCAGCCGCCGGCGAGGCGTACGTGTGCCACCCCGCCCGAGAGCGACAGGCTCCTGAAGCCGGTCGCGTGCGACGTGACGAGTCGCAGCCCGCTCGCGACCTCTGTGGGCGTGGGGCCCGCGAAGAGCCTGTCCATTACGCCGATTGCCGGGTTGCCCGCGGGCACCCATCGCATCACCGAGCTCACCTCCGGACCCTTGCCTTCTACGTAGCCTGGGAGGTTCATGAACCACACTCGCCTGCGCGCGGCGTGGTACCGATTGCCGACGTCCACGACTATGCGGTCGGGCCGGTGCAGCCTCATCACCCTGAACGGGCGCCGCTTCGCCAGCCCGATCCCATAGCTCACCACCGCCTCGAAGTCACCGGAGCGCTTGATGCGCATCACATTGCGCAACGCGAGCGTGAGCGTGCTCGGCGCGGTCGAGCGCCCCTGTTCGTCGTGCGCGTTCGCAGACTGCATTTTCAGCTCGAGGATCGCGCGCCCGGGCATCGGGATGCGCCGCCCTGAGGCATCCTCGATCAACGCCTGTACGTATGCGACTCGAACCTGGCCTGGCAGTCCGCCCCGGAAGTCGAACACGACGCGATCGAAGCCGCCTTTCTGGGCCGCCCGCACGCCCACGAGCTGCGGGACGACGGCAGCGGGCGCGCTGGCCACCGGTCCTATGAATCCGGTCATGATCGTGAGCGCTGCCGTCGCCGAGCCAAGAGCGCCACCCACCGAGATGCGTCGTGCGAGCCCCAACCACATGCGCCCAAGTTTCGTCATTCTCTGCACCATCACTGCTCTTACGCCAACTTGCATCGGTAGATAGGCGCAGTCATCCGATGATTGCCGAGGATCGCATGCCGACGCAGCGTCGAGTCTGGAGATGGCCGCTGGCAAGACCCGGTTGCGCAGCCTGGGTCACCCATGCCAGCCGCTAAAATCGAGTGCGATGCGTCTGATCTGACACTCGCCGAGCTTCGAGGCGGCCGAGCTCACGAATCGAGGCCCAGCCGCTGCAGGCGCTCCTCGTCGGCGAGGATGTCGATCTCGGCGATCCTGCCGCCCCTCACCGTGAAGGCGAGCACCGAGAAGGGGCGCCCGTCCTTCGTGCTGATCAGCCCTGGGACGCCGTTTATCAGCGCCGGCCGCATCTGCAGGTCGAGCCGCGAGAACATGCGCGCCTGATCTGCGACCGCCTCCGCGCCGCGCACCTCCCGCGACATGCCCGCCCGCGCCGCGCCCGCGTCGGCCCTCAGCACGACGTCTGGGTCGAGCGCCGCAACGAGCGCATCGAAGTCGCCTTCGCGCGCCGCGGCGAGGAAGGCGTCTACAACCTCTCGCTGCTTGTGAAGGTCGGCGTCAGGCGACGGCGCCGCGCCGCGCACGCGGCGACGCCCGCGGCTCGCGAGCTGCCGCGCCGCCGCCGGGGAGCGGTCGAGGATCGTCGCAATCTCCTCGAACGGCACCGCGAACATGTCATGCAACACGAACGCGAGCCGCTCCGCGGGCGCGAGCGTTTCCAGCACGACGAGCAGCGCAAGACCGACCGAGTCGGCGACGAGGGCCTCGTGCTCGGGGTCGGCGCCGCCTACGCGATCGACGATCGGGTCGGGCACGTGCGGGCCAAGCGGCTTCTCGCCGCGAGAGCGGCGCGAGCGCAGCATGTTGAGCGACACGCGTGCGACGACCGTCGTCAGCCAGCCGCCGAGATTCTCGATCTCTCCCGCCTCCGCGCGGCTCAGCCTCAGCCACGCCTCCTGCACCGCGTCCTCCGCATCGCTGAGCGAGCCGAGCATCCGGTAGGCGACCGCGCGCAGATGTGGCCGGTGCCCCTCGAAGCGCTCCGCAAGCCACTGAGGCTCGTCGATCGGCGCTCCTCTGTCGTGTTCTGCTCCGATCACAGAACTATGACCCGCGAGGCGAGGCGGATGTGACGCCGCGAGGCTCGCTGGCAGGCGCGCTCGCCTCGCTGCGGCGGCCTCGCTGTCGCGCCCCGCTCGCTGCGATGCCAACTGGTTGCGCGCCCGCCGCGCAGCGGCACGGCCTCGCTGCCCGCGCTCCACTCGCTGCCATGCCCCACTCGCTGCCGCGCCCGCCTCTCCTCGGTCACACTCCTCGACCCTGCCGGGTCATGGAGGTGGAGCAATCCTTCCGTCGAGTCCATCCGGCGGATTCCCACTCTCGAAAGGAGCCGTGAGATGGCACGCATCAGAGCAGTATCAGCAAGCGAAGGCGGGCTTCGGGTGAAGCTCGCCTACTTCTTCACGCGCCGAGGTCTCGCGCGGCTCACAGGGCGCGCGCCCGAGCGAATGCTCGAGCCGCTGCAGATGTACGCGCACCTGCCCCGCCTGCTCGCCGCCTACGGCAAGCTCGAGCAGGCGACCGCGAAGCTGCATCGCCTCGACCAGCGCATCAGCGACCTCGCCGAGCTGAAGGCGGCGACGCTTACGAGCTGCGAGTACTGCATCGATCTCGGCTCGCAGATAGCGCGGCGACGCTCGACGCTCACGGACGAGGAGCTGCTCGCGCTGCCGCGCTACCGGGAGAGCGATCTCTTCAGCGAGCTCGAGAAGCTCGTGCTCGACTACGCGGTCGGGATGAGTCGCACGCCGGTCGAGGTCTCCGACACGCTCTTTCACCAACTGAAGGAGCACTTCGACGAGCCGCAGCTCGTGGAGCTCACCTTCGTGATCGCGATCGAGAGCCTGCGCGGGCGCTTCAACCTCGCGCTTGGCATCGGTGCGGCGGGCTTCAGCGAGGGGATGGTGTGCGCGGCGCCGGCGAGCGCAGGCTGGGTTGGCTGCAATGCGTGATCTCGCCACGCCTGCGCCGTAACCGTATCCGTATCCACCGGCTGACATCGCTGACCGGTCACAGCACCCCTAGCCGCCGCATCTCACGTCTCCTCATGCTCATCCAGCCAGCGCAGGTAGTCTGCGCAGTCCGCGATCCCCTGATAGCGCCAAATCTCCATGCCGATCTCCGCCTCCCAGAAGTCAGCCGAGTCGTCGCTGAAGCTTTCAACATATCCTCTGTGCGCACTCACGATCAAGACCTTCAACGCTTGGCAAGAGGGCGAACAGATTCGCACCCTGCGCTTCCGCGCCGGGGAGAAGTTCCCGGCCATACAGTTGAAGGCAAAGGCCGTCGCATGATGGGGTCGGCGCGCGTCGTTGGCGTCCCCGTTACGGCCTCATCGAGGCTGTAAAGCTCCGTCACAGCGCGAGCTGTAGCTCGCCGTGCTCGGCTGGTCGCCTGTCCCAAACTCGTGGGTTGCGGCTCAATCGCTCAAGCCAAGCGACCCCGGCAGCTCGTCCAGCGAATGCACGATCTCGTTCGCCCCAGCCTCGCGCAGCGCCCGCTCGTCGCTGTCGGCGGCGAGGCCGATGCAGGGCATGCCCGCCGAGACGGCGGCGGCGATGCCTGACGGCGTGTCCTCGACCACGACGCACTGAGCCGGGCTCGCGCCCATCGACGCGGCCGCGTGCAGGAAGAGGTCGGGCGCGGGCTTGCCGTTCGCAACCGTGTAGGCGGAGAAGCGCACGGCCTCGGGAAACAGGCGGTCGAGCCCGCTGAGCGCGAGCGACAATCTCGTCTTCGAGAGCTTGCCCTGTGAGGCGACGCAGACCGCGATGCCGGCGGCGGTGATCCGCTCGACGGCCTCGGCGGCTCCCGCGACGGGACGCAGATCCTTGCGGAACGCGGCGTCGCGCTCGGTCTCGTAGCGGGCGAGCCAATCCTCGGCCAGAGCGCGACCGAGCCTCCGCTCCGCCCGGGAGCGTATGTCCGCGAGCAGCATGCCCTGGTATTCGCGACGCGCCTGCGCAAGCGTGGTCGCAAGGCCCTCGTTGGTCAGCATCTCGGCGAGCACGCGGTTCGAGATCGCCTCGCTGTCGACGAGCACGCCGTCGCAGTCGAAGATGACGAGCTGGAGGTCGTCGAGCACGGGCGGCGACGATACACGGGCGCCGAGGCCAACCGAAACCGCCCGCCTCCATCCAACGCGAAGCGGTTCTCGAACGGCCTCGGGGCAACGGCGTCGGACGACGACGCTCCGATCGGATCGACCGTCTCGTCCCAAGCTCTGAGCATGCTTGACAGCGATGCCGCCTTCCGATGCTCACACCCCGCCCGACTCCGACGAGCTGGGAGGAACTCGTCCGCCCGATCCTCGCCGCGCGCTCGGTCGCCTCGGCGAGGACCTCGCCGTCGCCCATCTGGAACGGCGCGGGCTCGCGATCCTCGATCGCAACGCGCGCACGCGCTACGGCGAGATCGACGTCGTCTCATTCGACGGCGCCACCCTCGCGTTCGTCGAGGTGAAGACCCGTCGCGTCCGCACGTCGGCCGGGCGAGCCGGCGCCGCGACGGCCCGCTCCGGCGGCGACTCAGCCCGTGAGACGAGTAGCGACGCGAGCGCCGGACCGGGCGCCCTCGCATCCCCGCCAGCGCCTCTCGAAGGTCTGCGCCGCCGTCAACGGCTGCGCCTGCGCCGTCTCGCTACGGCCTGGCTGCAGGACCATCCCCGCGCTCCGTGCGCCCACGAGCTGCGCTTCGACGCGATCGGCGTCCTCATAGACGAGCAGGACCGCCTGCTACGCCTCGACCATCTCGAAGGGGCCTGGTGACAAACCGGCTGTGACCTCGAAGGGAGACCTCGACAAGATCAGGCGGCGAGCCGAGCAGCAGGGCTGGCGAGTGGAGAAGCGCAAGGAGTATTGGCTCTTCTTCCCGCCAGACGGCAAGACCTCTCCGTGTCGCATCGCGGGTACCCCCTCATCGCAGCGTTCGCTCGCGAACTTCCTTGCCTGCCTGAAGCGGAAGGGCTATAACGGATGATCGTGGAGTACCGCACCTGGACCTCGATCACGGAGATGCCGTTCGGCGACGAACGCCGCTGGCTGCCCGTGATGGAGCATCTCGAGCGCGAGCACGAGGAGCTCGGCCCGATCGCATCCTGGGACGACGAGACGACGATGGTGATCGTCCTTGCGAGCGAGGAGCCGGACGAGGCGACTGCCGCTCGGCATGCCGCTGGCATCGTCAGCGACGCGCTGCTCGCGAGCCGGCTCGCGGACCGCTCGGTGTCGGTCATCCGCGTCGAGCCGGCGACTGACGCGATCGCGGCTTAGCGCGCCGCTCCGACGAGCTCGCTGCCCAGCGCGCCACTCCGGCAGCCGACACGCTCGCGAGGGCCGGGCGCCCCGCCGACCCGCTACACCAGCTCGAGCTGCATGTAGGCGACCGACTGGAAGGACATCCGGTGCAGCGGGCTCGGCCCGAGGCGCACGATCGCCTCGCGGTGCTCGGGCGTCGAGTAGCCGACGTGTTGGGCGAAGCTCCAGCCTGGGTGCAGCGCGTCGGCGTGGTGCATGTAGCGGTCCCTCGTCACCTTCGCGACGATCGAAGCGGCGGCGATCGCGGCGCTGCGCGCGTCCCCGCCGACCACCGCTTCGTGCGAAAGCTCGAGATCGGGCAGCGAGAAGCCGTCGACGAGCCGGCAGACGTCCTCTCCACAGCCGCGAGTCACCGCTCGCAACGCGTCGGCGAGCGCCGCGAGGTTCGTCCTGTGCAGGCCGAAGTCGTCGATGCTGCGAGCGCTGCGGCTGACGACCGCGATCCGCTTCGCGCTCGAGAGGATGAGCGGGTAGATGCGCTCGCGCGCCTCGGGGGTGTGCTGCTTCGAGTCGTCGAGCTCATGAAGCCCGCGGACCTGCGCGGGCGTGAGCTCCTGCAGGTCGAAGAGCACCGCGGCGGCGACGAGCGGCCCCGCAAGGCAGCCGCGCCCCGCCTCGTCCGCGCCCGCGACGAGGCGGCTGCCGATTGCCCGGTCGAACCTGAACAGCCGCCGTCCGCTGCGCGCGGCCTTCTTGCGCGCCGGCGTCTGGCTGGACGCGCCCGCGATCCCTCGGGGGGCCTGCGAGGCGATGTCCGCGGCCCGCGGGGGCGCTGCCGCTGCCTGCGGTCGCGCGGCTGCGGCCCGCGATGGTCGCGCTGCAGCGGTTGCGGATCGCGCGGCGGCGGGCGTCAGATCCTCCAGATCAGAGCAGGCCGATGCGGTCGGGAGGCCAGTAGGTCGCAAAGGCGACGCCGACGATCCAGGAGGTCGGGACCGGGCCCCAGAACCTGCTGTCGTCGGACTCGCCACGGTTGTCGCCCATCATGAACCAGTGTCCGGCCGGAACCCTGATCGGCGTCGGGAAGTTGCACTCGGGGCTATTCCCACAGGGGGCGGCATAGGAGTCGGGCTCGCGCTTGAAGGGACCATGCTGACGCTTCGAGGTGTAGGCGTCGCCTCCCTTCACGTATATCCATTCGCCAGGCCCTGCGACAACCCGCTTGATGAAGTTGACGCTCCCCTCGCGGGGGACCGACTTCGAGCATGGCGCGCCGCCTGGGCTGACGATATGCGGGGACTGCGGAATCGACCCGCAGACCTCCTGCTCCGCTCCCTGCGGGGGATGGAACACGACGATGTCCCCGACTTGAGGGCCGCTGAAGTCCATCCCGATCCGGTCGACGAGCACCCGCTGGCCTTCCACCAACGTCGGCTCCATCGAGCCGCTCGGGATCTTGTAGGGCTTGACGACGAAAGCCTGTATCAGCAGGGCGAGCCCGAGCGCGACCGCGACGATCACGACGAGCTCGACGATCGAGCTTGCTGCCGATTTCGAGCGGGTGCGAGGCTGCGAGCGCGTGCTCACGCCTGCTCGGCGGCGGACTCTTCGGCCTCGGGTGCTTCCTCCCCCGCGGCGCTCGACCCGTCCGCCTGCGCGGTCGTCTCGGCGCCTGCCTCCTCCTCGCCGTCGTCCGACTGCTGCTGCGCCGCCGGAGCGTCCGCCTCCTCGGCGACCGCCTCGGCGCCTGCCTCCTCGGCGGCGCCCTCCGGCGGCTCCTCGGCCACGTTCTCCTGTGGCTGCTCAGCCGCGCCCTCCAGCGCCTCCTCGGCCGCGCCGTCCTGCGGCTGCTCCGCCGCGCCGTCCTGTGGCTCCTCGGCCGGCTCGGCGGCCTGCTCCTGCTCCTCGACGAGCAGCCCCCGCTCCACCGCCTCCTCCGGCCCGGTGTAGCGGCGCTCGCGCACACGCGCCCGCTTGCCGACCCTGTCTCTGAGGTAGTAGAGCTTCGCCCGCCGCACGTCCCCCCGCGCGGCGACCTCGATCCGCTCGATCTTCGGCGAATGCAGCGGGAACATGCGCTCGACGCCGACGCCGAAGGAGTGCTTGCGGACGGTGAAGGTCTCCCTCACGCCGTGGCCCTGGCGCTTGATCACAACACCCTCGAAGACCTGCAGCCGGCGGCGGTTGCCCTCGATCACCTGGAAGTGCACGCGCACGCGGTCGCCGGCGGCGAACTGCGGCACGCGGCGCAGCTGCGCGCGCTCGAGGTTGTCGATGACGCTGCTCATTTTCGCAAGTGGTCGTTCGCGCCAGGTCGGCTCCGCGCGAGGGCGTCGAGCCTGCGGCAGCGCGGTCCGCAATGGTAGCGGACGGAGGCCGCTCACTTGCCTCCCCGCTCCGCGCTGCGCTCGCGCCGCCACTGCCTGATGCGCTCGTGGTGTCCTGAGAGCAGGACCTCCGGCACCTTCCAGCCGCGGTGCTCCGCCGGGCGCGTGTAGTGCGGATACTCGGGCGCGCCGCCGAGCTGCTCGCTGAAGGACTCCTCGACCGCGGACTCCTCGTGGCCGAGCGCGCCCTGCAGCTTGCGCACCACCGCGTCGCAGACGACCATCGCCGCAAGCTCGCCGCCGGAGAGCACGTAGCGGCCGATCGAGAGCGCCTCGGTCGCGAAGTGCTCGACGATCCGCTCGTCGAAGCCCTCGTAGCGGCCGCAGAGCAGCGTGAGCTCGCGCTCCTGCGCCAGCTCGCTCGCGTAGGACTCGTCGAAGAGCCGCCCCGCCGGCGAGAGCGCGATCACCCTGCGCCCGCGGCGCAGCTCCACCGGGTCGACTCCGTAGCGAGCCCTCAGCGCCGCCTCCATCACGTCCACCCGCAGCACCATCCCCGCGCCGCCGCCGTAGGGGGTGTCGTCCACCTGGCCGCCGCTCAGCGGCGTGTGCTCACGGATGTCCACGCACTCCAGCGAGGACCCGGCCGCGAGCGCATTCGCGACATGGCGCTGGGAGCGAAACCAGTCGAACCACTCCGGGAACAGGGTGAACACGTCGATGTTCACGCCTCCTCCCCGAGGAACCCGAGGTCGATCTCGATCGCGCGTCCCTTCGCGTCGATGCTCCTGATCGCGTCTTTCACCATCGGCACGAGCAGCGCCCGCCCCCGCTCGCGGCTCACCTCGAGCGCCTCGCAGGAGGGCAGCTCGACCAGCCTGACGACGGTGCCGACGCGCCGTCCGCCGTCGCTCACCTCGCAGCCGACGAGCTGATGCGCCCACCATTCGCCCTCCTCGAGCGACGGCGCCTGCTCGGCGGCGACGGCGATCTCCATGCCGCGCAGGGCGAGCGCGGCGTCGCGATCGCCCACCCCCTGCAGGCGCAACAGCGGCCGCTGATCGGTGCCGCCGCGATGCTCGATCCGACGCGCCGTGCCGCCGACCTCGACTTCGACGCCCATTCTGAGCAGGCGCGCGATCGCGCCGGTGACGTGGAAGCTGCCGTCGAGGCCGTGCGGCCTGCCGACGCGCCCGGCGGCGATCTTCGCGCCCGCGTCCGCCGTGCCGGGCCCGCGCCGTCGCCGCTCGCCCGCCGCGCCTGCGTCGGCGCCCCCGACGCCGTCCGTCCTGTCCTCAGTCGACGATGTCAACGAGCACTCGGTGCGTCTCGCCCGCGGCGCTCGCGCGCACGACCGTGCGCAGGGCCTGGGCGGTGCGGCCGCCGCGGCCGATCACCTTGCCGTAGTCGTCCTCGGCGACGCTCAGCTCGAGCAGGATCGTGTCGTCGTCCTCGTCGAAGCGCTCGACGAGCACCTGCTCCGGATGGTCTACGAGGCCGCGCGCGAGGTAGGCGAGCAGGTCCTCGACCGAGCGCGAGGGCTCACGCCTGCGCGGCGACCGCTCGCCGTCCCGCCGATGCCGCCGGTCCGACAACCAGACCTCCGCGGTCAGGCCTGCGGAGACTCGATGCCCTGGATGCGCAGCAGCTTGCGCACCGCGGCAGACGGCTGGGCGCCGCGCGCGAGCCAGGTGCGCGCCCGCTGCTCGTCGATCACGATCGACGAGGGGTTGCTCTGAGCGTCGTAGTGGCCGATCGTCTCGATCACGCGCCCGTCGCGCGGAGAGCGCTGGTCGGCGACGACCACCCGCCACTTCGGGTCCTTCCTCGCGCCCACGCGCGTGAGCCTGAGCCTGACTGACACTGATTCCTCTCTGACGATCTGCGCTTGCTGAAGCAGCGACAGAGCTTAGCGGCTCTCAGCGCGCCTGGCGCATCAGGGCGCCGATGTCGGGCATCTTGCCGCGTCCGACCTGACGCATCAGCTTCCGCATCTGGCCGAACTGCTTGATCAGGCGTGAGACCTGCTGGACGCTCGTGCCCGAGCCCTTCGCGATCCGCAGCCGCCGCGAGCCGTTGATCGTCTCCGGGCGCCTGCGCTCCTCGGGGGTCATCGAGAGGATGATCGCCTGCAGCCTGTCGATCTCGCGTTCGTCGAGGTCGAGGTCGCGCAGCTGGGCGCCGCCGAGGCCGGGCAGCATGCCGAGCAGGCTCGTGAGCGGCCCCATCCGCCGGATCGTCTTCAGCTGGCTGAGGAAGTCGTCGAGGCCGAGCTCGTTGCGGCGCAGCTTGCGCTCGAGCTTTCTCGCCTCCTGCTCGTCGACCTCGCGCTCGGCCGTCTCGATGAAGCTGAGCACGTCGCCCATGCCGAGGATCCGCTGGGCGACCCGGTCGGGGTGGAAGCGCTCGAACTCCTGCAGGCGCTCCCCGGTCGAGGCGAACATGATCGGCTTGCCCGTGACGGCGAGCACCGACAGCGCCGCGCCGCCGCGGGCGTCGCCGTCGAGCTTGCTCATCAGCACGCCGTCGAAGTCGACCGCCTCCGCGAAGCGCTCTGCGACGCTGACGGCGTCCTGACCGGTCATCGCGTCGAGCACGAGCAGCACGTCGTGAGGCTGCGTGGCCGCCTGGATCCGCTCCAGCTCGGCCATCAGGTCCTCGTCTATGTGCAGGCGTCCCGCGGTGTCGACGATCAGCACGTCCTTGCCGTCGCGCTTCGCCTGATCGAGCGCCCAGGCGGCGATCTCGACCGGATCCTCGTCCGTGCCTTGCTCGTATACGGTCGCGCCGGCCTCGGCGCCGACCTTCACGAGCTGCTCGACCGCCGCGGGGCGGTAGACGTCGCAGGCCGCGAGCGCGACGGAGGACCGACGCTCCTCGCGCAGGTGGCGCGCGAGCTTCGCCGCCGCGGTCGTCTTGCCCGAGCCCTGCAGGCCCGCCATCAGGATCACGGTCGGCGGGCTCGAGGCGAAGCGCAGCTCGGACGTGTCGGCGCCCATCAATCGGGCGAGCTGCTCGGCGACGATCTTCACCACCTGCTGGGCGGGGTTGAGCCTGCCGAGCACCTCCGCGCCGAGGCAGCGCTCCTTCACCTGCGCGGTGAAGCTCCGCGCGACCTTGAAGTTCACGTCCGCCTCGAGCAGCGCGAGCCTGATCTCGCGCATCGCGGCGTCGACGTCCTGCTCGCTCAGCGTGCCGTGGCGGCGCACGTCTGCGAGCGTCGCCTGCAGCCTCTCCGAGAGGGCGTCGAACATCGGTCAGTCCTGCTTGTGCGCGCGGCGCGCGGCGGGCGGCAGCTGCGGGGCGTGCTCGGCGCCGTCAGGTCCTCGTCCAGGTCCCGGCCCTTGTCCGGGTCCCGCCCCGCTCGCGCCGCGATCGCCTCGACCCCGCTCTTCCTGTCCGCCCTGCCCGCGGCCGGAAAGCGCCTCGCCGATGCCGCCGAACGCCTGCGCGAATTCCGAGGGCACGACGAAGACCTTGTTCGCGTCGCCTTCCGCGAGCTGGGGCAGCATCTGCAGGTACTGGTAGCTGAGCAGCGCCCTGTCGGGCTTGCCGTCGTGGATCGCGGTGAAGACCGTGTCGATCGCCTGCGCTTCGCCTTCGGCTTTCAGGATCGCCGACTGCTTGTCGCCTTCGGCCTGCAGTACCGCCGCCTGCTTTTCGCCTTCGGCGGTGAGGATCGCCGCCTGGCGCTCGCCTTCGGCCGTGAGGATCGCGGCGCGGCGGTCGCGCTCGGCGCGCATCTGCTTCTCCATCGCAGTCCTGATGTCTGGCGGCGGGTCGACGGACTTGATCTCGACGCGGTTGATCCTGATCCCCCACTTGCCCGTCGCGTCGTCGAGCACGGTCCGAAGCTCGGCGTTCACGTTCTCGCGCGAGGTGAGCGTCGCCTCGAGCGTCAGCCCGCCGATCACGTTGCGCAGCGTCGTGACGGTGAGCTGCTCGATCGCCTGCAGCGGGTTCGCGACTTCATATGTCGCGGACTTCGGTTCGGTGATCGTGAAGTAGAGGACGGTCTCGATCGCGACGACGACGTTGTCTTCGGTGATCACCGACTGGGGCGCGAAGTTGACGACCTGCTCACGCAGGTCGACGAGCGGGCGCACGCGTTCGATGAAGGGAGTTATGAGCGCGAGCCCCGGTTCGAGCGTGCGGTGGTAGCGGCCTAGGCGCTCGACGACGCCGGCGCGCGCCTGGGGGATGATCCTCACCGCCCGAAAGGCGACGAACAGCGCGAACAGCACTACGACGATGACGACGATTAGAGCGACCATCTCGACCTCATTCCTTTCTCACTCTCCTCAGACTCTTCAATTTTCGCGACTGCCGCGCCACCGCCGGTCGACGAACCGTCGTCGCCACGGCGCCGCCAGCGGCGTGCGGACGATTTCCAAGCACGTTCTCAATGCATCACGAGCGCGGTCGCGCCCCTGATCTCGACCACCTGGACCTGCTCGCCGGGGTTCATCACCTCGTCCTCGTCGTAGCTGCGCGCGGTCCACACCTCGCCGCCGATCTTCACGCAGCCGACGCCTTCGCGGTTCGCGATCCGCTCGAGCACGATCGCGTCGCGGCCGACGAGCGCGGCGGTCCCCGACCTCATCGCCGGCGGCAGCCGCCGGTGGCGGCGCGCGACCGGGCGCAGCAGGACGAGCATCAGCAGCGAGACGAGCAGGAACGCGATCGCGCTGCCGACGGCGCCCGCGCCCGCGAGGCTGAGCACCGCGGCGAGCAGCGCGCCGATCGCGAACGGGCCGAGGAAGAAGCCGCCCGTGTGCATCTCGCCCACCCCGAGCAGGCAGGCGGCGACGAGCCAGATCACCCATGTGCCCATGTGAGGATTATCGCATCGCGGGGCCGCCTGCCGGTCGAGCCATGCGGCGGGTGGAGCCGATTTCACACTCACTCGCCCGCGATCAGGGCGCGCGCGAACTCCTCAGGGTCGAACGGACGCAGGTCCTCCAGCGACTCGCCGACGCCGATCAGCTTCACCGGCAGCTGCAGCTCGTTCGCGATCGCGAGCGCGATGCCGCCGCGGGCGGTGCCGTCGAGCTTCGTCAGGACGACCCCGCCGATCGGGATCGCCTGCGCGAACATCTGCGCCTGGCGCAAGCCGTTCTGGCCGGTCGTCGCGTCGATCGTCAGCAGCGTCTCGTGCGGGGCGCCCTGCATCCGGCGCGAGATGACCCGCGCGACCTTGCCGAGCTCGTTCATCAGGTCCTGCTTCGTGTGCAGGCGCCCCGCGGTGTCGACGATCGCGACGTCGAAGCCTCCTGCCTGGGCCTGCGAGAGCGTCTCGAAGGCGACCGCCCCAGGGTCCGAGCCCTCCGCTCCGGTCACGATCTCGCAGCCGGCGCGCTGCGCCCAGCCCTGCAGCTGCTCGACCGCGGCGGCCCTGAAGGTGTCCGCCGCTCCCAGCAGCACCTTCTTGCCGAGCTCTTGCTGCAGGTGCCAGGCGAGCTTTCCGATCGTCGTCGTCTTGCCGGTGCCGTTGACGCCGACGGCGAGGATGACGGTCGGCTCGTGAGTGATGTCGATCCGCGCCTCGCCGACCTGCGCCGTCCTCGCGAGCAGCGCGATCAGGCGCTCGCTCAGCTCCTGGCCGCCCTGCAGGCCCTCGGCGGTCGCCTCGCGCTCGAGCTCCGCGACGACCTGCGCGGTCGTCTTCACGCCGACGTCAGCCATGATCAGGGCCTCCTCGAGCCGTTCCCAGGTGTGCTCGTCGAGGCTCTGGAAGAGCGTCGCCTGGATCTCGCCCGCGAGCGCCTGCCGCGTCTTTGCGAGGCTCTCGCGCAGGCGGCGGAAGAAGCCGCCCCGGCGCTGAGCGTCCGGCTCGGCGGCGCTCTGCCCGTCCTCGCCGGTGATGAAGAGATCGCTCCAGTCGCGGGGCACGGCGGGCGAGACTACTTCAGGCCGCCGCGAGCTGCTGCTGCTCCTCGGCCGCCGCCCGCGGCAGCTTGCGCGAGATCACCTTCGAGACCCCGTCGCCGCCCATCGAGACGCCGTAGAGCCAGTCCGCGGCCTCCATCGTGCGCTTCTGGTGGGTGATCACGATGAACTGGGCCCTGTCCGCGTAGCGGCGCAGCAGCGCGAGGAAGCGGTCGAGGTTGAGGTCGTCGAGCGCCGCCTCGACCTCGTCGAGGATGTAGAAGGGGCACGGCTTCGCGAGGAAGACCGCGAACAGGAAGGCGAGCGCGGTCATCGACTTCTCCCCGCCGGAGAGCAGCGAGAGACGCTTCGTCGACTTGCCCGCGGGAGTGATCTCGATCTCCACGCCCTCGAGCGCGTCCTCGCCAGGGGCGCCGCCGGGGCCGCCGTCCTCGTCGCCAACCTGCTCCCCCGTTGCCGTCTCCTGGCCGGCGCCCTCCTCGCCGTCCGACCCGCTACCGTCGCTCTCGGCGCCGACCGCGCCCGCGTCCCGATCGCCCGCGTCCTCCGCGGCCTGCCCACCCAGCACCGGTCGCGGCGACGGCTCGTCGCGCACGAGCCGCAGCCTGCCGCTGCCACCGGGGAAGACCTCCTGCGCGAGCTCTTCGAAGTTCGCCGCGGCGGCGGCGAAGGTCTGCGCGAAGGTCTCCTCGATCTGGCGGTCGGTCTCGCGGATCACCGAGCGCAGCTCGCGCAGCGCGGTCTCGAGGTCCTCGCGCCGCTCCTCGAGCTCCTCGACGTGGGCGAGCGCCTCCGCGTACTCCTCCTGGGCGAGCGGGTTGACGGGCCCGAGCTGCTCGCGCCGCCGCCGAAGCCGCGCGAGGCGCTCCTGCAGCGCCTGCTCCTCCTCGGCCGCGAGCGGCGGCTGCTCCTCGACCGAAGCTCGCTCGACCTGCAGCCCCTCCACGACCTCGTCGAGCTCTTGCTCGGCCTCGGCCGCTGCGTCGCGCAGCCGCTGGGCCGCGACCTCCGCGGCGGTGACGGCCTCGCCTTCGCGCCGCAGGCCGGCCTGGATCTCCGCCTCCTCCCCCGCGCAATCCCGCAGCTGCGCCGCCATCTGCTCGCCCGCCTCGCTGTCGGCGACGAGCAGGCCCTCGAGCTGCTGCACGCGCGCGCCAACCGCGCCGAGGGCCGCCTCGATCGCGGTCGCGAGCCGCTGCGCGCAGGGCGCGAGCGCGCTGTCGCGCTCACGCTGCGCCTGCAGCGCGAGCGCGCGCTGGCTGCGCTCCTCCGCTTCGCGCTGCAGCCGCTGCGCCTGCCGCCGCTCGGCCGCGAGCTCTCCCTCTAGCTGCGCGCGCCGCACCGCGAGCGGCCCCTCCTGCGGAGCGGAGCGGCGGCGCTCGATCACCCAGCGCGCGCGGCGCTCCTCCTCGCGCGCCTCCGCGTGGGCGCGCTGAGAGTCGCGCAGCAACTTCTCAGCCGCCTCGCGCCCCGCGTCCGCATCGGCGAGCGCCTGCAGCGCGCGCTCGACCTCGCGCTTCGCGGAGCGCTCGGCCTCGGCGGCGCGCTCGGTCTCCGCAATCAGCCGGTCGCGCTCGTTGCGCTTCGCGAGCACCCGCTCGGCGCC
>JBAIYK010000103.1:0-56155 GCA_037915935.1 Solirubrobacterales bacterium | reverse complement strand
CGACCTTCGATTGTTGATTTGGAGGTCTACGAGCCCTCCCTCACGCCACCGTTCCCAGCCGCCCCAAGAAATCGACCAGCAGCCGCTCCACGATCTCGGGCGAGTCGGCGAAGGGCCAGTGCCCGGAGGCTGGCAGCACGTGCACGTCGGCGGAGGGGAACGCGTCGCGCTGGCGGGTCGCGTAGCTCGAGGGCAGGTAGGCGTCGTGCTCGCCCCAGATCACGAGCGCGGGCACGTCCTTCGGGGCCATGTAGGCGGAAAACTCCGCCGCGACGGAGCCAGGGTCGTCGGTCGAGCGGTAGAGCTCGAGCACAGCGCGCCGGGTGCGGCGGTCGTACTGGTCGTACATGCGGTCGAGGAACTCGCGCGGCAGCCCACGCGGCTCGGCGGCCGCGATCGTGCGCCGGAAGGCGGACCTGAACGTGATCGCCTGCATCAGCTCGCCGAGCATCGGCGTGCGCCAGATGCGCGCCATCCGGTGCCAGCGGTAGCCGGGCAGGATGCCAGTGTCGATCAGCGTCACGCTCGCGAGCCGCTGCGCGTGGCCCGCCGCCCAGACGAGGGCGATCGGCCCGCCGAAGTCGTGCCCGACGAGGTGCACGCGCTCGACGCCGAGCTTGCTCAGCGCCGCGTCGGTGAAGGACGCGTAGGAGAGCACGGTGTGCTCGAAGCCCTCGCCCGCGACCGTCTCGCCGAAGTCGGGCAGGTCGAAGGCGAGCGCCCGGCGACCCCGCCCCGCGACCGCCGTGATCAGCCGCTCCCAGTCGTCCGCGGAGCCTGGGTTGCCGTGCACGAAGACGACCGCCTCGTCCGCCTGCGTAGGGCCGGCACTCAGCAGCCGCGTCGAGATCCCGCTCACCTCGATCCGCGTGCGCGTCGCCGTGCTCGTGTCTGCGCCGTCTGGTGTCTCGATGCTCACAGCGCGGCCTCCGCCGGCTCGGGGAGGGGCAGGGATCGCCGCCTTCGCGGCTGGATCGCGTCGCGCGCCCTCAGCGCCAACGCGCGCGGCAGGACACTCGCGAGGAAGCGACGGGGCGCGATGTTGCGGGTGCCAAACGCCTCGAACGTCGCGGCGAGTCGTGGGTCGCGCGCCGCCGCCGAGAAGACCAGCCGCTCGCCGAGATTCAGCTTCCTGCCGGTCGCGTAGCCGACGATCGCCGCCGCGTGTTCGTTCAGGCCCGCCCGCTGGCGCTTGCGATAGGCGAGCAGGCCCTGCGAGAGCGGCTGCTCGCCTCTCAGCGCCGGCGTCACCGCGTCGGCCAGCCAGTCCGCCATCTGCAGCGCAAAGCCGCAGCCGATTCCCCACAGCGGATCGAGCGCGAACGCCGCGTCGCCGATCAGAGCGAGCCCGGGGGCGACCGGCGCCCGCAGCACGTTCGTCATGTCGAGCTTGCCGGCGACCGGGCTCACGCGGCGCGATTCGAGGATCGGCGGCGCGTCGGGGATCTCCGAGACGAAGCGCTCGAGTCCTCGCTCCACGTCGCGGCGGAACTCTGGCAGCCGGTCGTTGCTCGGCATGCAGGCGTACAGCGTCAGCCCTTCGTCGGTCGGGAAGACCGCCGCCATCGAGGGGTCGAGCAGCCACAGCGAGCCGTCAGGGGCGCCGGCTGGCGGCGGGCCTTCGTAGTAGGCGGCGTAGGCGAAGCGGCCGTGTGGCAACCGGCGCGTCTTCACCGTGGCCAGCTCCGCGACCTTCGAGTCGCGTCCGTCCGCGCCGACCGTCAGCGGCGCCTTCAACGTCGTGCGAGCGCCGCTCCGATCGCGCGTCACCACGCCCACGACCGCGCCCTGCTCGTCGCGCACGAGCTCCTCCGCGGCGATGCCGAGCATCAGCTCGACGCCGGGCGTCCCCCCGGCGAGGCGGCGCAGGAACGGGTCCAGGCGCTCGCGGCGGATGTTCACGCTCGCGGGCAGCTCTGGGCGCTCTGGCGGCATGATCCATCCCCACCGGCTCCAGAGGCGGATGCGCGAGCGGCGCGCGCCCATCTCCTCCAGCTCCTCCAGCACGCCGAGCCGTTCCAGCGTGCTCACCGCGGAGGACTGGATGAAGTGGGTGCAGATGCGCTTGAAGGCGGCCGGGTCGGGGCTCTTCTCGATCAGCGCGACCCGCAGTCCGGCACGCCCGAGCAGGGTGGCCGCCGTGCAGCCCGCAAGGCTTGCGCCAACGATCACCGCGTCGTAGCCCGTGCGCTCTGCCATAGTACGAGCCGTACTATACAGAACGAATCATAGAATGCAACCAGGCATGAAAACCTCCGACCAGATCCGCCTCACCGGCACCTCCTACGCCGTGCTCACGCTGCTGCACCGCCTTCGCGAGGCGACCCCCTACGACCTCAAGCAGGCGCTCGAGCGCTCGGTCGCGAACTTCTGGCCCGTCCCCCACACGACCTTCTACGCCGAGCCGTCGCGGCTGCTGAAGGGCGGCTACCTCAACCTGCGCCAGGAGCGCCATGGCAGGCGCCGCAAGCTCTACTCGCTCACCGACGCCGGCAGGGAGGCGCTGCACGCGTGGGCCGATTCGCCGGAGATCGCGAGGTCGCAGCTGCGCGACGAAGGCACGCTGAAGATCTTCGCCGGCGCCGACCCGAGGGTCGTCTTCGCGCAGCAGCGCGAGTGGAGGGCGGACAAGCTCATGGAGCTCGAGGGCTACCTCGAGGCGCTGCAGCGCATGCCCGAGGACGAGCACACGGCTGCGATCAGGACAACGCTGCTCACGGGCATCGTCTATGAGCGCAAGCTGATCGAGGCGATCGACGAGTTCTTCTCGCAGTACCCCGCGGAGGACGCTCAGGCGGCAACCGGCAGCGGAAACTCGCGCCGGATCTCGTAGAGCGTGCCGCGCTCGGCCGCCGGGCGCCCCGCCGCGTGCGCGGCCGCGATCAGCTGCTCAGGATCGAGCCTCGTGCCGTGGTGACTACCGGCGAGGCGGCTGATCGACTCCTCCATCAGGGTGCCGCCGAGGTCGTTCACGCCCCATCGCAGCGACTCCGTCGCGGCGTGCAGGCCCATCTTCACCCAGGAGGCCTGCAGGCTCCGCACGCTGCGGCCGAGCGCGAGCCGGAAGGCCGCGGTGTGCTTCAGGTTCTCCTCCCGCGAGATCTCGTCGATCCCGTGCGTGCGCCCCAGCAGCGTCTGGAAGGGGATGAACGAGAGCGGCACGAACTCGGTGATCCCGCCCGTGCGCTCCTGCAGCTCCCGCACGACCCGCATGTGCTCCGCCAGCTCCCAGGGCTCCTCGATATGGCCGAACATCACGGTCGCGGTCGAGCGCAGCCCCGCCTCGTGAGAGGCCGTCACGATCTCCACCCAGCGCGAGACCGGCAGCTTGTTCGGACTGATCCGCTGCCTCACGCCGTCGTGCAGGACCTCCGCGGCGGTGCCGGGCGTCGAGCCGAGGCCCGCCTCCCTCAGCGCCGCGAACACCTCCGATGGCGGCAGCCCAGAGATGTCGCACATGTGGGCGATCTCCATCGGGCTGTAGGCGTGCAGGTGAAGCTCAGCACCGGCGCGCGCCGCGACGTCCTTCGCGAGCCGCAGCCAGCTCAGGTAGTCCTCCAGATCCCAGTCCGGATGGATGCCCGACTGGATGCACAGCTCGCTCGCACCGTAGTCGATCGCCTCGATCACGCGCCGCTCGAACTCCTCGGTCGAGTGCTCGTAGGCATCCGGAGAGCGCCTGCCCTGGCCGAAGCCGCAGAAGGCGCATCCGACGACACATATATTCGAGATATTGATGTTTCGGTTGATCACGAACGTCACGGCGTCGCCGACCAGCTCGTCCCGGAGCTCGTCCGCGGCGATCCGCAGCTGCTCGACCGCCTCGGGGCGCGTCTCTGCGAACAGCGCCGTCAGCCGATCTGGGTCGAGCGGCCTGCCCTCCCGTCCCCGCTCGATCGCATCCCACGTCAGGTCGAGACGCAGCGGGCGCGGTGGCTCTGTTCTGCCTGAGCCGCGGCGCGGGATGAAGCTCCAGTAGCGAGCCTTGATCGTGTCGAGCACGCCCTGCGAGACCCACGCCGGGTCGATGTAGCGCGGGTAGACGCACAGCCGCTCCGTCAGCGCGACCCCGTCCTCGGCGAGCCGCCTGCGCACCTGATGCGGCGAGGGGAAGGGGTGCTCCGGGGAGATGTGGTCGCCGTTCGCGGAGAGGCCGCCGAGGTCGGTCGCCCCCGCGGCGACGAGCTGCGGCCACCAGTCGGCGAGGTTCGGCGGCACCTGGACGCCGACGTCTGGCATCAGCCGCCGGCACTCGCCGATCAAGCGCTTCATGTCCTCGATCGTCACCTCGCAGGCCCACGGCGGCAGCGGCAGTTGCGCCCCGCCCGCCCCACGCGCCCCGCCCGCCCGGCCGTCGGCGAGGTCGGTGCGCCAGCGGTCCCGCGCCGCGGCATCCGCGATCTCGGCCGGCTCGCGCCCGTAGTAGCGCTCATGGGGCACGAAGTTCTGCAGGATCACCTCCTGGATGTGCCCGTAACGCTCGTGCAGGGCGGCGATCGCCTCCAACGAGGCGATCCGCTCCTCATCGCTCTCGCCGATCCCGACGAGCACGCCCGTCGTGAACGGGATCTTCAGCTCCCCCGCCGCCGCGATCGTCGTCAGGCGCCGCTGCGGGTGCTTGCTCGGCGAGCCCAGGTGGACAGTCTCCATCAGCCGCTCTGAGATCGACTCGAGCATCAGCCCCTGCGAGGCGGTCACCTCGCGCAGGCGCGCGAGGTCCTTCCGCTCCAGCACCCCGAGGTTCGTGTGCGGCAACATCCCCCGCTCGAGCGCTCGCTCGCAGACCCAGATCACATAGGCGGTGAAGTCCTCGTGGCCGTACTCCGCCAGCCGTCGCGCGACCTCCGGGTTCACCTCCGGGCGCTCGCCCGTCAGGACCAGCAGCTCCTTCACGTTGCGCCGCACGGCGCCGTCGAGGATCTCGACCGCCCGCTGCGGCGAGTACAGGTGCGCCTGATGGGTCGCGAACGAGCAGTACCTGCAGTAGCAGCGGCAGGTGCGCGACAGCGAGAGCGTCAGGTTGCGCGAGAAGGTGACCCGTCGCCGCATCGCGACCAGTTTACGTCGGCCCTCCCAGCCGCCACGCCATGCGTCGCGACTATCCGTCTCAACCCCCATCGCGCCTGCTCTTTGCTCCCGCGTGCTCGCGGGTTTGCGGTGCTTGTCCGCGTGGGTCAGGCTCTGCGAAGCAGGTCTGCGACTACTTCAGCGGGGCGCTGGTGGCGGCGCGCGGCGAGCTGCTGCAGCCGTTCGGCGTCCTCATCTTCGACGCCGACGACGATTGTCAGCTTGGCGTGGGGGTTGCCGACGTGAGCCTCGACGTAGCGCGGGTCGATCGCGATGAGGTCGGCGTCGAAATCGCCAGGCTGAGGATCGGGGTCTGTCCATGGATCTTGGGCCATGCTCATCTCTCCAGCAGTTTACGCTCGTGTGCTGAGGAGTCCCAGCCCGTGATGATCAGCCACGTCGACGGGTCGATCGTCTGCTCGATCACCAATGTCAGGACTCGGCCTCCGTTAGTGCGGCCGATCAGCAGTCGGCGTTTGCCAGGGGATGCCTCGTGCGGATTGCGCACGACGACATGATCGTTGCGAGGGACCTGGCGGGCGTCGTGAGTCGTGATGCCGCGGGCTCCGAGCTTGTCGATCGCGGCGTCGGTCGCGAGCAGTTCGGCGATCGCGTCGGGCACGCCCACACGTCTATCGAATCTTCAAGACATCATGCCATGGCCGGCGGCCAGCCGCGGACCGAATCACCGCTGCGCCCGATCTCGTCTCGCCGCATCCCCCACCCGTCTGCCGATCGCGCGCCCTTCGCCCGCACCGTCTCGCTGCCGCTCACCCGCCACCATCCGTCCGCCGCGGCGAATAGCTTCAGCGCCATGTTCGAAGACACCATGCGTCGAGCGGTCGCGGAGTTCGTCGGCACCTTCACGCTCATCTTCATCGGCGTCGGCTCGATCGTCGCCGCGAACGTCGTCAAAGACCCGACGCTCATCGGGATCGCGATCGCGCACGGGCTCGCGATCGGCGTCATGGTCTCCGCCGTCGGGCACATCTCCGGCGGCCACTTCAACCCCGCCGTCACCTTCGGCTTCCTTCTCACCCGCCGCATCAAGCTCTCGATCGCGTTCGTCTACTGGATCGTGCAGCTCGGCGGCGCGGCGCTCGCGGCGCTGCTCGTGAAGGACCTGCTGCCCGCGGCGGCGACGGAATCGGTCAGCCTCGGCGTGCCCGCGCTCGGCCACGGCGTCGGCACCGGAGCGGGCGTCGGGCTCGAGGCGATCCTCACCTTCTTCCTCGTCTGGGTCGTCTTCGCGAACGCCGTCGACCCTGGCGGCGCATTCAAGTCGATCGCGGGGCTCGCGATCGGCCTCACGATCACGATCGACATCCTCTTCGGCGGCCCGTTCACCGGCGCGGCGATGAACCCCGCGCGCGCGTTCGGCCCCCAGCTCGTCGGCAGCCACTGGTCGCACTGGTGGGTCTGGTACGTCGGTCCGATCGCAGGCGGCGTGCTCGCCGCCGTCGTCTACCAGCTGCTCTACCTGCGGCCGACGCCGCTCGTGCCCGTCGGCACGACCGAGAGCGGCGTGCTCGAGCCGCGCCCTGGCGACGCCGCGACGAGCTGACGGCTGCGCTCATCCGCACCAGCGACTCGCGCGCGACGACGCGGCCCGCGCTCGCCACTCTCGCGACGACGCCCGACTCGGCAACGCAGCCACCGTCTCCATAGGATGGCGCTCCCGCAGGACCGTCCCCTCTCCTCCTGCGCGCGATCCCTCCATGAGCAGCGTCTACCTAGCCAGGCACGGCCAGACCGCCTACAACCTCGAGCGCCGCTTCCAGGGCCAGCTGCCCGTGCCGCTCGACGAGACCGGGATCGAGCAGGCCCACGACCTCGCGCGGCGCGCGAGCGAGCATCGATTCGCCGCGCTGTGGTCGAGCCCGCTGCGCAGGGCGCGCGAAACGGCCGCGATCGTCGCCGAGCGCATCGGCCTGCCGATCCGGGAGGACGCGCGCCTGATGGAGACTGACGCGGGCGACTGGACGAACCGCACCTTCGCCGAGATCCAGGAAGAGACGCCTCAGCTGTTCGCGGGCTTCGTCGAGGGCGACCCATCGTTCGCCTTTCCCGGCGGCGAGTCATTCGCCGCGCAGGGAGAACGCGTCGCCGCCGCGCTGGCCGAGATCGAGGCGGAGGAGCTGCCCGCGCTCGTCGTCTGCCACGGGGTCGTGATCAGGATCGCGCTCTTCCAACGCGCCGGTCACCGCGTCGCGCTCGCCGAGCGCGTCCCAAACGCCGCGCTCGTGCCGCTCGACCCCGTCGAGGCCGAACACGTCGAGCTCGGCGGCGGCGCGGCACTGCCGCCGAGCTGACGCGCAGCGCCTGCCGCGCTGCCAACACGACTGCCGCCGAGCGGCCATCGCCGCCGACGGCGCCAAGCTGGCGCACAGCGATCGAAAGATCGATATGTCCGAACCGTCCGCGATCATCGTCGCGATGCTCGTGCCGATCATCATCTTCGTCGTCTGTTTCGGCGGCGGAGCCGCCGCCGCGGGGCACTGGCTGCCCGACCTCGGCGCCAGCCGCGTCGCCGGGCTCGCGTTCTTCGCCGTGTGCGGCCTGCTCGGCGCCGCGCTTGCGATCGTCGGGCTCAACGTCTACGAGATGGTCAAGGGTCTGGGCGGTTTTGAGGAGACCAAAGCCGAGATCCTCGCCGGCGAGCTGCGCTACACGCTGCTGGAGGCGGGCACGCTCTTCGGCCTCGCGGCGATCGTCTACCTGATCGCGCCGCAGGCACACCGCGAACGGTCGGCCGGCCACGCGCCCGGAGCTGCCGCAGAGACCGCTCAACTGCCTTGAACGAGCGCCCTGTACGCCTCGTCGTCTCCGACGACCTCGAGCGAGGGCGCGCGAGCGTCTTCTTCCGCGGCCTGCTTGCGCTGCCCTGCTTTGTCTGGCTTGGCGTCTGGACGTTCGCGGCGTTCCTCGCGGCGGTCGTCAACTGGATCGTCACGTTCCTGCGCGGACGCTCGCCTGCGCCGCTGCACAGCTTCCTCGCGCGATTCGTCCGCTATGCGACCCAGGTGTTCGCGTATCTCAACCTCGCAGCGCAGCCCTGGCCAGGCTTCGATGCCAGGCGCGACTATCCGGTCGATCTCGAGATCGATCCGCCGGCGAAACAAAGCCGCTGGACGGTCCTCTTCCGCCTGCCGCTCGCGCTGCCTGCGCTGCTCCTCGCGACGATCCTTGCCGGCACCAACGCCAACAACTACACGGGGCGCGCGAACGGTCTCGACATCGGCGTCTTCAGCCTGCTTGGCGTCGCCGTCCTGCTCGGCTGGTTCGCCGCGGTCGCGCGGGCGCGCATGCCGCATGGCCTGCGCGACGCGATCGCCTACGCACTCTCCTACAGCGCGCAGTCCTGGTCGTACCTGCTGCTGCTCACGGACCGCTATCCGTCGAGCGATCCGCTCACCGCGGTCCCAGGGCTGCCGTCCCGCAGCGATCCGATCCGGGTCGCGCTCGAAGACGACCTTCGCCGCTCGCGGCTCACCGTGCTCTTTCGCCTGCTGCTCGCGGTGCCCCACTACGTCGTGCTCACCCTGTGGGCGCTGCTCGTCGTTCCCGCCGCGATCGTCAACTGGCTCTGCGCGCTCATCCTCGGACGCTCGCCGCAGCCACTGCACCGCTTCCTCGCCGCCTACCTGCGCTATCAGTTCAACGTCAGCGCCTTCGTGTACCTCGTGGGCAACCCGTTCCCCGGCTTCACGGGCGCCGAAGGGTCCTACCCGATCGCGCTCCGCGTCGCCGAGCCTTCGCCTCAAGGCCGCTGGACGGTCCTCTTCCGGCTGCCGCTTGTGCTGCCCGCGCTGCTGATCGCGAACGCCTATGGGGCGCTGACCGCCGTCGCCGCCGTCCTCGGCTGGTTCGCTGCGCTCGCCACCGGTCGGATGCCGCTTGGGCTCCGCAACGCCGGCGCGCTCGGCCTGCGCTACACGGCCCAGACCTACGGCTACCTGCTGCTTCTCACCTCCGCCTATCCCTATGGCGGCCCTTGCCTCGAAGAGGCGCCCACGATCGCGATACGGGCGGCGCCGATCATGACACCCGCCGGATCGCCCCCAGCCGCGATCTGAGGCTCAGGTGAGCCGCCGAGCACCCGCGGCGCTCGCGGCGCGATCGCCCGGCTCGGACGACTCGACCGGCGCGATCGGAGCACCGCGCCATCCCTCGCGGCTGCTCCTGCTCGCGCTCATCGGCGGTGGCGTGATGTGGATCGTCGCCGCTCACTACCTCTCGGCTTCGACCGTGCCGTCCGGCCTGCATCTGCCCCACGTCTCCGCGAGCAGCCTCTTCAGCCGCTCCTTCCTTCGCCGCAGCGCCTCCTACCAGCGTTTCCTCGACATCGACGGCCTGCTCGGCGAGATGGCGCTGCTGCTCGCGCTCGGCCTGTATGCCTGGCGTGGGCACCGATTCATGCGCGAGTCGGCGGCGGGGCGCATCGGCACGGGCATCCTGCTCGGCATGCTCGGCTTCGCGATCGTCTGGATCGTGGAGCTGCCCTTCGGCCTCGCCGGCGTGTGGTGGGAGCGGCGCCATCACATCTCGCATCAGGGCTACGTGACGTGGATCGTCCAGAGCTTCTTCTCGCTTGGCGGCCTGTTCCTGTTCGTCTCGCTCGCGCTGCTCGTCGCGATGGGGCTCGCGGGCGTGCTGCGACGATGGTGGTGGGCGGTCGCGGCGCCAGTATTCGTCGGGCTCTCCCTGCTCTTCACCTTCCTCACCCCCTACCTCATCTCGCGCACGACGCCTCTGCGCGACCCGCAACTGCTCGCGGTGGCGCGTCGACTGCAAGATCGCGAGGGGGTCGCGCACGTGAAGATCGTCGTCCAGCATGTCGACCGCTACACGACGGCGCCGAACGCCGAGTCGGGCGGCCTCGGACCGACGCGCACGGTCATCCTCTGGAACACGCTGCTGAACGGGCGCTTCGACGAGCGTGGGATCGAGTTCGTGATCGCGCACGAGCTCGGCCATCTCGCGCACGATCACCCGTTGAAGGGAGTCGGCTGGGCCGCGCTGTTCCTCGTGCCCGCGGCCGCGCTGATCGCGCTGCTCACGCGCCGCCGCGGCGGGCTCGCGCGCCCCGAGGCCGTGCCGCTCGCGCTGTTCGTGCTCGTCGCTCTGCAACTGCTCGCCGCGCCACTGCAGAACGTCGCCTCGCGCCGCGAGGAGGCCGAGGCCGACTGGTCGGCGCTGCGCGCGACGCGCGACCCCGCTGCGGCGCGCCAAGCGTTCCGCGACCTCGCGGTCACGAGCCTCGCAGACCCCGATCCTCCGACCTGGACGTACGTGCTCTACGACAGCCATCCGACGATCGTGCAGCGAGTCGCGATGGTCTACGCGTGGGAGGCGCGCTCCCGCCGTCGCTGACCCTCCCTACCGCCGCCGGCCGTTCCTCGCAGCGCCGCTTCAGGCCGTGGAGAGCAGCCGGCTCACGAGCTCGCCTCCCTCGCGCGCCATACGGGACCGTGGCACGACGAGATCGAATCCCGCCTGCATCGCCCGCTCACGCGTCTGCGCATCGACGTGCGAGTAGAACCCGAGCACCTTCACATCGTCGAAGGCCCCGCTCTGCGCGAGCGATTCGACCAGCGCCGCGCCGTCGATCTCTCCAGTCAGGTCGACGATCAACACATCCGCGTCGCGAAGCCGATCCCTGACCGCCTTGGCATCGCCAACCAGCTCGACCTCGATGCCCGCCGCCCTCAGCGAGCTGACCACCTTCGAGCCGAACAGCAGGTCCGGGATCAGGGCGAGCGCGCGCGTCACTGCGCCCGCAGGCGCGCGAACTCGTCGCGCACCGACTGCGGGCGTCCCCACATCTGGGTCACCTCGACGCGGCCGCTCCTGATCTCGCGCACGGCGAGCTCGCCCTCGATCCCCGCTTCGTCGAGCAGCCGCAGCGCGGCGTGGACGGCGGGCGCCGCGGCCGCATGGCCGAAGCTGTGGGCGACGAGCAGCCGCCAATGCCAGTCGTGGCGCGAGTAGGGCCGCGCGTTGCAGGTCGTCAGGTAGACGGCGGCGTCGACGTAGCGCGACTCGTCCGCGATCCGCAGGTCGAGCTCGAGGTCCGTCCAGTCCTCCGGCAGCGAGCTCACGATCTCTTCGAAGGCGTCTGCGAGGCCCATCGCCGCGAAGACTAGCGCGGCTATCCTCGGAGCCGATGCTGGACGCCGAGAGCAGCAACGCGCAGATCGGGAAGCTCGCGGCGGCGACCGCGGACGCCGAGCAGCGCGCGCTGCGCGAGGGGTGCGGCCTGCTCGACCGCTGCGAGCGCGGCAAGCTCGCGCTCACGGGCGCTGGCGCGGCCGAGTTCCTCAACGGCCAGGTGAGCAACGACGTCGAGCGGCTCGCCGACGGCGAGGGCTGCTACGCCGCCTTGCTCACCCACAAGGGCAAGATGCGCGGAGACCTGCGCATCCTGCGGACGTCCTCCGAGCTGCTGCTCGACACCGAGCGCGTCGCGCTGCAGGCGCTCTTCGACACGATCAGGCGCTTCAAGATCGGCTACGACGTCGAGCTGCACAAGAGGACGCTGGAGTGTGGGCTGCTCTCGCTGATCGGCCCCCGTGCCCGCGAGATCGCCGGCACGGCGGCAGGCGGTGAGGCTCTGCCGCCGGCAATCGAGCACGCCCATCGCCCCGCGACGATCGCGGGACGGCAGGCGCGCCTGATCTCGACCGCGCGCCCGGACGGCATCGACGTGCTCTGCGGGACGGACGACCGCGAGGCGGTGCAGGCCGCGCTGCTCGCCGCCGGCGCCGAGGCGGTGAGCGAGGCCGCCGCCGAGGTGCTGCGCGTCGAGCTCGGCGTCCCGCGTTACGGTGTCGACCTCGACGAGAGCGTCATCCCGCAAGAGGCGGGGCTCAACGAGCGGGCGGTCAGCTTCACGAAGGGCTGCTACGTCGGCCAGGAGACGGTCGCAAGGCTCTACTACAAGGGCAAGCCGAACAGGCTGCTGCGCGGGCTCTGCCTCGGCCAGGCCGCCTCGACCGGCGAGGAGATCCTGCACGCGGGGCGCGTCGTCGGGCGGCTCGGCAGCGTCGCCGCCTCCCCCAGCCTTGGGCCGATCGCACTCGCGCTCGTGCGCCGGGAGGCGCCGCCGGGGACGAGCGTCGTCGTCGGCGAGCGCGCGATCGAGGGCACGGTGATCGAGCTACCCTTCGCGACTACGCCGAACGCCGCCGTCGCCTGACCTCGCCTCGCCGCCGCGGCTCACCTGTCTGAGGCAGGCCGCTTCGAAGAGCCTCGCAGATCCAGCGGGCGCTCAGGAGCGTCGCTCACGAGCGCCCGCAACGCGTTGCTGGATGGCCGGCCTTTCGCGCCTGTGCGCCTGCGATCTCCAGCTTGCTCGCAACGAGGTTCCATGATGCAGCCTCGCGCAGTCGTTCGCGCACGGTGAGCCGGGCGACGTCCCCTTCCGCCTCGGCCAGCGGCACGATGTCGAGCTCGAGACGCTCGCCGAGCGCCAGCAGCAGATGGGTGAGCCGCTCGAGCGTCGGCGATTCGACTCCACGCTCGATGCGGCTGATCGCGTCCTGACTGGTCTTTGCCCGCAGCGCCAGCCGTCGCTGGCTGACGCCATGTCGTGCTCTAGCGTCCCGCAGCAGCACCGAGGCGCTCGCGTTACACCGCATACGGTGTCAAAATAGCAGCAGCCGGTCTGTCACTCTGCCGCGCCGCCGCCGCGAGGGCCAGCATCCGGCTCGCCGCCGTGCCCCTGCCGCGCCGCCGCCGCGACGGGCCACAGGTAGGATGGCCGCTCACACCCAATCGCGAGCGACGAGGTTTCAGAGCACAGTGGCAATCGACTTGCAGCAGGTCTCGAAGATCGAGGCGGAGCCGGGCGAGCTTCCTGGCACGATGGCGGCGTGGGTGATCCGGGAGGAGCGCCTCGGCGAGCCGAAGGACGCCTTCCAGGTCGAGGAGATCGAGGTTCCGGAGCCGGGCGCCTTCGAGGTGATCGTCCGCGTCATGGCCGCCGGCGTCAACTACAACAACGTCTGGGCGGCCCTTGGCAAGCCCGTCTCGGTGATGAAGTACGGCGACCATCCTGAGTACGGGCACCACATCGGCGGCTCCGACGCCTCGGGGGTCGTCTGGAAGGTCGGCGCCGGCGTCACCCGCTGGAAGCCGGGCGACGAGGTCGTCGTGCACTGCAACCAGGCCTCCTACGAGGACCCTGAGGTCCACGGCCTCGACCCGATGGCAGCGCCGTCGCAAAAGATCTGGGGCTACGAGACGACCTGGGGCTCCTTCGCCCAGTTCACGAAGGTCCAGGCCCAGCAGCTGCTGCCGAAGCCGCAGGCGCTCAACTGGGAGGAGGCCGCCTCCTACGGGCTCGTCTACTTCACCGCCTACCGGATGCTGATCACCCGCTGCAAGCTGCAGGCGGGCCAGCGCGTGCTGATCTGGGGCGCCGCGGGCGGCCTCGGCGTGTTCGCGACCCAGCTCTGCGCGACCGCGGGCGCGCGCTGCGTCGGCGTCGTCTCCTCCGCCGAGAAGGGGCAGCTCGTCGAGCGCCTCGGCGCCGTCGGCTGGATCGACAGGAGCGAGTTCGCGGGCATGATGCGCAAGGGCGGCGAGACCCCCGAGCAGGAGAAGGAACGGTTCCTTGCCAGCAGGGACTTCGCGAAGCGCGTGAAGGAGCTGCTCGGCGACGCGCCGGACATCGTCTTCGAGCACGTCGGGCAGGCGACGTTCCCCACCTCCGTGTTCACCGTCAAGCCGTTCGGCAAGGTCGTCATCTGCGCGGGCACGACCGGCTACAACCTCGACTTCGACGTGCGCTACCTGTGGATGAAGCAGAAGGAGATCCTCGGCTCCCACTTCGCGAACGCCTACGAGTGCCTGAAGGCGAACGAGCTGATCGAGAGCGGCCAGATCAGGCCGGTGCTGTGGAGGACGATGGGTTTCGACGGCGTCGCAGAAGCGCACCAGCTCATGCTCGAAAACAAGCACCTCGGCAAGATCTCGATCCTCGTCGGGGCCGAGTCGGAGGGCCTTGGCAGAACCGCCGAGGGACCCGGAGCGATACATGCGGAGGTTGGCGGCTGATGGAGGGACCTGGAGCGATACACGCGGAGGTTGGCGGCTGATGGCGGACACGGTGATCATCCCCTGGTACGCGACGACGTTCAGGGGCGACGGCTTCGAAGCGGCGCTGAACGAGATCGCCGCGGTCGCGATGCGCTACGGCGCGAGCTCCTATGCCGTCTACCGCTCGAGCGAGGACCGCTATCGCTTCCAGCAGCTTGCGAGCTTCGAGAGCCACGCCGACTGGGAGCGCTACTGGGAAGGCCCGGAGATGAGCGCCTTCAGGGCGCGCCACTCCGGCTGGTACCAGGTCCCCGTCCTCTACGCCTGGTGGACGAGGACCGCCGCCGGCAGCATCGAGGGCCACGCCGTTCCAGACACCCCCGCCGCAGGCGGGATCGCCGCGCCCGCCGGCGACGGCGCCGCGAGCGCGTAGCTCGCGGTCAGGCGCCGGCGTCGGCGCGACGGATCGCGAGATGCACGATCAGGGCGGCAGCCGCCAGCGCGCCCGTCGTGCTTCGCGCGCGAGGCGCCGCTCGTGGCGGGCCTGCAGGCGCGCTTCGACGACCTCGAGGTCGGAGCCGGGGCCGAGCAGCCGCCAGCCGTCGCGGATCACGGGCAGCAGCGTGAAGAGGATCACCCAGCCCGGCCAGAAGCCGCCGCTCGCTCCGGCCGCGACCCAGATCGCGACGCATACGAGCGAGGCGATCAGCGCGAGGCCGGCCTCCTGCGTCAGGCGATGGCGCAGGTGCGAGCGCCGCTCGACGAGCGCCCGCTTCGCGGCCGCCGAGCTGATCGGCAGGTCGGCTCGCAGCACGTCGAGGTCCGCGCGCGTCTTCGCCTCGTAGACCGCGTCGAGCCGGCCGTCGAGCTCCTCCGCGGTCAGCCGGCCGGCGACGGTGTGCTCGCGCAGCTCCTCGATCAGCTCGTCACGGTCGGCGTCGGAGACTCTCAGCTTGCCGGGGTCCGCCATGCTGAGAACCTGCGCTTCACTCCCGTTCCAGCGGCGCCATCGTGAGCCCCGCGGCCTTCAGCTGCTCCCAGTAGTGCTCGGCGGGCTCCTTCTCGCCCGCGAAGACGATCGCCTGGCCCGAGCTGTGGATCAGGTTGGCGATCTCGTGGCCCCGGTCGAGCGTCACCCCAGGGATGAAGCGGGCGAGCGTGCGCGCGACGTGATCGAAGGTGTTGTGGTCGTCGTTGCGTACGACCACCTTCCAGGGACCGCCGGTGTCGGCGCCGGGGCCGCCGACGCGCGGCTGCTCGATCGTCTGGTGCATCAGAGCGGAGGATAGAGGTCCCCCGGCAGACCCTACAATTCGCATCATGAGCGAGACGCCTGGTCCACGTCTGCCGCAGCCTGACAGGCCCTGGATGATGCGCACCTACGCGGGCCACTCGACCGCGAAGGCCTCGAACGAGCTGTACCGGCGCAATCTGCAGAAGGGCCAGACCGGCCTCTCGATCGCATTCGACCTGCCGACGCAGACCGGCTACGACCCCGACGACGAGCTCTCGCGCGGCGAGGTGGGCAAGGTCGGCGTGCCGATCGCCCACCGCGGCGACATGGAAGCGCTGATGGACGGCATCCCGCTTGGCGAGATGAACACCTCGATGACGATCAACGCGACCGCCGCCTGGCTGCTCGCGCTCTACATCGTGACCGCAGAGGCGGAGGGGGTCCCCCAGGAGTCCCTGCAGGGCACGACCCAGAACGACATCATCAAGGAGTTCCTCGCCCGCGGCACCTACGCGTTCCCGCCGGAGCCCTCGATGCGGCTGATCGCGGACACGATCGCCTACACCGTGCAGCACGTGCCGAAGTGGAACCCGATCAACATCTGCTCCTACCACCTGCAGGAGGCGGGCGCGACGCCGGAGCAGGAGATCGCCTACTCGATCAGCAACGCGATCGCCGTGCTCGACGCGGTGAGGGAGCGGCTCGGCGAGCGCGCAGAGGGCGCGATGGGCCAGGTGTTCGGGCGCATCTCCTTCTTCGTCAACGCGGGCGTGCGCTTCGTCGAGGAGCACGCGAAGCTGCGGGCGATGTCGATCCTGTGGGAGGAGCTCGGCCGCGAGCGCTACGGCGTCACAGACGAGCGGCAGCTGCGCTTCCGCTACGGCGTCCAGGTCAACTCGCTCGGGCTGACGGAGGCCCAGCCTGAGAACAACGTCCAGCGGATCGTGCTCGAGGCGCTCGCCGTCACGCTCGGACGCAACGCCCGCGCGCGCGCGATCCAGCTGCCCGCCTGGAACGAGGCGCTCGGGCTGCCCCGCCCATTCGACCAGCAGTGGTCGCTGCGCATCCAGCAGGTGCTCGCCTACGAGACCGACATCCTCGACTACCCCGACATCTTCGAGGGCTCGAAGGTGATGGACGGCCTCGTCGCGGAGCTGCTGCAGAAGGCGCGTGCCGAGATGGCGGTCGTCGCAGAGCACGGCGGCGCCGTCGCGGCGGTCCCCTACATGAAGGCGGCGCTCGTCGACTCCCACCGCGAGCGCATCCGCAGGATCGAGTCCGGCGAGCAGGTCGTCGTCGGCCAGAACCGCTTCACAGAGACCGAGCCCTCCCCGCTCACCGCGGACGCGGAGGGCGGGATTTTGGTGGTCGACCCCGCCGTCGAAGCGCAGCAGATCGAGGCGGTGCGGAGCTGGCGCGCGCAGCGCGACCAGGCCGCCGTCGACGCGGCCCTCGCCGAGCTCGTCCGCGTCGCCGCGGACGAGAGCCCCCACCGCGAGAACCTGATGATCCCGACGATCGCGGCCGCGCGCGCGGGCGCGACGACCGGCGAGTGGGCGGCGGCGCTGCGCGGCGTGTTTCGCTCCTACCACGCGCCGACGGGCGTCGGCGAGGCGAGCGCCGCGGGCGCCAGCGCCGACGAGGACGTCCGGCTCGAGCAGCTGCGCGAGCAGGTGACGGCGCTGCAGGAGCGGCTCGGCAGACGGCCGAAGATCCTCGTCGGCAAGCCGGGCCTCGACGGCCACTCCAACGGCGCCGAGCAGATCGCGGTGCGGGCGAGGGACGTCGGCTTCGACGTCGTCTACGAAGGCATCAGGCTGACGCCCTCCCAGATCGCGAAGTCAGCGCTCGACGAGGGCGTCCACGTGATCGGGCTCTCGATCCTCTCCGGGTCCCACAGGGAGCTGATCCCCGCCGTGATCGAGGCGCTGCGCGAGGCGGGCGTCGAGGCGCCGGTCATCGTCGGCGGCATCATCCCCGAGCAGGACGTCGAGCCCCTGCGGCAGGCCGGCGTCGCGGCGGTCTACACGCCGAAGGACTTCGACATCTCGAAGATCATGAGGGAGGTCGTCGAGCTGGTCGGCCGGAACGCCGGCGTCCCCGCCTCCGCGTAGCCTGAGCGGGTGTCCAGAGCTGCGACCCGAGGCGCGATCGACGGCGCGGAGCTTGGCAGGCGCCTGCGCGAGGGCGACATCAGCGCCGCCCCCGCGGTCCTCAACCTGCTCGAGAGCGCTGCCGACGCCGACCGGGTCCAGGCGGCGGCCCTCCTGTCGGAGGTCTCCCCCGCAAAGCTCGGCCACGAGGCCCCTGGGCACATCGTCGGCGTCACCGGACCGCCGGGCGCGGGCAAGTCGACGCTGCTCTCGGCGCTGCTTCGCGTCTGGCGGGGGCAGGGCAGGTCGGTCGCGATGCTCGCCGTCGATCCGAGCTCGCGCGCCTCCGGCGGCGCGCTGCTCGGCGACCGCGCCCGGATCGAGTTCGACCCCTCCGACCGCTCCGTGTTCATCCGCTCCACCGCCGCGGGCGAACGGCTCGGCGGACTGGCGTGGGGCACGCGCGCGGCGGCGCAGGCGCTCGCGGCCGCGTTCGAGATCGTCGTGATCGAGACGGTCGGCGTCGGCCAGGCCGAGACCGAGGTGGCCGAGGTCGCCGACACGGTGGTCGTCGTCGTCCAGCCTGGCGGCGGCGACGTGCTGCAGTTCCTGAAGTCAGGGATCATGGAGATCCCTGACGTGCTCGTCGTGACGAAGGCCGACCTCGGCCAGGTCGCGCTCGACGCCAGACGCGACCTGAACGCCGCCCTGCGCTCGCTCGGCAGGCGTGAGACTCCCGTCCTCGCCGTCTGCTCGCTGCCGCCGCCGAGCGGGATCGAGGAGCTGGCGGACGCGATCGCGGCGCACCGCGAGGCGAACGACCTGGCGACGCGGCGGGCGCAGGCTCGCCGGTCCGCCGCGCTCGCCGCGTTCACCGTGGAGCACGGCATGCGCGCTCTGCGCGGGCTCGGCGGCCGCCAGGGCGCGCAGCGTCTACTCGCGAAGCTCGACCCGGCGTTGGGCGAGGCGGAGCTGGAAGCCGCGCTCACGGCCGAGCTGGAGCGGAGACTGGCCCGCGAGCCGTCGGGTTAGCGGCCCATCGCACGACGCGCCCTTATGCTGCGCCGATGGCGACCGGCTGCTTCATCTCGACGGGACGCTCGCTGCAGGCCGCGGTCGAGCGCGTAAAGCTCGCGGAGGCGCTCGGTTACGAGGCCGTCTACACGACGCACATCGCGGGCCGCGACTCGCTCACGGTTCTCGCCGCCTACGCCCTTGCCACCTCGAAGATCAGGCTGGGCACCGGCGTAGTGCCGATCTACAGCCGCACGCCGGCGACGATGGCGCAGACAGCCGCGACGATCGACGAGCTCTCCGGCGGCCGCTTCACGCTCGGCCTCGGCGTCTCGCACCGGGTCACGGTCGAGGGCTGGCACGGGCAGAGCATCGACCGGCCCGTCAGGGAGATGCGCGAATACGTCGCGATCGTGCGGGTGATCCTGCGCGGCGAGGACCCGCCTATCGGCGAGAAGTGGCGCTCGAGCTTCCATCTCGTCGGGCTGCTGCCAAGGCCGCAACTGCCGATCTATGTCGCTGCCCTCTCCCCCGCGATGCTGCGCCTCGCCGGCGAGGTCGCAGACGGCGTGATGCTCTGGCTCTGCAACCCGCGCTACATCCGCGAGGTCGTGATCCCCGAGGTCGCTCGCGGCAGAGAGCGCGCCGGCAAGACGATGGACGGCTTCGACGTGGTCGCCGCCGTCCCGGCCGCACTTACCGATGATGTCGAGCAGGCGCACGCGGCGCTGCGCAGAGAGCTCCTGCCCTACTTCGGCCTGCCCTTCTACCGCGCGATGATCGAGCGCTCCGGCTTCGGCGCGGACATCGAGGCGTTCGATGCGGCCGCGGGCGACGTCGAGGCGATGCAGGCCGCGATCTCGGAGCCCTTCCTGCAGGAGCTGGCCGCGATTGGGGACCAGGGAGCCGTGAAGGAGGGCGTCAGGCGATACCGGAGCGCGGGCGCCAGCTCGCCCTGCGTGGGCGCGATCGCGCGCATCGACTTCGAGGACACGCTGCGCGCCGCGCCCTCCTGAGCGGCGGTGCTGACGTGCTGACGCTCATTCAGGGCGACGGGAAGAGCGACCGGACGATCACCACCGCCACAGCGATCACTTGGACCACAGTGGCACCAAGCCATGCGCTGATCGTGCTTCCCGGCATCACCCAGGCGTTGGCGGCGCCATAGACGACGAACACGACATCGGCGGCGGCAATCTGGATGCCGACGGCAGCGGCGATCCAGATGGCGAACCGCTTTCTGAGCCCGCGATCGTCGTCCGCCTGCTCAGCCTTCGTCTCCTGCTGCTTGACCAGCGCCTCGTTCAGGCGCCGTTGATGTTCAGCGTTGAGGTTGCGCGGGACGATCTCTCCCTCGACCCGCTCCAGCTCCTGCTCACCGGGTGAGAGCACATGGGCAGCCGTCGACGCCGGAGCGGCTGCGGCCTCAGAGGAGGCAGGAGGATCGCCGGAATCTCCTGCCTCGAGCGCATCACCGCCGGTCATCGATCAAAGCCAGATTTGTGATCCGGTACTGCATCGCCTCGGCAGAGACGCCGAACTCCACCGCGAGCGCAGATGCATGCGCCAGACGGCCCGCGGTGCCGAGTCTCGCGAGGCGCTCTTGGACCGCTTCCTTCGGCATCAGGAGAGCCGCCGCGAACTGATTGGCATAGATCTCGTCTGGATCGGTGCCCTCAGACGACAGCAGATCCCGCCGCTCCACATACTCCCATTCAGAGTCTCCTTCGCCCACACGCTTCACGTAGTGTCCAAGCTCATGCGCGCAGGTGAAATGCTGCCGGTTATCGCTGTCGGCTGCGTGTACGTAGATCTCGGCGTCCTCGCCTGGGCGCTTGATCAGCATCCCTGAGACTCCCTCCGACAGTCGAGCGCTGTACGCCTTGATTCCCAACGCCTGCGCGATCAAGAAAGGGTCTACGGGCAGGCGCAGCAGTCCATCTGGGCCAGGGGCCCAGGCGGCACTGAGAATGTCCTGCGCGTCCTGCTCGGCTGACATGGCCCTGATGGTAGGGGACGGCGGGGAGGTTACGTATGAACGGACGCTCGCCGAGTCAGAGCGCCAAGCTGTCCGCGAACGCGAGCGTCAGCTCGGATGATCTCGCCGGCGTGCGTAGCCGACGAAGGCAAGCACGGCGCCGACGGCCAGAGGAAGCAGCGCAAGCACGCTCGTGCCAGCGAAGCTCAACAAGGCCCCTGCGAACAAGCACGCGGCAGCACCGCGCTGATACGGGTTTTTGGTGATCCGCATGAGTCGGTGATCGGCATTGCGCTGCCAATGCGTGAGCAAAGGGGGCGTGCGCCACGCCACATCTACCGAAAATGCGCGCGACGCACGTCCCTCCCGCGCCGCAGGCGATGTCCGCGCCTGCCTAGAATGGGCCCCATGGAGGGCTCCACGTCGGAGACGACAGCCCGCAGCTGGCTGCGCTGCTATCGCTGCTGGTCGCAGAACCTCGAGGTGCAGGTCCACTACGAGGGCATCCACAAGATCGACCCCGCGACGGGCGAGCGCTCGGAGATCGTCGACGAGCTCGAGGAGGCGGTCGTGCAGTGCCTCGACTGCATGCACGACCAGCCGCACCTCGGCTTCAGCAACGGCAGGGTCGAGCCGGTCGAAGACCGCTGGGAACGGATGATCGTCGGCACCCCCTGGGTCGCCTCCTGCACGGTCACCGTCGACTCCGACGACGTCGAGAGCTGCTCGGGCCCAGAGGCCGGCGACGCGCTCGCATACGCGGCCTTCGGCGAGCATGGCGTGCGCGAGTTCTTCACACACGTGCGCTTCCACAAGCACGAGGACGACGCGACGATCGTCGTGCACCTGCTCGTCGAGCTCTACGCGCGCTCGCTCGAGGAGGCGACCGAGGTGCTCGAATCGACCGCCCGCGGCGCGCTCACGATCACCTCGCTGGCCGAGGAGTCACGCCCGCCGGCGGCGGCGGAAAGCGACCACACCCACGAATAGCCCTGGCGAACCGGCCCGCCAGGCAGTCAGCAACTCAGCCGCGCGTCAGCCGCGTCTCGAGCGCGTGCAGCTGGTCGTGCAGCTCGTGCGGGAGGCGGTCGAACTTGCCGAGGTGCTCGTGGAAGTGGGGCAGCTGCGCCCTCCACTCCTCGACGTCGACGCGCAGCAGCTCCGCCATGTCCTGCGCGGGCACGTTCAGGCCGCTCACGTCGATGCCCTCCTGCCCCACCGGCGGGATCAGGCCGATCGGCGTCTCCTCAGCGGCCCCGTGGCCGGCGCAGCGCGCGAACACCCAGGCGAGCACGCGCGAGTTCTCGCCGTAGCCCGGCCACAGGAAGCGCCCGTCGGCGTCCTTGCGGAACCAGTTCACGTAGAAGATCTTCGGCAGCTTCGCCTCGTCCGCCTGGCGCCCGATCCTCAGCCAGTGGCCGAAGTAGTCGCCCATGTTGTAGCCGCAGAAGGGCAGCATCGCGAACGGGTCGAAGCGCAGCTCGCCGACCGTCCCGGTCGCGGCGGCGGTCTTCTCGGAGCTCATGATCGAGCCGAGGAAGACGCCGTGCTCCCAGCTCAGCGCCTCGGTCACGAGCGGCACGACGCCTGAGCGGCGGCCTCCGAACAGGATCGCGTCGATCGGCACGCCGGCGGGGTCCTCCCACTCGGGCGCGATCGCGGGGTCCTGGGCCGCCGGCGTCGTGAAGCGCGCGTTCGGGTGCGCGGCGGGAGCATCGCAGTCGGGGGTCCAGTCGTTGCCGTGCCAGTCGATCAGGTGCGAGGGTACCTCCTCGGTCAGCCCCTCCCACCAGACGTCGCCGTCGTCGGTCAGCGCGCAGTTCGTGAAGATCGTGTTCTTCGCGACCGTCGCGATCGCGTTCGGATTCGTCTTCTCGCCCGTGCCGGGGGCGACGCCGAAGAAACCGGCCTCGGGGTTGATCGCATAGAGGCGGCCGTCCTCGCCGAACTTCATCCAGGCGATGTCGTCGCCGATCGTCTGCACCTGCCAGCCGGGCAGCGTCGGGATCAGCATCGCGAGGTTCGTCTTGCCGCAGGCAGAGGGGAACGCGGCGGCGACGTACTTCGTCTCCCCCTCCGGCGAGATCAGCTTCAGGATCAGCATGTGCTCGGCCATCCAGCCTTCGTCGCGCGCCATCACGGAGGCGATCCGCAGCGCGAGGCACTTCTTGCCGAGCAGCGCGTTGCCGCCGTAGCCGGAGCCGTAGGACCAGATCTCGCGCGTCTCTGGGAAGTGAACGATGTACTTGTTCTCCGAGTCGCAGGGCCAGGGCACGTCCTCGATGCTCTCGCCGGAGTCGTCGATCAGCGGCATTCCGACCGAGTGCAGGCAGGGCACGAATTCGCCGTCCTGCCCGAGCGCGTTCAGCGCGGCGGCGCCCATCCGGGTCATGATCCGCATGCTCGCCGCGACGTAGGCGGAGTCGGTGATCTGGACTCCGATCTGGCTCTTGTCGGAGCCGACCGGGCCCATGCAGAAGGGCACGACGTACATCGTCCGGCCGCGCATGCAGCCCGCGAACAGCTCGCTCAGCGCCTCCTTCATCTCCGCCGGGTCGCGCCAGTTGTTCGTCGGGCCTGCGTCCTGCTCGTGCTTGCTGCAGATGAAGGTCCGATCCTCGACGCGCGCGACGTCGCCCGGGTCGGAGAGCCCGAGGAACGAGCCGGGACGCCGCTCCTCGGAGAGCCGCGTGAAGGTGCCCGCCTCGACCAGCCGCTCGCAGAGGTCGTCGTACTCGGCGTCGGACCCGTCGCACCAGTGCAGCTCGCTCGGCTCTGTGAGCGCGACCACCTCCTCCACCCATGCGAGCAGGCGCTTGTGCTTCGTCGGTGCGGGGGCGGTCGTCTCCATGTCGTACTAACGGCTCCTCTGTGTCTCCGGGTACGCGCGCCCGCGGACGGCGCGCGGCGCCACATCGGCGCGGGAACGGAAAGTCGCCCTCGCGGGCGACCCGTCAGAGCCTACCGCACGCTTCTCCGACGTTCTCCGTGGCAGACCGCAGCCCGGCGGCGGCTTCCCACCGAGCCGGCCGGCAGTCCCCGTCCTCAGAGGCGCCTCGCCGGCGCGCTACTCGACGTTGCCGCTCGCGGCCGTCGCGGGCTCCGCGGCGGCCGTGCGGCGCGGCACGAGCACGAGCCGCTTGAACTCGGCGACGAGGGTGCCGTCTTGGTTGTAGACGCGCGTGTGCACCTTCACGGTGCCGCGATCGGGCTTGCTGCGCGACTCCTTCCTCTCCAGCACCTCGGACTCGACGAACAGGGTGTCCCCGTGGAAGACCGGCGCGGGGTGGCTCAGCTCCTCGGTCGCGAGGTTCGCGATCGCCTTGCCGCTCACGTCGGAGACGGACATCCCGAGCGCGAGCGAGTAGACGAGCGGCCCGACGACGACGTTGCGCCCCTGCTGAGAGCCGGAGGCGTAGACGTCGTTGATGTGCAGCGGGTGGTGGTTCATCGTGATCAGGCAGAAGAGGTGGTCGTCCGCCTCGGTCACGGTCTTCGCCGGCCAGTGCTTGTAGACGTCGCCAACCTCGAACTCCTCGAGGTAGCGGCCGTAGGGGTGCGCGCCGCTCGCCTCCCGCGCCGCCTGGTCGGTCTCGATCGTCTTTGTCTCGCTCATGGGCCGCAACGATACAGTTCAGCCTCTAACGAGATCAGGAGAGACCAGACTTGCGCAACCCCCGAGCCTTCGAGAAGCCCCTCGCGATCGGCGCGCCGCAGCCGGCGCACGAGATCCCCGTCAAGCCCTCGCGGATGATCCACTTCCTCGACTTCTCCAACGAGAAGATGGTCGCGAAGGTGCCGGAGATCGCGCAGAGCGTCGACATCCTGCTCGGCAACCTCGAGGACGCGGTGCCCGTCGACCGCAAGGAGGCCGCGCGCGCGGGCCTCATCAAGGTCGGCAGGGAGATGGAGCTCGGCGACACCGCGCTGTGGACGCGCGTCAACGCACTCGACTCGCCCTGGGCGCTCGACGACCTCACGCAGGTCGTGCTCGAGATCGGCGACCGCCTCGAGGTCATCATGGTCCCGAAGGTCGAGGGCGCGCAGGACATCCACTACGTCGACCGCCTGCTCGCCCAGCTCGAGGCGAAGGCGGGCCTCACCAAGCCGCTGCTCGTGCACGCGATCCTCGAGACCTCGCTCGGGGTCGCGAACCTGGAGGAGATCGCCGCTTCCTCGCCCCGCATCCAAGGCATGAGCTTCGGCCCTGCCGACCTCGCCGCCTCGCGGCGGATGAAGACGACGCGGGTCGGCGGCGGGCACCCCGGCTACCGCACGATCGCCGACCCCGACCCCGACGACCCGGAGGCGCCGCGCCCCAGCTACCAGCAGGACCCCTGGCACTACTCGATCGCGCGGATGGTCGACGCCTGCACGGCAGTCGGCGCGCTGCCCTTCTACGGCCCCTACGGCGACATCAGGGACACGCTCGGCTGCGAGACGCAGTTCAGGGCAGCCTTCCTGCTCGGCTGCGTCGGCGCCTGGTCGCTGCACCCCGGGCAGATCGCGATCGCGAAGAGGGTCTTCTCCCCCGACCCGGAGGAGGTCGCGTTCGCGAAGAAGGTGATCGAGGCGATCCCGGACGGCCGTGGCGTGCACATGATCGACGGCAAGATGCAGGACGACGCGACCTGGAAGCAGTGTCAGGTGATGGTGAAACTCGCGGAGCTGCTGTCGCGCAAGGACCCGGAGCTCGCCGAGCTCTACGGCTTCGCGCCGGCCGCCGTATAGGGTTTCGCGCTCGATGAGGTTCTTCGAGTACGAGGCGCGCGAGATCGTCAGGCGCGCAGGGATTCCCGTCACCGACTTCGGCTTCGCGACCGAGCCATCGCAGGCGCGTCAGATCGCGCAGCGGATCGGCGGGCCCGTCGTCGTGAAGTCGCAGGTGCTGACCGGCGGGCGGATGAAGGCGGGCGGCGTGAAGTTCGCCGACACGCCGGAGGAGGCGGAGGCGCACGCGCGAGACATCCTGCAACTCGAGATCAAAGGCCACATGCCGCGCGGCGTGCTGATCGACCCGAGGGCGGAGGTGCAGCAGGAGTACTACGCCGGCGTCGTCTGGGACGGCCCCCGCAAGGAGCCGGTCATCATCTTCTCCCCAGTCGGCGGGATCGACATCGAGCAGGTCGCAGAGGAGCAGCCCGAGAAGGTCGCCCGCCGCCACTTCTCGAACGTGCTGCCCTTCTCCGAGTTCGTCGCGAAGGAGGCGATCGCCTCCACCGGCGTGACGGGGGGCGCGCTGAACAAGCTAGTCCCGATCGTGACGAGGCTCGCGAGGCTGTTCGTGCAGCACGACATGACCCTCGCCGAGATCAACCCGCTCGGACAGCTCGCGGATGGCTCCTTCGTCGCGCTCGACGCCCACATGGAGATGGAGAACGAGGCGCGGGGCCGCCACAAGCAGCTGCTCTCCGACCTCGGCGTCGGCGAGCAGGAGACGCGGCAGGCGCGCGAGGCGACGCCGTTCGAGCTCGCCGGCGAGGAGGTCGACGCCCAGGACCACCGCGGCGTCGCAGGCAACGTCACGGAGTTCGACGGCAACCTCGGCCTCGTCATCGGCGCGGGCGGCGGCTCGCTCACGCTCTTCGACGCCGTGCGGGCGCACGGCGGCAGGCCCGCGAACTACTGCGAGATCGGCGGCAACCCGTCGGTCGCGAAGGCGTGCGGGCTCGCGAAGCTCGTGCTCAGCAAGCCTGGGGTAGACAAGATCGCGGTCATGATGTCGATCGTCTCGAACACCCGCGTCGACATCGTCGCCAGGGGCGTGATCAAGGCCTGCCTCGATCTCGGCTTCGATCCCGCAGAGAAGATCGCGATCTTCCGCATCCCCGGCGCCTGGGAGGAGGAGGGCTTCAAGATCCTCGAGAAGTACGGCGTCGACTACGCCGACCGCTCGGTCTCCCTCAACGAGGCCGCACGGCGCGCAGTGGAGAAGATCCAGGGAGTGACGGCATGAGGTTGGCTCACAACGAGTCGACGCGGGGCCGGACGCCCCGCGCCCACGGCAGTGGCGAGGGCATGCGCCGCGCGGATGCGGCCCAAAGGATGACCTGCTCATGAGCATCCTGATCGACGCCGACACGACCTTCATCGTGCAGGGCATCACCGGCCGCGAGGCGGTCAACCTCACGCGGGAGTGCCTCGACTACGGCGCCGGCGCGAAGGTCGTCGGCGGCGTCACGCCCGGGCGGCTCGGGCGCGAGGTCCACGGCGTGCCCGTGTTCGACACCGTCGCCCAGGCGGTCGCGCACCACGGGCGGCCAATCGACGGCTCGGTCGTCACCGTCCCGCCCGCCTTCACGAAGGACGCCGTGTTCGAGGCGATCGAGAACGGGATCAAGCTGATCGTGATCGTCACCGAGCGCATCCCGAGGGCGGACGTCGCCGCGATGGTCGAGCTCGCGCACCTCAACAGCGCGCGCATCATCGGCCCGAACTGCCTCGGGATCATCGTCCCTGACGTGATCAAGATGGGCGGCATCGGCGGCCCGGCGCGCAACGCGGCGCAGGCGTACACGCCCGGCCCGATTGGCGTCATCTCGCGCTCCGGGGGGATGACGACCGAGATGTCCTCGACGCTCTCCGCCGCCGGCCTCGGCCAGTCGACCGCGGTCTCGATCGGCGGCGACGCGATCATCGGCTCGACCTACGCTGAGCTGATGCCGCTGTTCGAGGCCGATCCGCAGACGCAGGGGATCGTGATCTACACCGAGCCCGGCGGCCGCATGGAGGCGGAGCTCGCGCGCTGGGTGACGGAGAACGACTCCAGGCTGCCGATCGTCGCGTTCATGGCGGGGCGCTTCATGGACGAGATGCCGGGCATGAGCTTCGGTCACGCGGGCACGATCGTCGAAGGCAAGGCGGACACCGCCGCCGAGAAGATCGCCCGCCTCGCGGAGGCGGGGATCGCGGTCGCCGAGCGGATCGAGGACATCCCGGAGATGATCCGCGCGAAGATCGCCGAAGGGAGCCCCGCGTGAGGACAGACGCCACGTTCATCGCGGTCGAGGTCGATGACGCCGCCGCAGCCGACGCGCAGGTCGCCGCGAGGCTCACCGAGGCCTGTCCGGTCGACATCTTCGCCCAGGCCGACGACGGCAGCCTGCGGATCGTCGAGGGCAACCTCGACGAGTGCGTACTCTGCCGCCTGTGCATCGATCCGGACCCGGATCCCACCCGCCCGGACGCTGTCAAGGTGATCAAGCTCTACGACGCCGAAGCGCTGCTCGCCTAGCGTTGTTGCGGTCGTAGGCGAAGAAGCTTGAAGCGCAACGGCCTGATCGTGCTCGCGCTCGCCGCCGCAGTGTGGGCGGTGGTCGCGGTGCTGCTCGCGACGGGAGCGCTCTCAGGCTCGAAAGACCATCCGATCGCGCCGGCCTGCCTACCGAGTAGCCTCGACGTCAGCGCGGCGCTGTCAGGCACGAGCGTCGACGTCTCCCCCGCTCCTGGCAGCGTCACCGCGAACCCGCACACCCAGATCAGCTTCCTCGGCGCGCCCGCGGGCGAGATCCGCGAAGTGTCCGTCACCGGCTCTGAGAGCGGGCGCCACGCCGGCCGCCTGATCGCCTACTCCCAGGGCGACGGCGGCAGCTTCGTGCCGAGCAGGCCCTTCGCGGCCGGCGAGCGCGTGTCCGTGCAGGCCACGCTCGGAGGCGCCGCGGGCGCTCGCCGCGTCGCGTTCGCCTTCCACGTCGACACCCCCTACCCGACGAGCAGGTTCGGGCCGTTCCCGAACCCGCAGGCGTCGCCTGCCGAATATCAGAGCTTCCGCACCCAGCCGGGCATGCAGGCGCCGACGCTCACCGTCACGACGCCCGACCAAGACCCCGCCGCGGGCGACATATTCACGACGAACGGCCCCGGCCCCGGCCGCTACGGCGCCCTCATCTACACGCCGCAGGGCCGACTCGTCTGGTTCGATCAGCTCGCTCACGGCCTCACCGCCGAGGACCTGAACGTGCAGAGCTACGAAGGCGAACGGGTGCTCACCGTCTGGCAGGGCAGGGTGATCTCGCTCGGATACGGCAACGGCGAAGACCTCCTGCTGAACAGCCACTACGAAACGGTCGCGAAGGTGAAGGGCGGCAACGGCCTGCACGCCGACCTGCACGAGCTCCAGCTCGCGCCGAAGGGCGTCGCCTACATCAGCGCCTACAACCCGATCCGCTGCGATCTGTCGTCGGTCGAAAAAGGACCGCAGGACGGCTCGATCCTCGATGCCGCCGTGCAGGCAATCGACGTGAGGACTGGGCTCGTGCGCTGGGAATGGCACATCCTCGACCACGTGAACGTGAACGAGTCGCAGAACTCGCCGCCCGCGAACCAGCCGTGGGACTGGTTCCACCTCAACTCGATCGACCCGCAGCCGGACGGGAACGTGTTCGCATCGGCGCGCAACACCTGGGCCGGCTATCAGATCGAAGGCGGCGGCGGCAAGGTGCTCTGGCAGCTCGGCGGCAAAGGCAGCTCGTTCAGGATGGGGCCGGGCACGAGCACCGCCTGGCAGCACGACGGCCGCATCCTGCCAAACGGCGAAGTCACGTTCTTCGACGACGGCGCGAACCCCGTCGTCCACGGCCAGTCGAGGGCGATCAGGGTCAGGCTCGACTTCGGCGCACATCAGGCGCGCCTCACCTCCGAGCTCACGCATCGCGGCGACGAGCTGCTCGCGGCGAGCCAGGGCAACGCGCAGACGCTGCCGGGCGGCAACGTGCTCGTCGGCTACGGCGGAGTGCCGCAGATCAGCGAGTACGACCCGAGAGGGCGCCTGCTCTTCGACGCGCACATGCCGCTCGACAACGTCTACTACCGCGCCTACCGGCACCCGTGGAGCGCCCGCCCCGCCACCCCGCCGACCGCCCTCGCGAGCCTCAACAACACGAGCGAAGAGACGATCGTGCACATGAGCTGGAACGGCGCGACCGAAGTCGCATCCTGGCGCGTGCTCGCCGGCAGCGGCCCGAACGCGCTGCAGGCGCGCGACACGGCGCCGGCGGCAGGCTTCGAGACCTCCGCGATCCTGCCGACGGAGTACGCCTACGTCGCCGTGCAGGCGCTCGACTCGGCGGGCAGGACGATCGGGACCTCGAAGACGGTGAAGGTCGGCAGCTTCGCCGGCTCGTTCGCGACCGGCGGGTGAGCGACCGCCCGCCGGGACCGCCTCAGTAGCCGGGCCCTTTCGAAGGCGGCTTCTTGTGCAGGCCGCCGCTCGACGTCGACGTGCTCGTCGTCGAGCTGTTCGTGGGAGAGACTTTGCCTCCCCCGCAGGCCGCGATCGCGAGCGCGGCCGCTGCCGCGGCAAGGACCGTTAGCATGGCGGTCAGTGGCGTTCGATTCATGGGCCGATCTCCTGTGCTCGCTCGCGGACTCGGGCGCTCACCCTACCAGGCGTTCACGGCGCCGCCCGCGCGCGTGAGCCTGCAGACGCCGCCTCGCACCGAGCCGCAGCCCTCGCCGTCGGGGGCGGCTGGGCAGGCGGCTGGGCAGGCGCCTCGTCGGCTGGGCTCGCGCCAGGGCTGGCTGCTCGCGGTCTGCTGCGTCGCGCAGTTCATGGTCATCCTCGACCTCAGCATCGTCAACGTCGCGCTGCCGTCGATCCAGTCGAGCCTGGGCTTCTCCTCGGCTGACCTGCAATGGGTCGTCGACGGGTATGCGATCGCGTTCGCCGGCTTCCTGATGCTCGGCGGCCGCGTCGCCGACCACTTCGGGCAGCGCAAGGTGTTCGTCGCCGCGCTCGCGCTGTTCGCGCTTGCCTCGCTCGCGGGCGGCCTCGCCCAGGACCGCGACATGCTGATCGGCGCGCGCGCTCTGCAGGGGCTCGCGGGCGCGTTCATGGCCGCCTCCTCGCTCGCGATCATCACCGCCTCCTTCGAGCCCGGCCCGAAGCTCCACCGCGCGATCGGCGCGTGGGCCGCGATGAACGGCCTCGGCGGCGCCGCGGGCATGCTGTTCGGCGGGCTGATCACCGAATTCCTCAGCTGGCGCTGGGTCTTCCTGATCAACCCGCCGATCGGGCTCGCCGCCGCGGCGGTCGCCTACCTGGTGGTGCGCGATCTGCGCAGGCGCAAGGAGGGCAACTTCGACCTCGCCGGCGCGATCACGCTCACGGCCGGGCAGATGGTGCTCGTCTACGGGGTGGTCGAAGCCGGCCTGCGCGGCTGGGACACGGCGATCGCGCTCGGCCCGATCATCGGCGGGATCGCGCTGCTCGTCGTGTTCGGCGCGATCGAGGCGCGCATCGCCTCCGCGCCGCTCATCCCCTTCAAGGAGCTGAGCAAGCCGCTGCGGATCGCGAACAACATCGTGCTGCTGTTCAGCGCCTCGCTGTTCCCGATGTGGTTCGTGAGCTCGCTCTACCTGCAGCAGGTGCTCGGCCTCTCGCCCCTGCACGCCGGCCTGATCTTCCTGCCGATGACGCTGATGATCGCGCTATCCGCCTCGCGCGCCGGGAAGCTCGTCGGACGCTTCGGCGTGCGCCCCGTGCTCGGCGGCGGCCTGCTGATGCTCGCGGTCGGGCAGGTGCTGCTCGCGCGGATCGCGCCGAGCGGCAGCGCGATCGTGTACGTGATGATCCCCGGCCTGCTCGCATGCGCGGGGATCGGGATGTCGATCGTGCCCTCGACGATCGCCGCGACGCAGGGCGCGAAGCCGGGCCAGGCGGGCCTCGCCTCCGGACTCGTCAACACCTCGCGCCAGGTCGGCGGCGGCCTCGGCCTCGCGATCTTCGTCACGCTCGCGACCCAGCGCAGCAGCCACCTGATCGGCCTCGGCCACGGCGTGCCCGCCTCGCTCACCGCGGGCTTCCGGCTCGCCTACCTGATCGGCGCCGGCTGCGTCGCGGTCGCGGCGCTGATGACGTTCGCGTTCGTGGAAAGGCGAGGGCATGCGGACGAGCGGACGGAAGCGCAGGCCGAGGGGCCGGCGAGCGCCGGCGGCCAGGCCGGGCGGGCGGGTCCAGATCAGCGCGGCACGCGCGCGCTGCCAGTCGCCGGCGGCGTCGCGCTCGTGCTCGCTGCGTTCATCGCGCTCGACCTCGCCTTCGCGGGCAACCACGGCAAGCCGGTCGGCGCCTACATCACCGACGGCACCCACCGCTACGTGACGCAGCCCTCGCTGCACCCGCCGAAGATCGAGATCGAAGGCACGCCGGACACGAGCAAGCTCGCGCCCGGCTACATCCTCACCGCGAACTTCTACAACATCAACTTCCCGCCGATGATCGGCCAGAGCGGGCCGCTGATCCTCGACGACAGGATGCAGCCGGTCTGGTTCCAGCCGGTGCCCGAAAAGGTCGTCGCGGGCAACCTCAGCCTCCAGACCTACGAAGGAAAGCCGGCGCTCGCCTGGTGGCAGGGCCTGATCACGAACACCGGCGAGACCGAAAGCGGCGAAGACGTCGTCGTAAACCAGCACTATCAGACCGTCGCGCGCATCAAGGGCGTCCACGGCTGGAAGCTCACGCTGCACGAGATCATCGTCAGCGGCCACGACGTCTGGGTGACCGCGAACAAGGACGTCCCGATGAACCTCTCCCCGTACGGCGGCACCTACAACGGCACATTGGTCGACTCCGCCGTGCAGGAGTACGACCTGCGGACGGGCAGGCTCATCTACAACTGGGACGCTTTGAAGCACATCTCACTCGGCGAATCCGAAGCGAGCATCCCCACGAACGGCTTCCCCTGGGACGCCTACCACGTCAACTCGCTGCAGCTGAGCGGCGGCGAAAAGTTCCTCGTCTCGATGCGCGACACCTGGGCCGCCTACCTCGTGAACATCAGGACGGGCAGGATCGAATGGACTCTCGGCGGCAAGAAATCGAGCTACAGGCTCTCCCGGGGAGCCGCCTTCCAGTGGCAGCACGACGTGCAGCTGCAGCGAAACGGGGTCGTGACGATGTTCGACGACCACTGCTGCCAGCTGACCGGCGGCGGCACCTATGTGAAAGCCAGCGCGTTCTCACGCGGCCTCGTGCTGAAGCTCGACGAAAGCGCCCACACGGCCGCGAAGATCGCCGACTACGGCTCCGGTTACGGCCTCGAATCCGACTACATGGGCGACCTGCAGCCGCTGGCGAACGGCAACGTCTTCGTCGGCTGGGGCTCCTCCCCCTACATCACTGAGCTGACCAGCGCCGGTCAGCCGGTGCTCGAAGGCAAACTGCCCGGTAACAACCTCACCTACCGCGCGACGCTCGCGCCCTGGGTCGGGCTGCCGCTGAGCAAGCCCGCCGCCGCCGCGCGACGGATTCACGGCAGGACGGTCGTCTACACGAGCTGGAACGGCGCGACGCAGGTCGCCCGCTGGAGGGTGCTCGGCAGCGGCTCACGGGTGCTCGCGACCGCTGCGAGGACGAGCTTCGAGACCGGCATCTCCGTGCCCTCGGGGCAGAGCGCCTTCAGAGTGCAGGCGCTGGACAGCAAGGGCCACGTGATCGGGACCTCCAAGCCGTTCTCTCTGGGTTGACGCGCATGCCCGTCACGGCACTGCTCGCAGGAGCGACCCTCTGCGCGAGCCTCACAGGCTGCGCTGCGAACGGCGTCCACACGCACGCGCGGCTGCCCACCGGCCGCGTCGCGGTCGCCGCCGCCGCTGCGAACGCTGTCACGGTCTCGCCGCTGCCAGGGACGCCCGACGCCTCGACGCGCACGCAGATCAGCCTCCTCGGCCCGAAGGGCACGACCGTCATCAGCGTCCACGTAGTCGGCTCGAAGAGCGGCCTGCACGAAGGTCGGATCGAGCCCTACTCGACGGGCGCCGGCGCGAGCTTCCTGCCCATTCACCGCTTCCTGCCCGGCGAGACCGTCGGCGCCTACGCGAAGGTGAAGGTGAGCGGCCGCGAAGAGGACGTCGGCACGAGCTTCGAAGTCGCGCGCGCGGCGGTCGAGCCCACGGTCGGGTTCCCGCACCGCCCGGGCAACCCGCGCGAAGTGCTGCACTTCGCCTCCGCCCCCTCTATCACGCCCTCCGCGGTGAAGGTGATCACGCCCGCGCAGCACGGAGCAGCGGAAGGCGACTTCCTGCTCGCCCCCTACCAGGGCACCGGCTCGCCGGGGCCGATGATCGTCGATCGCAGCGGCCGCCTGATCTGGTTCCACCCGCTGCCGCGCGGCTGGTCCGCGAGCAACCTGCAGGCGATCGGCTGGCAGGGAAAGCCGGCGCTCGTCTGGTGGCAGGGGCGCATCCTGAAGCTCGGCTTCGGCCAGGGCGAAGACGTGATCTGCGACAGCTCCTACAGGCAGATCGCGCGGATAAGAGCCGGCAATGGCTACTTCGCGGACCTGCACGAGATCAGGATCACGCCGGAAGGAACCGCCTGGATCGACGCCTTCGACCCGATCCACATGAACCTCTCGAAGTTCCACGGGGTCGCGAGCGGCGTGCTCACCGACTCGGTCGTGCAGGAGATCGACGTGAGGACGGGGCTCGTGATGTGGGAGTGGCACGCGCTCGGGCACATCCCGCTCTCCAGCTCCCGCAACCCGAACCCGCACAGCTCCTACCCCTGGGACTACGCGCACGTCAACTCCGTCGATCCGGGGACGAACGGCGACGTGCTGCTCTCCGCGCGCAACACCTGGACGCTCTACGACGTCGACCTGCACAGCGGCGGCTTCCGCTGGCAGCTCGGCGACGGCGCCCACAGCAGCTTGAAACTCGGCCGCGGCGTGCGGTTCTACTGGCAGCACGACGCCGAGTGGCAGCCGGGCGGCCTGATCTCGCTGTTCGACAACGGCTCGACGCCGCCGAAGGAGAAGCGCTCCAGCGGCCTGCTGCTGCGCCCGGAATACGGCGCCCACCGGGTCACGCTCGTGAAGCGGCTCGTCAACCCGTCGCGGACGCTGCTCGCTGCGAGCCAAGGCAACGTGCAGCGGCTGGCCGGTGGCGACTGGCTGCTCGGCTACGGCGAACTGCCCGACTTCACCGAGCTCGACTCCGCCGGTCACGTGCTCTTCGACGCGCGACTCGGCAGGAACGTGCAGGACTTCCGCACCTATCAGGCGCCCTGGCACGCGACGCCCGCGCAACCGCCCGCGTTCACGATCGCTGGCGGCGCCCTGCACGTCAGCTGGAACGGCGCGACCGACGTCGCCTCTTGGCGGCTGCTGGAGGGCGAATCGGCCTCCTCGCTGACGACCGTCGCGACGGCCGCGTCGACCGGCTTCGAAACGACGCTGCGCCTTCCGCAGACGCTGCGCGCCACCTCCTACGTCGAGGTGCAGGCCGTGAACGCGGCCGGCGAAGTGATCGGCGCCTCGCCGCCGAAGCGGGGTTGAAAGCCGTTAGACTTACTGACCGGATTCCCGCCCTCCCCCCACGATGAAGGACAACTTCTCCCTGATCGTGATGTGCGTCTTCCTGCTCGCGTCTCTGGCGTTCCTAGCGCAGCAGATCAGCGCTTACCACTAGCGCGGCGCAGGTTCTGGCGTTCCTGGTGACGGTCGACGACGGTCGCGATCAGGCGCAGGAACTGCTCGGGACCGGTCGCGTGGGCCTTGCCGTAGGTGAACGCCTCGATCCAGTCGGGCACCTTCCCTTCCGCGGCCATCACGTTGAAGAACTCTCTGCGCATGTCGATCCTGATCTGCGCGTCCGCAGCGGCGCCCTTGCTCACCTCGACCGTCGGCATCTGCAACCTGAAGTGCTGCACGTCTCCCCGCCCCTTCAGCTGAACCTCGAAGACCATCTTCAGCTGTGCGAGCGAGGGCACTTCGCCGACGAAGCGGCGCGCCGCCTGCTCGATCAGAGCCTTCGCGTCTTCCGACATCAAATCCGATTCCGCTCCAGCAGCTTGCGGCCGATCACCATCCGCTGGATCTCGGAGGTGCCCTCGCCGATCAAGAGCAGCGGCGCGTCGCGGTAGAGGCGCTCGATCTCGTACTCCTTCGAGTAGCCGTAGCCGCCGTGGATGCGCAGGCACTCCTCGACGCAGAAGCGGCCCGCCTCGGAGGCGAACAGCTTCGCCATGCCCGCCTCGAGGTCCGAGCGCTCGCCGGCGTCCTTCAGGCGCGCGGCCCTGAGCGTCAGCAGGCGCGCGGCCTCGACCTGGGTCGCCATGTCCGCGAGCTTGAACTGGATCGCCTGGTGCTGCGCGATCGGCTTGCCGAAGGTCTTGCGCTCCTGCGAGTAGCGCAGCGCGAGCTCGAGCGCGCGCTGGGCGATGCCGACGCCGCGCGCGGCGACGTTCACGCGCCCGACCTCGAGCGCGTCCATCATCTGCGAGAAGCCCCTGTTGAGGCCGGCCTGCTCGCCGCCGAGCACGTTCTCCGGCGGGCAGCGATAGCCGTCGAAGACCAGCTCGGTCGACTCGACGCCCTTGTAGCCGAGCTTCCTTATCTTCGGGGGCACCGTGAGGCCCGCGTAGGGGCCGGTGTTCTCGGAAGCGCCGCCCTCCTTCTCGGCGATGAAGCAGGTGAAGCCGCGGTGGCGCGGCTGGGCGTCCGGGTCGGTCTTCACGAGCACGAACACGAGCGATGACATCAGCCCGTTCGTCACCCACATCTTCTGGCCGTTGATCTCCCAGCTCTCGCCGACCTTCTTCGCGGAGGTCTTGATCGCCTGCACGTCGGAGCCGAGCTCGGGCTCGGAAAGCGAGAAGGCGGCCCTGATCTCGCCGGTCGCCATCCGCGGCAGGTACCTGCGCTTCTGTTCGTCATTTCCGAACTTCATCAGCAGGTACGAGCCGATGAAGTGCGTATTGATCACTCCAGAGATGGAAATCCAGCCGCGCGAGAGCTCCTCGACGATCATCGCGTACGTCGTGAGGTCGAGGCCCATGCCGCCGTACTCCTCGGGAATCGTGACGCCGAAGAGCCCGAGCTCCTTCATCTGCTCGACGATCGGCTCCGGGAAGAGGTCCTCGTGGTCGTAGTGCTCGGCGTTCGGGATGATCTGCTCGTCGGCGAACTGGCGCACCATCTCGGTGATCGCCCTCTGCTCGTCGGTCTTCTCGGTGTCCTTAGAGGCGACTGCGGCCATGCTGCTAAACGCTCCCCGGTCGTTCGTGGTCTGCTTCGGTGTCGAAGGGGAGGATACCTGCGCCCGGCCGCTGCGGGAAACCCGATCGCCGCAGCTCCCGCGTCCCTGCGCCGCACGCCGGCGCACGCCGGGCGCGCATCCCTGCGCCGCACGTTCGCGCCCACCGCGCTCGCAGCGGCGGCCCTGCTCGCCGGCCTCGGCGCGGTCCGCGTCACCCCGGCGGCCGCGTCGATCGGCTTCAGGGGCTGCCGCTCCAACTTCCTGCTCGCGTGCGGGCACCTGACGGTGCCGCTCTCGCCGACGGGCGCCGCCCCCGGCACGCTCACGCTCACGCTCAGGCGCCGCCGCGCCGTGCTCGGCGAGCCGCGCTCCGCGGTGATCGCGCTCGCGGGCGGCCCGGGGCAGGCCGCGATCCCGTTCGCCGAACGCTTCGTCGAAATCCTCGGCCCGATCCTGCGCAGGCGCGACCTGATCGTCTTCGACCAGCGCGGCACCGGCCTCTCCGGCGCCCTGCGCTGCAAGGCGCTCGAATCCTTTCGCCCCTCGAAGACCCCGGTCATCACGCGCTGCGCGCAACAGATCGGCCCCGCTCGCGGCTTCTACACGAGTCCCGAAACGGTCGCCGACATCGAGGCGATCAGGGTCGCCGGCGGCTATGAAAAGCTCGTCCTCTACGGCACCTCCTACGGCACGAAGGTCGCGCTGCAGTACGCCCAGGAGCACCCCTCCCACGTCGAAGCGCTCGTGCTCGACTCGGTCGTGCCGCTCGGCGGCCCCGACCCGCTGCGCCTCGACACGTTCGCGGCGGTGCCGCGCGTGCTGCGCGCGCTGTGCGCCTTCCACGGCTGCAGGCGCATCACGCGCCACCCCGTCGCCGACCTGCGCCGCGTCGTCGCCTGGATCGAAGGCCGCCGACCGCGCGGGCTGCGCCGGCATCCGCCTCCGATCCCCTCGCCGGCGCTGCTCGCGACGCTGCTCGCGGGCGACCTCGATCCGATCCTGCGCGCCGAATTCCCGGCCGCGATCAAGGCCGCCTCCGAAGGCGACGTCGCGCTGCTCGGGCGCCTGCTCGAACACGCCTTCTCCGGCGGCGAAGAGGAAAAGCGCGAACGACCGCACGACCCCGCGCTCGACGTGCCGCTGCACTACGCGACGGCCTGCGAAGAGCAGCAGTTCCCCTGGCGCAGGGCCTCGAGCCCGCGCAAGCGGCTCGCCGAAGCGGCCGCGAAGATCCGCTCGCTGCCGGCGCGCGCGCTCGCCCCCTTCACGCGCCGCGACGTGATGCCGCTGAGCGAAATCCAGGCATGCGCCTTCTGGCCCTTCACGCGGCCGGCGCCGCCGCTCGTCAGCGGGCCGCTGCCGGCGGCGCCGACGATCGTGCTCTCCGGCGCGGAGGACCTGCGCACCCCCGTCTCCGGCGCGCGCTCGGTCGTCGCCGCGATCCCTGGAGCGCACCTGGTCATCGTCCCCAACACCGGCCACTCCGTGCTCACGAGCGAACCGGGCGAATGCGGCCTGCGCGCGCTGCGGGCGCTCTTTGCCCACCGTCCGATCCAGGGCTGCGCCCCGCAGCCGCCGCCGCTCTTCCTGAAGCCGACGCCGCTCGCGCCGCGGCGACTCTCGCAGGTCGTGCCCGCCGTGGGCTTCAGGGGGCGGCCCGGGCGCACTCTCACCGCGCTCGGGCTCACGCTCGCGGACCTCGGTCGCCAGCTCTCGCTCGCGATCCTCGAAGCGGGCGGCGACGACGCGCTGCGCCACCGCGTGCGCATCCCGGGGCTGCGCGGCGGGTCGGCGCGCTTCACGGGCCGGCGGGTGATCCTGCGCCGCTACTCCTACGTCCGCGGGGTGCGGATCTCCGGCTGGATCGGCTTCGAACGCGCGCAGCTTACGATCGGCGGGCACGCGGCGGCGCACGGCAGGCTCGGCCTCACCGCGAACGGGCGCCTCGTCGGCCACGTCGACGACGTCCACGTCGACGTCTGCCTCAGACGGCTCGTGCGGCAGTCCGCGCACGCCGCGCGCTCGGGGCGCTCGCCCGCGCAGGCGCCCGCGGCGCGCCTCAGCTCGGAATCCGGCGCTCGCGCGCTCGTCGAGCTCGCGACGCTCGCCGCGCAGCTGCAGCCCTCCGAGGGGCTCGCCTCGCTGCAGGCGCTCACGTACGCGCTCTCCCCCGGCCACGCGATCGGCGAAGCGCTGCGCTAATGTCGGGCGCGATGCGGAGACGGGGGCATCTGGTTCTGCTCGTGGCGCTCGCGCTCGCGCTGCAGCCGCCCTCGGCGCATGCGCTCGCGCTCGCCCCCTGCGGCAACGCGCCCGGCTTCTCCTGCGCGACGCTCGACGTGCCGACGGTGAGGGCGCAGCCGCAGCTCGGCAGCATCGGACTGCGGATCGCGGTGAAGGGCGAGGGCGCCGCCCCGGGCCGCGCCGCGGTGCTCGCGCTCGCCGGCGGCCCCGGCCAGCCGGCGCTGCCGCTCGCGGGCGACTTCGCGAGCGCGATGGCGCCCGCTCTGAGCAACCGCGACCTGATCGTCTTCGACCAGCGCGGCGTCGGCGAGTCGGACCCGCTCGCCTGCCCCGCCCTGCACAGCGCGCTCAGCAGCCTCGGCGCGCTCGTAGAAGCGTGCGGGAGGGAGATCGGCCCCACCCGCAGCGGCTACTCCTCCGCCGAATCGGTGCAGGACATCGAGGCGATCAGGCAGGCGCTCGGCTACGAAAAGCTCGTCCTCTACGGCACCTCCTACGGCACGAAGGTCGCGCTCCAGTACGCGCAGACCTACCCGAGCCGCGTCGAAGCGCTCGTGCTCGACTCGGTCGTGCAGCCGGGCGGGATCGAACCGCTCGATCTGCCGACGATGAAAGCGATCGGGCCCGCGCTCTCAGCGCTCTGCGCCCAGCGCGCGTGCGCCGGAATCGCCTCCGACCCGCTCGCCGAACTGGCGCTGCTCGCCAGGCGCGTGCGGCGGCGAGCGCTGAAGGGCGCCGTCTACGACGGCATCGGCAAGCGTCGCACCGCCTCGCTGCGCGAGGAGGGGCTGCTCGAAGTGCTGCTCGCCGGCGACCTCAACCCCGCGCTGCGCGCGATGACGCCCGCCGCCGTGCGCTCGGCGCTGCGCGGGGACCCCGCGCCGCTGCTGCGGCTGAAGCTGCTCTCCGAAGGGCTCGTGCCGAACCTGCCGGGCCATCCGCCGGTGCCGGACGTCGCCCTCGAACTCGACACCACGCTGCTGATCGACACGACCTGCGAAGACACCGCCTACCCGTGGAAGCGCAGCAGCTCGCCGGCGGGCAGGATCGCCGAAGCCGAAGCGGCGCTGCGCGCCCAGCCCGCCTCCGCGTTCTACCCCTTCGACGCGTCCACCGCCGCCGGCGCGGGCCTGCTCGCGGGCTGCGCGCGCTGGCCCTACGACACGCCCCTCCCAGCGGCCGGAGGGCCGCTGCCGAACGTGCCGACGCTCATCCTCTCCGGCGCGGAGGACCTGCGCACGCCCACCTCCGGCGCCCGCAAGATCGCCGCGCAGATCCCCGACGCGCAGCTGCTCGTCGTGCCGTTCACGGGGCACTCGGTGCTCGGCAGCGACTTCAGCGGCTGCGCGAAGATCGCCGTCGAAGCGTTCTTCGAAGGCGCCCAGATCCTGCCCTGCGGACCGATCCCGAACCTCTTCAGCCCGACCCCCGCGATCCCGACGCGCCTTGCCGACCTGCGTGGCGTGAGGGGCCTGCCCCTGAAGGCGGGCAGGACGCTGAGGGCGGTGGTCGAGACGATGACCGACCTCGACCGGCAGGTGATCGGCGCGACGCTGCAACGGGAGCAGCGGCTGCCGAGCGGGTCGAGCTTCGGCGGCCTCGCCGGCGGCTACGCCCGCATCACGACGAAGGCGGTGCGACTGCACAGGTTCGCGTTCGTGCCAGGCGTCACCCTCACCGCCGTCTTCCCCATCCATGAGGGCGAAGTCAGCCCCGGCACCGTTCGCGTCGGCGGCGCCGCCGCCGCCCACGGGCGCGTGAAGATCGGGTCCGGCGAACGCATCTCGGGAGTGCTCGGCGGCCGCCGCTTCCTGCTCACCGTGGGCAGCCTCGGCAGCGCCTCGGCCGCCGCGGCCGGGCACCGCCGCCGCTGGCTCGGGCTCGCCGCGAACCTGCTGCCGCACGGGATCGGCTTCCCGCTCGGCCCGCTCGCGCACCAGCGCTGACGGGGTAGCCTCAGCGGGTGCCCAACGCGCTCGCGAACGAGACCTCCCCCTACCTGCGCCAGCACGCCGAGAACCCCGTCGATTGGCTGCCGTGGGGGCCGCAGGCGCTCGCGCGCGCGAAGGCGGAGCAGAAGCCGCTGCTCGTCTCGATCGGCTACTCCGCCTGCCACTGGTGCCACGTGATGGAGCGCGAGTCCTTCGAGGACGAGCACGTCGCGAGGCTGATGAACGAGAGCTTCGTGTGCGTGAAGGTCGACCGCGAGGAGCGCCCCGACGTCGACGCGATCTACCTCGAGGCCGTCCAGGCGATGAGCGGCCACGGCGGCTGGCCGCTCAACGTGTTCCTCACCCCCGAGCAGCTGCCGTTCTTCGGCGGCACCTACTACCCGCCGCAGCCGCGCAACGGCATGCCCTCCTGGACGCAGGTGCTCGAAGCGATCGCCGCCGCCTGGCGCGAGCAGTCGGCCGAGATCCGCGAGAACGTGCAGCAGCTGCGCTCGCGGCTTGCGGGCGCGGCGCTGCTGAAGCCCTCGCAGGCGCCGTTCGACCCGAACGGCCTCAGCGAGGCGGTCGAGCGCCTGCGGGGCGCCTTCGACGCGCAGCGCGGCGGCTTCGGCGGCGCGCCGAAGTTCCCGCAGCCGACCGTGGTCGAGTACCTGCTGAGCGAGGCGGCGATCGGAAGCGACCGCGGGGCGGAGACCAGGGGCGAGCGCGAGACGACGGAGATCGGGGGCGACCGCGGGGCGGCGGAGATGGCGCTCACGAGCCTGAAGGCGATCGCGGCCGGCGGCATCCACGACCTCGTCGGCGGCGGCTTTCACCGCTACGCGGTCGACGCGCACTGGACGGTGCCGCACTTCGAGAAGATGCTCTACGACAACGCGCTGCTCTCGCGCGCCTACCTGCACGCGCATGAGCTCACCGGCGACCCACGCCTGCTCGACGTCTGCCTTTCCACGCTGAAGTTCATGCTGCGCGAGATGCGGTGCCCGGAGGGCGGCTTCTACGCCGCGCTCGACGCCGACTCCGGCGGGGTCGAGGGCGCCTTCTACGTCTGGACGCTCGGTGAGCTGCGCGACGCGCTCGGCGAGGACGCGGAGGCGGCGATCGCCTGGACGGGCGCGAGCGAGCGGGGCAACTTCCTCGACCCCCATCACCCGCAGCAAGGGCTCAACGTGCTCACCGACCGCCCCGACGCGCCGCGCCCGCCCGCCGCCGCCGTCGAGCGGATCAGGGCGAGGCTGCTCGCCGCACGCGAGGCTCGTGAGCGCCCAGGGCTCGACGACAAGCGCATCGCATCCTGGAACGCGCTCGCGATCTCCGCGCTCGCGGAGGCGGGGGCGTTCCTCGTGTCCGTGCCGCCGACCGCCGACCTCTCGGGCGGCCCTGCCAACGCGGACGCCTCGAATCGACGAGAGCTCGGCAAGACGCTGCTGTCCGCCGCGACCCGCTGCGCGGAGTTCGTGTTCGAGCGGCTCATGGACGAGCAGGGCAGGCTGCTGCGTGCTTACAGCGCGGGCGGGGCAGGTGATGCGGCTGGCGCAGGTGGCGCGCGCGCGGCGCAGATCGGCGCCTTCCTAGAGGACCACGCCTTCCTGCTCGAGGCGCTGCTCGCGCTCTACGAGGCGACCTTCGAGGAGCGCTGGCTCACGCACGCGACGGCGCTCGCGGACACGATCCTCTCCGGCTTCGCAGACGCGCAGAACGGCGGCTTCTTCTCCACGGCCGCCGACGCGGAGCCGCTGATCGCAAGGCGCAAGGAGATAGAGGACACGCCGATCCCTTCAGGGGCTTCGAGCGCCGCGCTTGGGCTGTTGCGCCTCGCCGCGCTCACGGGAGAGCGCTCCTACGAGCAGGCGGCGCTCTCGACGCTGCGGCTCGTCCACGAGCTTGCCCCCCAGCACCCGCAGGCGTTCGGGCACCTGCTGCAGGCGCTGCGACTGCACGTAAGCCCGATCGCCGAGGTCGCGATCGTCGGGCCGCCCGGGCCGCAGCGCGACGCGCTCGTGCGAGTCGTGCGCGAGGCGCACCGCCCCGGCCTCGTGCTCGCCGTCGGCCCCGGCGACGGCACTCCGTCCGCAGTGCCGCTGCTGACGGGCCGCACGCCGATCGAGGGGCGGCCCGCCGCCTACGTCTGCGAGCGCTTCAGCTGCCTGCGGCCCGTTGCCGAGCCGCGGGAGCTGAGGGAGCTGCTCGATACGGGCCGAGCGGCGCGGACGCGCTGATCCAGAGCTCTATCTCCTCTTTCTCTTCTTGTTGTGCTTGCCGCCCGCGTGGGCACAGCCTTCGACGTCGATCAGCGTGTTCTGCTTCAGCACCTTGCCGTTGTGCCCGGTGATCGTCGTCGGCATCAGGAGCTTCATGCGCCGCCTCATCCGATGCTTGCCTCTCTTCACGGTCTTGAAGCAGAGGTTGCCGTTCGCCGCGAGCGCCGAGTGCGGGCCTGTGGGCAGCGTCAGTTCGAAGCTGCTCACGGGCACGTCGGGCGCGCTCTTGAAGTTCGAGGTCGTGATGTTGTGGCGGATGTTCGTGGCGCCTTCCAGTATCACCGTGACGCCTGCGCCCTGCAGCACGACGTCGAGATCGGGGAAGGCAGCGCCGCCGTGCGAGACGAAGATCGCCGGTCCGGTCAGCGGCGTGGAGAGGATCGGCGTACGCGCGATCGCGGCGCCGACCCTGGAGGCCGCAGGACATCCAGCCGGGTTCTCCCTGAACTGCTTTTCGGAGCAGGCGCCTTTCAAAGTCGCGACACGCGAGGGCAGCGCCTTCGGCAGCTTCACGAGCACGCCCTTGATGTTCGCCTGCCCCGGCCCTGAGGTCACCTTCACGTGCAGGAACGCGCCGAAGCGCTTCGTGTGACGCGCCTTCGTGAAGACCTTGAAGCCCGGCTTGAAGGCAAGGCTTGCGCAATCGCCGACCTGGAAGCGCGCGGACACCGTGTGCCGGGCTTTCTGCACGCTTTCGAGGCTGCCCGTCACGTTCGTCGGTTCGCAGCTGGTGGGGTTCAGCGTGAAGCTCGGCCTGTTGACAGAGACCTCGACCCGGCGCACCTTCAACGGGATGCCGTCCAGCATCCGCGGCAGCGGATCGCTTGTCACCGTCACCTGCGCGGTGTGCGGGTCTATGTGGATCGCCGCGCGCACGACCACTGTGCCTAGATCGAACGGGCCGGCGAGCGCGGGCACGATCACGACGATGCCGTAGGGAGCGCCCTTGTAGGGGCCGGTCAGGTACGCCCTGCCAGGGACGTAGAAGGGGTGTTCGCCCGGACCGGCGCCGGCCTGCACGGTCCCCACGAAGCTGGAGGCCGGACAGCTCGGATTCGCCTTCTCCGCCGTGCCCGTGTTCTGCATCGCGTGCTGGATCTGCGCTTCGGAGCACTCCGCCACGCCCGCGAGCTTGCCCACCAGGCCCTTCGGCATGCTGATCTGCAGCGCGGAGAGCTCCTGTTCACCGTCACCGCGCAAGACCGTCAGCGAGAACGGCGAGAACGCGCCCGCGACGGGATTCGCCGTCCCCGCCTTGAAGCTCGGCGCGAACCCGGACACGCAGCCGGAGCTGACTTGGAACGGTTCCACGACCGGTTCTGCGTCCGGCGTGCCGTGCGCTTCCCCAGGCGCCGGTTCGTCCGACCACGGCTTCAAGAGGCTCGTCATCTGATAGGAGCCGCACACATCCGGGGTCGCGAGCGCCGCTTCCGGTCCGCCATAGAAGGTCAGCCTCAGCTCGCTGAACGGCAGCTGCGGGTTTTCTTCGAACGTCGACGTCAGCTGGCCCGTCACCGGGTCCGCCACCACGTCGCCCTTCAGCTTCACGAGCACGCCCTGCCCTTCAATCACGAGGTAGATGTGGAACGTGCTCGCTTCGCGTACGGAGCTCAGATAGATCTGCCCCATCAGTGGTTCCGGCAGCAGCGGCGTCTTCACTTCCAGCTTGCCGACCTGCGAGGCGTTCGGGCACGACGGCTCCCTCATGCTGCCGATGTCGACCTCTTCCGGCGTGCAGCCTTCGAGGCCGTTCGCCTGCGACGGCGAGATCGCGATCCCTTGCGGCAGCGTCACCCGCGCGTACTTCAGGGCCGGCGTCGCGAGATTGTTCGCCCCTTCCGACTGCGGCACCTTCAGGTCGACGGTCAATCCGGTGGGCGAATCCGCCACCGTCGTGTCCGGCTTCACTTCCATTTCCGGATGGAACGTCAGCTTTTCGCAGCCCGTGATCCCCTTTGGGAACATCGGCGTCGAGGCCGTCACCCAGTTTTCGCCGCCGGGCACTGGCAAACCGTCTTCGGCCAGCTTGCCGGGGTGCAGCCACGAGTCCGCCGTGATCGTCGCTTCGTTCTGAGCGCCGCACTTCGTCGGGTTTGTGAGGAACGGAACTTCCGCGGTGCCTGCGGGCAACGGGCCGCCTTTGCCGTCGCCGGGCGAGCCCAGCCCTCTGCCTTCGGAAGGCAGGAACCGTTCACCGTCATGCCGCGGATCGGCCGGTACGCCCCACAACGTCAGCTCGGAACCGGTGAACGGCGTCGCCTCACTGAGGTTCCGCACCTTCGCCGTTACGCCATAGTCGCCGTCGGAACGCACCTGAAAGACGACCGGCTCCGCGACCTCGATGAACGGGAACGCAAGCTCCGCCGGCACCCCGGGCGGCGGCACCATGTTGTACACGGGCAGCAGTTGCGTCGGACCCGCGCCCGCATCATGGAAGAGCTTGATCACCCCAACCTGCGAGGCCGTCGGACAGCCGGGAGGTATCTGGCGCTCGGTCAGAAGGCTCAGTTCGCCCATCTTGCAACGCGGAACGTTCGCCACGCTGCCCGCAAACCCGGCCGGGATGTTGACGTAGTAGTCCTTCGGCTGAATTTCCGGCGGCAGATTGCTGTTCACTTCGGTATTGACCATGAACCTCGAGGTGACGTCGAAGGGGTGCGAGCCCGCTTGCGTGTCGAGCTTTTCCGGGTTGGGACTTGCCATCCACGGTTCATCTGGAGCGTTGGACGATTCGCTCACCAGCACCTCCAACGCATTCGGGCCGCTGAGCTGGAAGCCGAAGACCGGTTCGACGGCCGTAAAGGACTCGTCGCGACCTGACGCGCCACCCGCTTCGCTGCTCGCACGAACGCGAAAGTGGTATGTTTGGTCTGATTCGAGGCTATCGACTCGCGCGCTCACCGCCACGGGTTCATTGCCGGAGCCGATCTGTTGAGGAGACTGTTCACATGAAACTTTTTGGCCGTAGACGTGTTGAGATTCGAATTCGCTCGCCGTGGCGTATTCGAATTCGCATGAGGTGACCGGGGATTCCTGCGGGTTGACGGCCCCCTCGAGAGTCGCGCCGGTAGACGTCACTTCGGTTGCCGGGCGGGTTTCGACGCCGATCGCGGTGAACGCCCACACGACGCGGTGCGCCGGGTCGGCGACGTAGAAGATGCCGTCGGCCTGGTCGAACGCGATCGCGTTCACCAGCAGCCCCGGCGGTTCGCCGAACGTCGTCTCACCGATCACTCCGAGGCCGAAGTCTTCGATCTGGGCGCCCCCGGCGTCGAACTCGAGGACGTGCGCGCCCGATTCGGGCTCTACGGATGCAAAGACGTCGCCGGCCGCGTCGACAGCCACCGCCATCACACCAGGAGCAGCGATTTCTTTCATGAATTCGCCATTCGGCTCGAACTCCTCCAGCCGGCCATGTCCGTCGTCGGCGACCCACACGTGTCCGGACGGATCGACGGCCACGCCCGTCGGGGCGCTGAGGGCGTGCGCGCCTTCGCCCGTGATCGCAGCGACGACCCCGCCGCCCGGCGCGCCGCCAGTGGGGTCGAAGACCTGGACCTCGTTCTGAGGCGCGTTCGGCACGTAGACGTTTCCGGTCGCGTCGGACGCGATCTGGACGTCCAAACAGTTTCCTTCACACAGGTTCCCCGCGCCTTCCACCGCGAAGGAGGAGAGCGCCGCTCCGGTGCTCGGTTGGAAGGTTTCGATCGTCCGTTTGAAGACTTCCACCGCGTAGAGACCGTGGTCGACGGGGTCGACGGCGACGCCTGAGAAGTGCTCACCTGAGCCGAATTCGCCGTTAAGGACATGCGAAGGATCGAACGTCCAGATGCCATTGCCGCCGAGATCGCCGACGAACGTTTCGCCGCTTGTCTGGTCGACCCCCACCCCGGCCGGCCTAGGAAAGAAAACGAAGCTTTGGTTCGGGAAGCTGATGGGGTTGCCCCAACGAGCCGATGCAGGCGTCGCCCACGCCATCCACGCAGCCAGCGCCGTCGCGACGCAAGCGATCGTTCCGATCGCCCGCCGCCATCTATCCGCTCCGCTCATTTTGATCCTCCCTCACGACTGCTGCGCCGGTTTGCCCCCACGCCAAGCCTGCGTCGCGCCCGCCTTTCACACGCAACGCGCCTACGCTTCTCCTTGCGCCTCCTGCACGCTTTCAATGCGCGCGCCAATGTCCTGGCCCTTGCCCTCGGCCTCTTGCTTCCTCGTGTGATCGGACTCTTCACATCGCCGGGTCCGGCGAACGCTTCCGTCGTCAATTCGCCTGAAGCAGCAAATTCACCCGCCGTCGTCCTGCACCGCCCCGCTTCACAGCCGCGGGGCGATGGCGCATACGGGAAGCCGCCGTCGACGCGCACGTCGTAGAGCTTCGAGGCGTTGTCGAGACCCGGCAACAACGATTCGCTCGTCTGCATGTAGACGTCGTTGAGATTTTCGCTCGCTCCGACCAGATGCGTGCCGTCTATGAGCCCTTCGTTGTTGGGGACTTCCTTGCCCACCCCCGACGAGAGCAGGTACACGCAGCCTTCGATCCACGGGCTGTAGCTGGCGCTTCCTTCGCTGCAGCCGTTTGCTCCCACCCTGCTCCACTCGTAGACGTCGGCGGTCCCGTTTTCGTCCTGGGGCGCCAGCGCTTCGGTTGTCTCGAACACCGCGCGCGACCCGTCGTCGGAGATGAACGGCGGCGACGGCGACTGGAACGGCCCCTCCCCGACGTCCATCATGAATTTGGTTATGAGCTGCGCGTTGTTCCTCTGCACCGGTTCCGGTTCCGGCGGCGGTGGTTTGCCGCTCGGGTTGCAGGAGATGCACGTCACATTTCCGGTTTCGGCATTGTAGACGTAGGCCTCCTGATGGCCTTTGTTGTGGTAGCCGGTCAGTTCCGCCGTGTCGATGAACAGGAAATGCGATCCGTCCGAACCACCGCCCGAAGCCACGGGCATGTCGCGAGTCTGGCCATAGTCCGTAGCGCTGCCGCTGGCGATCAACCCGCCGCTCTCGCCCAGCGGGCCGGCGCCGTAGCCGCCCGCGAGCGTGCCCGGCACCACCTTCGTTTCCTCGCCTTCGTGGTAGACGTATATCGCTTCGTTAGGGCCAAGGAAATACACGCGAGAGCCGTCGGCCGAATAGGCCAGCAGACCGCCTTCGCCGATTTTGGTCGTCTGGCGGCTTTCCACGTGGTACTCGTAGATCTTGCCTTCGCCGAACGTGAAGATCTTTTCTTCTTCGCCGGGACCGGCGCCGGCGCGACCGCCGTATCTGGAGCCGGGCAGCTGCACGGTCGTGTCGTTCACGACGTCTCGCAGATAGAGCCCGCCGACGCTGCAGTCGCTGGCATCGAACACGACGTTGGCGCCGCTCGGCGCGACCGCGCCGTATGAGTAGAGTTCGCGCACGCTCTGCGCGAGTTCAGCGCCACAGTTGGGCACGCTTCCGTCCGGCAGCACGCCGACCAGGTAGGTGTGCCCCTGCGTTCGCTCGTAGATCTCGTTTCCGAATTCATGCGTATCCACCGCGGAGCCCGGCGCCGTCGTCAGTTTCGCGCTCGTGACGAAGAACGCTCTGCTCCCGTCGGCTGAGCCGCCGGCGAGGAACTCGCCGCAGCCGACTATTTCGCAGCCTTCCTGGCTGCCCGGTGGTTCGATCATGCTCTGCGTCACTGCGCCCGAGTCCGGCAGCGACACCGTCGACACCGCCCCGCTTTCGAGCGACAGCCCGTATACCGCCACGCCGATCGCTTCGTCCAGCCTGGGGTCTTCGAACGGGTCCTGAAAAGGCGACATCAAGAGCGCTTCGGAGAAGCCACGCGTGAACACCACTCCTTCGGCGTCCGTGTTCACGCCTGCGTTAATCAGCAAGGGGCCTTTTCCCTGCGGCAACGACACTGCCCGTTGTTCCCACCCCCACGACCGCCGCGTCGCCAGAAATCGCTCGTGCATGCCGCCCCGCGCGCCTTCCCCTGGCGTCGGCAGGAACGCATTGTAGTAGACGTGAGAGCCGTCGGGAAACCCATAGCTGCCGATCACGTTCAACGTGTCGCCGGAGTTGGCTTCGCTGACGATCTCGTACGCCCGGCAGTCGGGCAGCGACGCCCGAAAGCCCGGCGAAGATTCAGTTGCCACCGGACACCTCGCTTCGTTGGCATCGCCAGCGGCGAACGCCCGGCCAGCCGCGAGCCAGCCTCCGAGTATCACGACGACTGCGCTCGCTGCCAGCCCGAAGGCGATACGCCACCGCACGCCAATCGACTCCACGTTCAACCCCTCCTCACCTTCACGTTGCTCACACTCTACGACCGCATTCGTCGAGCATTTGTCCGACGCACACAACTAGCGCGGCACCGCCGCGCCGCGAGCCCAGAGACCCGCAACGCGGCGGCACCCCCACCTTCATCAATCGCTGATCACAAGTCCGCGATTTAGACGAATTATGCGCTATTTCGTAGATACTCCGATTAGCCCATCACCTTTTAGTATCGCACTGCCTTCATCAGAGGCTTCGCCTCCGAGGAATTCAGTGACTATGAGTTTGATACCGGTCATCAGTGATCCTAATAATTCGATTGATGTATACTTCTGGAACTGGTTTTTGTTTACAGATGCGAACACTATTTCGATTTCTGCCAGATCTTTGTTGTACTGACCGGTACCGCCTGCACTGGTCGCTGGGATTTCCCCTATGATGGCACCACCGACGGTGGTTTTGTTGCCTTCACATTCGATTTTGGTGAATTCGGTGCCTGATTCAGGCGCCAGTAACAGTAATACTGTTTTGGTCGTCGATAATAAGCCCAGCTCGGCTTTCATCAATTTCGTTGTGACATCGAGGCAATTCTTGTGTTCTTTCGTTGCCGGAATCGTCAGTAAACACGTATGGAATAAGATGAATACTTTATGGGCTAACGTCGATCCGTTTAACGCGAACCCATGGACTAAGGATTCCTTGCAATCGACTTCCCCAACGTTACCCAACTTTTCGGCCCTCAGTACCGATAAACCGCCCGTGCCGGAGAATAATAATTCTGAACCACTTGCAGTTAAGAATAACGGATGGAACGCCGAAGCACTCGACGCCGTCATCGCGCTGAACGCCAGGACCGCAAACAGCGCGGCCAAGGCCAGCCTCATGATCTTCATTTGTTTCTCACTTTCGATCTGCCAGAGAGGGAGATCGAAGGCGGATGAGAACGGTACGCCGCGGCCGACCATAGTGTCAAGCGCGTTTCTCACTCGACGCCGCAGCAGAGGCTCGGAGGCTGCTCGCCGACCCAGCTCTGCTGCGGACTGCTCTAGTCGACCACGGGTACCGTTCTCGCTCCTCTTTCGATCAATCACTCTGGGGGGTCAGGAACAGCCGGGCCAGGGGTTCGGGCCCGGCACCGCTGGCGGCCGAATGGGACCCTGGCCACTCCTGCGGTAAGAGCACGCTCGCATGCTCTACACCGTTTGTCAAGACCATCGACCCGATTCGTTTGCGCGCTACGGCAGTGCAGGCAAAAACCGCTTGATCATGCGGTTTCAAGGCGAGCAACGGACCCTGTCGCGAGCCGAGAGCCGTTCCTTTTTGTTTCTAGCCCGTGCCGCGTTCCCCGGCTTCAGGATACAGATGTCTGCAGGTGCGGCTGGACCCAACGCCCTTGCCGCGTCGGCATCCGGGTAGTCGTATGAATACTTTCGTAGCACATATGGAAGTTGGCGCGCATCGAGCGCGCCGCCAGCCAGCCGCTCAGCCGGCCGGCCAGCGTGTACCCATGCGCTACTCGGACCCAGGCGACTCGAGCTCGTCGTGCCGGACAGCGATCGCGCGCCGCCGCCGTCCACACCTCCACGCGGAAATGGCTGCGGCGCGCGGTCGAGGCTGGACACGACGCCGGTGCGAGCCATGAAGCCGCCAGATGTCGCCTCTGCCGCCGCGCCGCAGGTGAGCCTGGCGCGGCGGCAGAGTTTCGGTCGGTCCGCAGCGCAGTTGCTGCTCCTTGCGTGCCCAGATGCTGGCGATTTCAGCGAGCCGTATGTTCAATGGGTGCAGATTTCCATGCCTCCCGCGCCATGGGTCGTGAAGGCGAACTCCCAGGATGTATTGCCTCCGAAGAATTCAGCGGCCGTGAGTTTGATGTTGCTGCCCATCTGCACGCCTAATAACCAGATCGTCTGCAGCTCCTGCACCTGCGGTTTGGTGCTTTCGACCGCGAACACCGTTTCGGTTTCGGCGATTTTTTTGTTGTACTGGTTTTGGCCTTTTGCGTTGATTTCCGGGATTTCGCCTATGATCGCCCCGCCGACGGTGATTTTATTGCCTTCGCATTCGGCTTTGTAGAATTCGGTTCCACTGGCCGGTATCAGTAATATTAAGACCGTGTGGACCGTCGAGCTTGCTAAACCGAGCTCGCCTAATATTAATTTCGTCGTAATGGGTTCGGTGCATTTCTTGTGTTCGTTGATCGCAGGCACCGACAGACCGCATTTGCCATGGAACGTAAGTAAGAGCCTATGAATTAACGGCGAGTCGTGTGAGACCCAACCGTGGATTAAGACTTTTTCACAAGCAAATTCTCCCACGGCTCCGGCCTTTTCGGCCCTCTCTATCCATAACCCACCCAACCCTAAGACTAATAATTCTCTTTTGCTTTGGGTTAAAAATAACGGATGGAAGGCCGACGCGGTTACCGCTGTGAGCGCACCGAACACAGCTGCTGCGAACGCAGCGGTCAAGACCAACCTCATCGTGAGGCGCATGGATCTCTCCTTCGTTGTCGATCTGCCAGGACGGGCTCGATCCGCCGCCTGGCATGGTTGGAGCCGGAGTCGTCTCAGACCCGACGTCTGCGGGCGACCCAATGGACCACATGTCACCTGCAGATAAAGGCAGGATCCATGCGGCGCGCCGCTTTGTCAAATCGCGCCGCCCGCCGGCTCGGCCCGTCCCTACAGCACCGCCAGGTACCGCTCGAGCTCCCACCGCGTCACCTGCACGCGGTAGTCGTCCCATTCCTGGCGCTTTATCTCGACGTAGCGGTTGAACATGTGCTCGCCGAGGGTCCTGAGCACGAGCTCTGACTGCGCCGTGAGCTCGATCGCCTCGCCGAGCGTCTCCGGCAGCTGTTCGATCCCGAGCCGCCTGCGCTCCTCGCCGGAGAGGTGGTAGAGGTTCTTCTCCATCGGCTCCGGCAGCTCGTAGCCCTTCTCGACGCCCTCGAGGCCCGCCTGCAGCAGCGCCGCGAACGTGAGGTAGGGGTTGCAGGCGGGGTCGGGGCAGCGCAGCTCCATCCGCGTCGCCCGCTCGCTGCCCGGGTGATACAGCGGCACGCGCACGAGCGCGGAGCGGTTGCGGCGCGACCAGGCGACGTAGACAGGCGCCTCGTAGCCGGGCACGAGCCGCTTGTAGGAGTTGACCCACTGCGCGAAGAGCGAGCAGATCTCGCGCGCATGCTTGAGCTGGCCGGCGATGAACGCCTTGCCGACGTCGGAGAGGAAGTACTGGTCCTCGGCGTCGAAGAACGCGTTGTTGCCGCCCGCGAACAGCGACTGGTGGGTGTGCATGCCCGAGCCGTTCTGGCCGAACAGCGGCTTCGGCATGAAGGTCGCGTGCCAGCCGTACTTCATCGCGTACTCCTTGACCGTGATCCGGTAGGTCATGCAGTCGTCGGCCATCTTCAGCGCGTCGGCGTAGCGCATGTCGACCTCGTGCTGGCTGGGGCCGACCTCGTGGTGGGAGTACTCGACGTGGACGCCGAGCTGCTCGAGCGCGAGCACCGTCTCGCGGCGCACGTCGGAGCCGGCGTCGAGCGTCGTGAGGTCGAAGTAGCCGCCCTCGTCGAGCACCTCGGTGCCGTGCTTGTCCTTGAAGAGGAAGTACTCGAGCTCGGGGCCGACGTTGAAGGTGTCGAAGCCGAGCTGCTCCATGCGCGTAAGCGCCCGCCTGAGCACGTGCCTCGGGTCGCCCTCGTATGGGGTGCGCTCGGGCGTTTGGACGTCGCAGAACATGCGCGCCACGCCCTGGTCCTGCGGCCGCCAGGGGAGCACGGCGAAGGTGGAGGGATCGGGCACCGCGATCATGTCGGACTCCTCGATCGCGTTGAAGCCGGTGATCGAGGAGCCGTCGAAGCCCATCCCGCCCTCCAGCGCGTCGTCGAGTTCGGCGGCGTTGATCGAGAAGGACTTGAGCTGGCCGAGGATGTCCGTGAACCAGAGCCTGATGAAGCGGATGTCGCGCTCCTCGATGAGGGCCTTGACGTCCTGCGAGGTCTTCGGCGAATCCGCCATCGCAGCGCGAGATTAGTCGATTCGGCAGCCGCCGCAGGCCGCGCGTCTCAGCCGTGCGCCGTCAAGACGGCGAGCACCAAGAGCAGCGCGCCGAGCGCGACCGCCCAGGCGGCGATGCGGTCGGGGCGGGGGCCGATCCGCTGCACGGCCCGCGGTCGCGGCCGCCGCCTGAGCTGCGTCCGCTCGGCGGGTACCGGCGCTTCCGTGCGCACGAGCGTGAGGCGGGGGCCGGTGCGCAGCTCGCGCACTCCCCTTCGCGTCGCGGTCCGTCGCGGCGCTCGCGGGTCGTCCGATTCATCGGTGCGGCGGCGCTCTATCCGCTCGCGCACCTCGTCGACCTCCGCCCACCACGCCCGCGCCTGCGCATCTCGTGGCATCGGCCACGATGCTAGACCTGCCATCGGACGCGCTATTCGTGTTCGTGGCCGACGACGGCGGCTACGAACTCCGCGATGTCTTCGGCTTCGGGGCCTTCGTACAGTTTCTTCGGCATGTTGCCGAGACCGCGCGCCCTGCCTTCGAGGATCGCGCCGAGCACGAGTTCCTTGCGGGCTTCGGGCGGTTCTTCGGCGACGCGGATGGCGAGCTTCGGGCCGATCCTGCCGACCGCGTTCACCGCCTTCAGCGTGTGACAGACGGCGCAGGACTGGCTGAACAGTTCACGGCCCTTGATCTCTTTCTTGTCGAGGTGCACCCCGACAGCGGTGCTCGCCTTGCTTTCGCCGTTCTTGACGAGGATGAACAGCGGCGCGACGATCCCAAAGGCGAACGCGACGACGACGGTGAGCAGGATCGCCCTGTTCGCGGCCCGCGATTCGCCGGGCATCGTCTCGCGCCGCGACCCGCCGGTCGCAGCGAGGTAGACCGCGACGGCGACGACCGCGCAGATGACGAGGAATGCGATCACCATGTGCGCGCGGGAAGATATCGGAAGCCGCGGGCGCGCGAAGGCGCGGCGGCCCCTCACAGGGCGCCGCGGCGGTGGGCTGTGAGCGCCGCGGAGGCGGTCTGCGATCCGCTGCAGATGCGCGCGCTGCAGGGCGCCGCGGATGTGAGCTTCCTCGCCTGCTCTTTAGGTTGGCCCAAGCCGCGCGCGCTAGCCTGGACTTCGAGATGAGCAGTCTCCTGCGCCGCGTCTCGATCTCCCGCCTGCTGCTCGCCTGCGCGACGTTGATCCTGGCGGGGATCGCCGGCACCGCGATCGCCTCCGCGGTCGCGAACGACCCGAAGCCCGCGCCGAAGCCGCTCGCGCAGGCGGTCCACGACGCGCTGAGCGCACCGAGGGTCGCGGGCGTGAGCGCGAGCGTGAAGCTCGTGAACCACCTCGTCGAAGGCGCGAGCCTGCAGGGCGGGCAAGCCGCGTCGAACCCGCTGCTGAGCGGCGGCAGCGGCCGCGTGTGGCTGTCGAGCGACGGCCGCGCCCGCCTCGAACTGCAGTCGCAGCAGGGCGCGATCCAGATCCTCTACGACGGCAGCTCCGTGACGCTCTACGACGCGGCGACGAACCAGCTCTACAGCTATACGCTACCCGCCGCGAGCGGGAGCGCGGGCGGCGGCTCAACCCGTGGCGGCACGAGCGGTACGAGCAGCGGCGGCGCAGCGGGCGACGGCGCGAACGGCGGCAGCGCCTCGAGCGGGTCGGACGCGGCGGGACCGCCGAGCGTCGCGAAGATCGAAGAAGCGATCGCGAAGCTGATGGGCCACGTGAACCTGAGCGGCGCGACGCCTACGGACGTCGCCGGCCAGCCGGCATACGCGGTGAGGATCTCCCCGCGGGCCAATGGCGGCCTGATCGGCGGCGCCGAACTGGCCTGGGACGCGAGCCACGGCGTCCCCCTGAAGCTCGCGGTGTACGCGAAGTCAGACCCGCAGCCGGTGCTCGAACTGGTCGCGACCGGCATCTCCTACGGCCCCGTGCCGGACTCGGTCTTCTCGCTGTCGCTGCCGTCAGGCGTGAAGCGGACGCAGATCGGCCCAGGCTCCTCGTCCTCCTCGCAGGGCGGCGAAGGAACCGATGGCGCGCGACGCCCGAAGATCGACGCGAGCGTGACGGGCCTCGCCGCGGTCCAGGCGAAGCTGCCGTTCACGCTGCAGGCGCCCTCGACGCTCGCCGGCATGAGCCGCCGTGAAGTGCGGCTGATCCAGTCCGGCGGCCACGACGCCGCGCTCGTCTGCTACGGCGAAGGTCTCGGCGGGATCGCCGTGGTCGAGTCCGCAGCGGGCGAAGGCAAGACCGGCGCAGGTGAAGGCTCCACCGAAGGCTCGACGGGCCCAGGGCTGCCGCAGGTCTCGATCGACGGGGCGAAGGCGACCGAGCTGCCGACCGCGCTGGGGACGCTGCTGCGCTTCCAGAGCGGCGGCGTCGACCACGTCCTCGCCGGCTCGGTCACCCCGTCGGTGCTGCAGGCCGCGGCGAGGGGCCTCTAGCGTGGGCGAGGCGCCGCCGGTCCGCGCGCGCGGGCTGACGAAGCGTTACAAGGAGGTGCTCGCGGTCGACCACGTCGACCTCGAGGTGCGCGCCGGCGACGTCTACGGCTTCCTCGGGCCGAACGGCGCGGGCAAGACGACGACGCTGCGGATGGCGCTCGGCCTGATCGCCCCGACCGCGGGGACGGTGCAGCTGTTCGGGCGCGATCCGATGAAGGCCGGCGCCGCGGCGCTGCAGGGCGTCGCCGGCTTCGTCGAGGCGCCGCGCTTCTATCCGTACCTGACGGGCCGCAAGAACCTCGAGCTGCTCGCGGCGCTCGACGGCGACGGCGCCCGCGGCCGGATCGAGCAGGTGCTCGAGACCGTCGAGCTCTCCCCGCGCGCGAAGCACAAGGTCGGCGGCTACTCGCACGGCATGCGCCAGCGGCTGGGAATCGCCGCATCGCTCCTGCGCTCGCCGCGCCTGCTGCTGCTGGACGAGCCCACCACCGGCCTGGACCCGGCCGCCCGCCGCGAGGTCTGGGCGCTGGTGGAGCAGCTCAAGCGCCAGGGCTGCGCCCTGCTGCTGACCACCCATTACATGGAGGAGGCCGAGGC
>JBAIYK010000044.1:0-27413 GCA_037915935.1 Solirubrobacterales bacterium | reverse complement strand
ACCGTGACCGCGAGCTCGCGTCCGAGAACCCGCTGCTCGACGAGCACCCTGTCGCCGTACCCGAACGCGCCGAGGATCGCAGCCGGGAACTGCTCCGCGGACTCGACGAACTTGATCCCGATCGCGGACCCCTGCGCGACGGGCTTGACGACGACGGGCAGCCCCAGCTCCTGCAGCAGGCGCGGGAAGGTGCTCGCGCCGCCCATCTCGCGGAACGCGATCTCGCTGAAGGAGTGGAAGGCGGGCGTCGGGATCTCGTGCTGCTGCAGCATCCGCTTGAAGAGCACCTTGTCCATGCAGAGCGCGCTCGCGAGCACGTCGGAGCCGGTGTAGGGGATCGAGAGGGTCTGCAGCAGCTCCTGCAGGGTGCCGTCCTCGCCGCCGCGGCCGTGCATCGCGATGAACACGAAGCGGGGGCCCAGGTCGAGCACCTTCTCGATGAAGCGAGCGTCGACGTCGAGGCCGTGGACCTCGTAGCCGAGCTCGCGCAGCGCCCGCTCGACGCGGTGGCCGCTGCGGAGGCTGATCTCGCGCTCGAGCGAGGAGCCTCCCATCGCGACGACGACAGGACCTGACTCCGTCGTCCCTGGAGGGCCTGCCCCCATCACAACTCGGACTTCGCGCCGCCCGCGCGCTCGGCGAGCAGGCTGCTCTGAAAGACGGTGGTCGTGCGCTCCTTCTCAGCGTGCTCGGCGAAGGCGATGTCGATCAGGGCGTCGAGCAGGTCGACGAAGGGCAGCCCTGCCGGCTCCCATAGGTAGAAGGAAAAGGAGCCGGGGATCGTGTTGCACTCGTTGACGAAGACCTCGCCCTCGCCGTCGATCAGGAAGTCGACGCGGCTGACGCCTGCGCATCCGAGCGCGGCGAAGGTCTCGCGCGCGAGTTGCTGGACGCGGCGCGTGCGCTGCTCTCCGATCGGCGCGGGGATGAGCCGGCGCGCGCTCTGCATCCCCGGCCCCTTCGCGCCCTCGCCGGAGGGCGCCTCCTGCTTCGACTCCCCCTTTCCAGCGCCCATGTACTTGTCTTCGAATGAGAGGAAGGACTGCGCTGCGATCGGCTGCTCGCAGACCGACATGCGCGGCTCGGCGCCAGGGCGGCCGAGCACCGCGCAGTTCACCTCGACGCCACCCTCGACCGCAGGCTCGACCAAACAGGCGCGGTCGAGCTCGAAGCACAGCTGCAGCGCGTCCCGCAGCTCAGAGACCTCGGCGCAGCGGCTAACGCCGACGCTCGAGCCGAGGCTCGCTGGCTTCACGTACACGGGCATCGAGAAACGATCAGCTATCTGCGAGACCGCCCCAGCGGGGTCGCGCTCGTAGTGCTCGCGCCGCAGCGGCAGGTGCTCGGTGACCGGCAGCCCCGCGGCCGCGAGCACCGCCTTCGTCGTGAGCTTGTCCATCGCCGCCGCCGCCGCCCCGACCGGCGGGCCGACGTAAGGAAGGCCGGCAAGCTCGAGCGCGCCCTGCAGGCAGCCGTCCTCGCCCTGGGTGCCGTGGGTCGCGATCAGGACGACGTCGAGCTCGATCGGCTGCGGCCTGCGCACGCCGCGCAGCAGCGAGACGCCGGCGGCGGCGGGCAGCAGCCTGCCGCCGTGCAGGTCGAAGCTCACCTCCTGGGCGCCGGCCGGCGCCTCGTCGTCGCGGTAGGCCGAGATCTGCCGCAGCTCCTGCCCCGCGTACCAGCGCCCGGAGCGGGCGATGTAGATCGGGACCGGCAGATGCCGCTCCGACAGCGCTTCTACCGCCTGCAGGCCGGTGATGATCGAGACGTCGTGCTCGACCGACCTGCCGCCGAACGCGACGCCGACGCGAAGTCCGCTGCCTGGCATCGCGTAAGCCTATTGAGGGCCGCGGCGCGCGGCGTCCGGCGCATCAGGCGATGCGGCCGTCCTCGGCGTAGGTGTCGGGCAGGTCGTTCTCGAACAGGATCACATCGCCCTGGCGCGTGATCCTGCCGAGCAGGCTCGTCGCCTCGCCGAGGTCCGCGACGACGTGCACGGCATCCTCTTCCATGCCCGCCGCGATCAGCCCCTCGTAGATCGGCTTCGTGCGGCTCGCGCCGACGAGCACGACGAGGTCGCAGACGGCGGCCGCCTGCTCGCCGAAGCGGCGGTTCAGCTGCTGCTCGAGCTCGCCGAGCTCGACCATGCCCGGGGTGACGAGCAGCCGGCGGGCGGCGTCGTGCTCGCGCAACACCTGCAGCGCGGCGGCGGCGCCCTCCGGGTTGGAGTTGTAGGCGTCGTCGATCACGAGCACCCCGGTCGCGTCGTTGCGGATCGGCGCGAGCCTGTGGTCGGGCGCCTTCACGCCTGCGAGCGCAGTCGCGATCGCATGCGGAGCGATCTGAAGCGCCTGCCCGACCGCGGCGGCGGCGAGCATGTTGTAGACGTTGTGGCGCCCGAGCAGCTGCGCGGAGACGTGGACCGTGGCCGTGCCTCTCGTCCCCACGGCGGCGCCCGCGCCGGCCCGGGCCTCCGAACCCGCACTGGTCCCGGCCTCCGACCCTGCGCCGGCCCTCGCGGCCGCCTCCGCGCCTGCCTCCGTCCTCGCGAGCACGAGGTCGAGCTCGGTGCGCCCGTCCGCGAAGCAGACCCCATTCGCCCGCACCTGCGCCTCGTCGTTGTCGATCGCGAACAGCGTCACGGGCACGTGCGAGCGCGCCGCGATCGCGAGACAGCGCTCGTCGTCGCCGTTCGTGATCAGCAGGCCGTCGGCGGGCAGCGCCTCCATCAGCTCCGCCTTCGCGGCCTCGATCTGCTCGATCGAGCCGAGCCGCTCGAGGTGCATCGGACCGATCGCCGTGATCACGCCGATCTTCGGCTTCGTCAGCTCGCACAGCTGCTCGATGTCGCCGCGCCTGAACATGCCCATCTCCGCGACGAACGCCCTGTGCTCAGGCCGCAGCTGCTCGTTGATCGCGCGCACGACCCCGAGGTAGGAGTTGAAGCTCGCGGGGGTGATCAGCGTCGGCCGGTCGGCGCTCAGCACCGCCCCGACGCAGAACTTCGTGCTCGTCTTGCCGTAGCTGCCGGTGATCCCGACGACGAGCGGGTCGACGCGTGCGAGGCTGCGCTTCGCCGCGACCACGAAGCGGCGGTTGACCGCAGCCTCGACCGGGGCGAGCAGCCTGTTCGCCGCCGTCAGGACGAACGGCGCGAGCGAAAGCGACAGCCAGCCGAGCAGCAGCAGGATCGAGAGCGAGAGCGCGCCGATGCCGACGGAGGCGAGCGCGATCGCGGCCAGGGCGACGAGCAGCGAGGGCGCGAGCGCCAGCGTCAGCAGCCGCTTCGCCCGCGCGGTGAAGACGAGCGGCTTCGCCGCCGGGCGTCGCCATTCGCGCGCGCCGAGGATCGCGATCGGGACGCTCGCGAGCAGCAGCGCTCCCGCGAGCGAGCGCTGCTGCAGCCAGGCGCTGAGCGCGGCGGCTACGTAGAGCGCCGCGAGCGCCGCGATCTCGCGCGCGAGGACGAGCTCCCGCCGCCGGCGCAGCCACAGGATCAGCCTCGCCGACTCGTAGTGCTCGAGCTGCAGCAGGTGCAGCAGCCGGTGTTGGCGCCCGGCGACCCTCACCGCAAGCGCGATGCTCGCAAGCGCGACCGCGACGCCCTCGAACGCGCTCACCCCGGGGCGCCCCGTTCAGACGGCGTGCCCCCGTCAGCCGACGCGCCCCCGCCAGCCGACGCGCCCCCGCTCGCCGGTGCATCCTCTCCTGCGGCTGCCTCGCCAAGGAAGTGCCGGACGATCCTCGCGAAGCGCTGCGGCTGCTCGAGATAGCTGTAGTGGCCCGCGCCCTCGAAGACGACGAGACCCGCGTCGGGGATCAGGCGCTCCATCAGCTGCCCGTCGCTGACCGGCGTCGCCGTGTCCTTCGCGCCCCAGATCAGCAGCGTTGGGGCGGCGATCCTCGGCAGCAGATCGCGCAGGTCGGCGTTCACGAGCTTCACGAAGGTGGGTCGCATCTCAGGCGCGGTCGCCGCGTAGTCGGCGGAGGCGGCCCTGCCGACGAGCAGCTCGCGCAGCCTGCGTCCCGGCGCGCCGAGCCGCCGGGCGGCGTGCTTTCCCACCTTCGCCATCGCGACCTTGCGGTAGTAGGTGAGACCACGCCGCGGCCTGATGCCGGCGCTGTCGATCAGGACGAGTCGCGAGACCTTCTGCGGCTCGGCCGCCGCGAGCGCGATCGCGACGCGGCCGCCGTTGGAGTGGCCGACGAGCGCCGCGGGCGGCTCGATCTGCAGCGCGTCGAGGAAGCGCGAGAGCAGGCGCGCGTAGTCCTCGACCCCCCACGGCCGCGGCGGCGGATCGCTCTCCCCGAACCCCGGCAGGTCGAGCGCGTAGACGGTCGCGACCGGCGCAAGCGCCTCGACGATCGAAGCGACGGTCTCGACGCTCGCGCCCCAGCCGTGCAGCACGATCGCCGGCGGGCCCTCGCCCGCTCTCAGATACCGCACGCTCAGACCTTCTATCTCGACGGAGCTCGTCGCCAGCTCGCTGGAACGCATCGTCCGAAGGTTATGGGGCGCTGCGCCGAGAGCTGCATCCGAGGAGGCGTCGCATCGGCAGAGCGGCGCCTCAGACGCTCGGCCTGAAGCGACACGGGCAGCGTGTGTAGGCCCTATGCGTGCGCGCGCCACGCCTTCTACTGCCGCTTACGAGCGAGTCGCGAAAGTCGATCGTCGTAGCTGAGCAGCTCGGCCTCCAGCTTCCGCGCGGTCGCGAGCACCATCGCGTCCGGCAGGCGCAGCCGCTCATGCTCAGAGCGCGCCTTCGCAGCCCGCTCTGCGATCTCCATCGTGAGCGGCGCTATCACGATGCCCATCGCAGCGACAGCCTCTCGCGCTTCCTCAACACGATCAGCCCTGGCGAATGCGACAAGCGCCTCGCTGTAGGCGCTGGCCGGAACGAGCAGCTTGCGCCCCGCCTGGTCAGCAGCCTCGACGTCTTCGATCGAGCGCTCGTGATGCACGTCTGCCGTGTCGAGCAGCGCGATCAGAACGCTTGCGTCGAGTATCAGCGCTGCCACTCGTCGCGCAGTCGGTCGAGCTCCCCCTCGTGGTAGATGCCATTCGCGATGCCGGCGTGGCGCCTGATCCGAGAGCCGCGTGCCGCCAGGATCACCTCGCCGTCGCGGGCGGCGCGTACGTCGATCTCATCGCCGGGATGCAAGCCGGCGGCGCGCATCGCATCGACAGGGAGCGTGACCTGGTTCTTGGAGGACACTCGCGGCATCGACCTTTACTTTAGCAGAGAATCCGTAAAGGGATTTCTTTATGCCGTGCCGAGGAGCTGCCGCGGAGAAACAAGGAGAGAGAGAGGGGGACGGTTTGGGAAAAGGATTTGCCCCCGCGGGTCCAGGCCGCTTTCGCGGGGGCGCGCGGCGTTTGTACGAGCGGCACAGCTCTAGCGTACGGCTCGGGGCCACCCCGTCGGCGGAGCAGCCCCGAGCCGCGTGCGTCGGCTTTAGCCGAAGCCCGGCTGTCCGCCTTGGGCGATCATGGCCGCGACGGCCTGCTGGGCGGCGGCGAGCAACTGCACCTGGGCAGCCGGGGGACAGTTCGCGCGCATGCGCACGCTCTGCTCGCCGTGCGGTCCGACGATGCCTACGACGGAGCAGACGATCTGCACCTCGCCCTCGTCCGACGACTCTTCGATGGCCTTCATCTGTTCGGCAGCAACCTCGCCGAGAACGGTGGCTCGCATCTTCTTGATGCTCCTTTGCTTCGCGTTTATGGGGATTCGCCGAGGAGCCGAGCCTGCATGCGGCCATCACGCCGCCTCGTCCACCTCAACACGGGACATGATCGGGGAGGCGTCGGACGGAACACCTGTTCGCCCGCTGGGGAGCAGGTGATGAGGCTGCTCCCCAGCGGGGTCGTGAATCCCTAGTCGCGAAGGAACAACGGGTCGTAGTTCTATACGACGGCCCCGACGACCTTCCCGCTCAGCGCCGAATCGGGGCCGTCGTGGCTCCTGGCGGACGCTGGCCGAGCGCAGTCGTTCGGCAACGCTGGGATGCCCAACCTATAATCGCCTGATGGCCGCGAAGGAGCCCGAAGTCCTCATGGTGCTGCCCTGCTCGGCGTGCGAGGGCAGCGGGGAACGTCACGAAACGCTGGCGGGCGGCCAGGTTATGTCCAGCAGCGGCGGCCCGCTCAGGTGCAGGGAGTGCAGCGGCTCGGGAGAGCTTCCAACCCGCGTGACGGTGCCGGAACTCCGAGCGATGCTTGAGGGCGCGTAAGCCCCTCGTTCGCTCGGAGAAGGGAGTCGTTCGCAGGAGCAGCGGTGCTACCTGATCTCCGTGCTCGCGCGGACGATCTTGTACTTGTCGCTGATCGGGCGTTCCTTGCCGTTCGCGTCCTTGAACGTGAGGGCTGGGATCGCCTTCATCAGCCAGTAAGCATCGTGGCCGAGGTCAGGCATCCCCGAACCGCTGTCGGGCGTGTGCTCAGTGCGTAGCTCAATCGTGATCCTGCCTTCCATCGCCACCACTCCTTTCAATGTCGTCTGTGCTGTCGCTATTTGGCGCTCAGCGCTCTGTCTGGCGATCCCGGCGTGGGCGGCCCCGTCGGCGCTCCCTGCGCCTTCAGTCGTTCCTCGGCCTTGCGCCTGACCACGCTCCAGCCTCCGTGTTGCAGGAACACGTTGGGCCTGGGCGCACCGGGCTGCTGGCTCGCCCAGGCCGCGTAGCCGTCGGCTGTGGCCTTCCGCCCCTTGGGGGAGGCTGGCGAGGTAGTACGCGACCCAGGCCGCGCAAAAGTCCTCGTCCGCCCACTTGCCGCGGTGCAGGTACTCGCCGGGCTTCGCGGCGCCCACGTCTGCGGAGTAGTCGGGCGCCTGGGTGACGCGATGGTTGACGACGCGCGGCTCGGGCAGTCCGCGTTCACGGCGCTGTTGCCGCCACTCCGCGATCATCTCCGAATGCTTGCGGTCGCCCCTGCCGCTCATGGGGATTTTGTTCCCGCGCGCGAAGTCCCTGAGAGCGGGCCCGATGGCTGCTCCCCGTAGTGGTCGTAGAAGCGTTCCATGACCTCCACGCGGGGGACGATGACTTGATGGATCGGGTGATTCTGCTGCATGTGCTCCCTCAAGCCCGCCATGCGCAGCGCAGAGTGCCACCCCCGTGTCGCGTGCCTGATGACGTTCGCGCTGGGGAGTCGCAGTCGCCGACCGTGCAGCCAGTCTCGCGCGTCCTCGCGGAGGATCACGTCCCGCTCTGCGTCGTACCCGATCGTAGTGAGCGCGTCCACGCCGAGGCGCCCCGCGACGAGTCGTAGCGCGTACTTGATCCGCGCGCTCGTCAGCCAGCCAGGAGGCGCGTTCCCCCGTGCCTTCAAGTCAAGCAAGCTACTCCACTTGCCCTCGGGAGCATGCGCGACCTCCAACACTTCCGGCCACTTAAGCTTGAGTTCCCGCGCGATCTGCCGTGCAGCGGGCAAGTCGGCGTGATCGGCGCTCTTAGCGCGAGCGCGGTCAAACGCGCGCTGGGAGACGGCCTCCGGGGCCTCGGGATTAGCGAGCGCGGCGACCTCGCCCACTTCACGAAGGAGCGCGAGCGGTTCCCGTGGCACGCCCCCGTGTTCGTCGCGTCATGGGTGAGTCCTGCCGCGCCGCCGTTTCCAGGATTAGACTGCGCCCGTGAGAGCGAACTTCTCGGACGTGGTGCTTTGGTTCGTGCGCCAGCATCCGGGGCGTACCCGCAACGCAATCTCGCGCAGGGTTGCTCGCTGGCGAGCTGTGGCTGAGCCGCTGCCGGGCAAGCCCGCGGTTGCTCTTGCGCTCCTACGCGCGCATCTTGAGGGCACGATTGAGATCACTACCTGGGGGCTCGCTGAACGAGCCTGGAAAGAGCTCGTCAACGTTGAAGATGATGGTCTGATCGAGCAGGCCGACGACGGCACGCTCCACATCACCGCCGCAGGTCAAGAACGGTTGCGGGCACGGGGCCTGCCGTAAAAACCGTGTTTGCCCATGCCTCGCCGGTTGTACTCGTCCTCAGCTTCACGGCGACGGTCTGCCGCGAAACGCTCATCTGTCACGACGCTTGCTAAATCATCCGTTGAAAGATGTCTAACGGGAACTCTTTCTAAGCGGTCACGCCAAGCGGATTTCTGAGCGCGCGAGATGAACAGCGTGGCGGAAGCCGCGCCGAGAAGCGATGAGACGATGACGTTCCGACGCACCCACTGACTCTACGCCCGGCTCGTCAAGCTCTGCGCGTTTCTCGCTACCGCTTCGCGTCGTATGGCTTCCCAGCCGCCGTGTTGGGCGAAGCGCGAGGGACCGGGCGCTCCGGGGTGTTCGCTGGCCCAGCGCCGGTAGCCGTCCTGCGTTGATCGGGCTCGCTTGGGGAGGCTGGCGAGGTAGCGTGCGACCCACGCTGCGCACGCATCCGCGTCCGACCACTTACCGCGGTGGGGCTGCTCGCCCGTGCGCGCGGCACCCACGTTTGCGGAGTAGTCGGGCGCCTTTGCGCCGCGCCCGCGCTTACGCGCCGCAGCTCTACCCCCACTGCCAGTGGGGGTAGGCTCGGGCAGCCCGCGTTCGCGTCGGCGTCGCCGCCACGCTTTGATCGTCTCCGACCAAGGGCGCTTGTTTTCGGCGCTCATGGGGATGTGGTTGCCTCGCGCGAACGCTTCCAGTGCGTGCTTCGCCGGCTGCTCCCCGTAGTAGTCGTAGAAGCGGTCCATCACGTCCAGGCGAGAGAGGATCAGTTGCCGAATCTCCCGCGATGGACGCGCGCCAGCCTCCAACCCGGCGAGGGCGAGGGCCACGTCCCAGCCGCCCGCTGCGAGCCGGATCGCTTCCGCGTCCGGTAGGCGCAAGCGACGACCGTGCAGCCAGTCGCGGCAGTCCTGGGCGAGCAGCGCATCGCGCTCCGCGTCATAAGCGCCCATCGTGAGCGTCACCGCCCCTCGCCTGCCCGCGACGAGCCGCAAAGCGAACCGAACACGCTCCGCCGTCAGCCAGCCCTTCGGCATCCACTCCCGACACCGCAAACCCAAGGCGTGAGCCTGCCGCGCGCTCGGCTCGTGAGCGAGCGCGACTACGTCCCGCCACGGGAGACCGAGTTCCGCGGCGATCTGTCGCGCGGCAGGCAACCGCCCAAGATCAATGCCGCTCATGCTGCCAGCGCGCCGGGCAGCCGCGTCAAACGCCCGCTGCGACGTCGCAGCGGGCGTGTCGGGCTTGGCGAGCACGGCGACCTCGCGCACGCCCCTGAGTAGTGTGAGGGCTTCCTTCATTCAGCTTCAACGCTGATTTCGGCTTCCGACACGGGATAACTCAGGACTTCGCCCAAGTGTCGTGCCGGGAATGGCAAGCGCCACGTAAAGATACCCGGTGATGCACGCCAGTTCTTGTGACTTCCAAGATCACAAATACTATGGACTTTGAGTGTGGATTCGCCGAATAGCCGCAGACGTGTACTCGTGTTCGCACTAACCTCACCTTCTTTTTCTTCCCATTCACGAGGGAGGAAAAGATGTTCTGCATTATTGCTTGCTGGTCTCAACAGCGCACGGAATACAGCGTTTTGACCTACGCAGCTGGGCGTCTCTTCACTTGAGGTAAGGGAAACAGTCAGCTTGTACACGAACGGCTCCGCGTGATGGGCACGGTGCCGCCCGTGCTTACGCGCGACCGTGGCCCTGCCGGAGGCTGCGCCCTCGACAGGGCCGTGCGATCCGGGCGACTCGCTGTTCACCGCGCTCGCCGTGGAGCACGCGCTCATGGCTCCGAGCGCGGCGACGCTCGCTCCTATCACGACTGCCCTGCACCGTCTCGCCTTGCCCATTGCTCGCCTCCTTGCGTTCATTTGCTGGGTAGGGGTACGGCACGTTCTAACACGGGTTAGCGGTTTTAGCCTCTAACATCGTCGAACGTTCTAGGCGAGGCTCCCCGCGTGCCGCCCCGCCGCCAATCCACGCCCCGCTCCCCTGAGCACGCCGCACTCGGCGAGGCCGTGAGGCTCGCCCGCGTGGAAGCGGGCTTGTCGCAAGAGGCGCTAGTAGACGCCGCGGGCCTGCACATCACGGTCCTTGGCGACGTGGAGCGCGGCGTCGGGAACCCCAACTACGAGACGCTACTGCGGATCGCGCGCGCTCTGAGCATGGCTCCGGGAGCGCTCGTCACGCGAGCCGACGAGCTCGCCGCCGAGCCTGGCGGCGGCGCAAGCTAGCGCAGCCGAGTCGCACGCTCACTCGGCCGAGGCGTCGCCGAGCAGCGCGGCCTCAATCGTGGCGAGCCTGGCGAGCACCGCTTCTTCGCGTTCGGGCCGGTACAGCATGTAGTCCACGAGCACGCCGGCTACGAACAGCGGTAGCGCGACGAGCACGGCGACGAACAGCAGGATCGTGCCGAGCGTCCCGGTGAGCGTGGCAAGCCCGGACCCCAGACCTCGGAGGAAGCGCACGGGCATATGTTCTGTGGGGCATACGCGAGTCCTGCCCTGCGGTCGCCGCGTGGTCGCCTCGCGCCGCGAAAAAGTTCGCGGTGTTTTCGAAATCTTTTCGATTGCTGGATTTTCGCCGCGTAGGTTCGAGCGGAGCGTTCACGAGACGTTCACAACGGGGCGCTGGCCGGTGGTCCGGGCTGGCGCGGCCTCGCGCCCCGCCTTGCGAACCCGCGGCGACGACCGGGCCTCTTGGGGCTGCGGGCGGGCGCCTGTACCCGAGGAGGTGCCGAGCCATGCCCGAGAACGAGTTGCCGGACGGCCTGATCCTGGCCGCGTTGGCGCGAGCGGAGCTTCAAACGTTGCGGATGAACGCGCCGGGCGTGCTCGTCGCCAACGTCGCCGAACACCTCGGCCTGCGACGGGGGCCGGGGGCGGCGCGACGGTTGCACCCGCGGCTGCGCGCGCTCGCCGCTGGCGGGCTCGTGGAAGCCCTGACCTCGCAGGGCAGGAGGTTGTATGCGCTCACTGCGCAGGGGCAGCGCTCCGCCCGCCGCACCCGTTACCGCGGCGCGCTGCCGCAACACCGGCGCTGGCGCGAGGCGCGCGAGACCGCCAAGGAGCGCATCAGCGGCTACCGCAGCGACGTTAGAGCGCTGCTCCGCGAGGCCGCCGCCGCGCTCGCTACCGACACCACCGACTCGGAGGCATGGTTCGCGCTCGGCGAGAAGCTGGAGCGCGCCTGCTCACGCCTCGCCTCCGCCACACACTGCCTCCACGAGTGGGCAGAGCCCGACGACGCGACCGCCGACATTGACAAAAGCAAGCGGTGGATGCGGCGCGACGTGACGCTTTGGCGGTCGTAGGCGTCTCGGAAATCGTTAGGCACTACAATCTTCGCTCTGTGCTGGCGTTCGTCGTAGCAATAGCGATCCCGCTCATAGCGCTATTGATCGGTGCCCCGTTCGTGCCCGCGATCGTCGTTGGCATTATCCTGGGTCTCATTATTTACTGCCGACGTATAGAAGCTTACGAGCTGCTTCTAAGTCGCGCCGATCAAACTTCGGGCATAACGCGATTCGTACTCAAGAGGCTCGCTGGCCTCGTGTTCCTGCTGGAAGTCTTGCCGATAGCATCATCTAAGGCATATGTGGACTCTGGTCCGTGGCTTGAGGAGATGGAGGTGGATAGTCGCGTCGCAAATCAAGAACAGAGGCTACGAAAGCAACGCTCGCAAGAGAGCCCGGATGACAAGACGCCGCAGGGGTAGAGCCGAATAGCGCCGTATCAAAGAGTGCCGTGAACCGTGTGGTTCACGAGTTCGCAGGGCGACTAACTGGCCGATGGTGTTTTCCTGGGTTCACGAACATCACGGCGTTGCTGGCGCTGCCCCTACGGTCCTATAGCCGTCGGTCGGTCGTGGCGTGTGCGACCATGTGAGCCTGTCGGCCTTGACGCCGTAGAAGTCTTCCGTAAACCGAGCGTCGGACACTCTTCTGTGCGGCCACCTGAGTCGATAGCGTTTCTGCTGCCCATTGCTAGCAGTGACGTAGACGTACCTCGCATCGAGGTCAACCGCGCTCACCCAGGCTTTTGCTGCGCGACCCTCTGTTGGAGGAAGATTAGTCTCGATCGTGCGGCTCTCCCCGCTCTGAAAGATACCCGTGGGAAGAGGGGTTCCGTAGGCCACGAATGCCCCCTCTACGACGCAAAAACGGACGCTACGGGCAGTACCACCATTGTTGTGTATTTGGGCCATGATCTTATTGCTCGGAACACGAACGCTCACCTCAATGACCAGTTCCGGGCGTTGAGCGGCAAGCCTCTCCCGTCGGTTCTGCCAGACCGATGCCCACGACGCGCAGGCCGCGAACGCCGCGAACGCCGCGCTTCCTACCGCAGCCCATTCCATTGCGTGCATTGCAAGACTCTAGCCGACGCCGGAAACCGAAGGTAGTCTTAGCTTGATGAGGGGGTTCTGCCGCACGTTGACCTGTCCCGGCCTATTCTCGCTGCTTCAACGCGGCGTCAGTCAAACAGTGCCAGCAGAGCATTTTAATTGGGCGGAAGCACTGAACTCGCGTGAGTGGGCAACCGTTATCTGGGCGATGATCGCGGTCCTTTGGATGCTGACGCGCGCGGAGATTCGCGCGAGCATGCTCAACGTGGTCCGCGTAGCGTTCGGTAAGACTATCGTGGTGCCAGCGAGTGCGATGCTCGCTTATATAGCGGCTGTCGTGTTCGCGGCGTCACGGGTTGGCCTGTGGGAAGTGCGACTAATCGGCGCAACGCTCGCGTGGATGGTCGCCTCGGCCCTGCTCGGTTTCTTCAAGGTGCTTCGGATTCCTGAAGAACGACACTACTTCCGCGCAGCTCTACGACGATCTTTCGAGATTACTGCCCTGGTCGATATATACGTGAACCTCTTTGTCCTACCGCTCTGGGCGGAGCTAATTCTTGTTCCATTCGCCACTTTGCTCGCCGCGATGGTTGCCGTTGCTGAAATATCACCGGAACTCGCGGGCAAGGACTACGACACGACGCGAAGCTGTCTGAAGTCACTTATGGGTATATTCGGCATCGCCCTACTTCTTTACGCCACGATCCACGTCGCAAACGATCTATCCAGCTCGTCGGGCCTTAGTCATCTTGGAAAGAGTTTGATCCTACCACTTTGGTTGAACTTGGCGCTGATCCCGTTCATGTTTCTACTCGCCATTCGGCTAGTGTACGAGACAGCCTTCGTAATGCTCGGTTTCCCCGCGAATACAACAAGGGCGAGCGTGCGGCGGGCGAGGCTCGCACTGTTGCTCAGTGTTGGTGCGCGGCCCTACGTCTTGGGGGAGTTCGGGGCACCGTGGCCGTACCGACTCAATCACGCTAGGACGCTAGGCGACGCGCGCAAGGTGGCAGCGGAACTACGGGCCGAAAGAGCGAAGACGACATCCGCAACAAAGCCATGAGGTTTAGTGTATGTATTAAATTGTGACGCCGAACAAGGAACCCTTGAGAGAACCACGCCGTCGGGGAAAGCATTTTATCAGCATGGCGTGGAAAGTTAACTCTCTTCTCATGTTCCTCTACGTTATTGCTCATATAGTGTTCGTGAGCGATTTAAACGCTCTCGGGGAACCGTGGGCTGTCGGTTCCATCTACGTACTCTTTCCTTGGGCGTTCGTCACGGCGTTTCTGGGCGGCAAAGCTTACGAAAACTACGTAGAAGGCGACTCGCAGGACATCACTGAGTAGCATGAGTCCAAACATGGCTCTAGTAATTAGGCCAGCTATCGCAGAATTGTCATGTTGCTGCTGTAGTTCCGATTCTCGTTCGTGCTTGCGTCGTGGTCGTTTTTTCTTGAGCCGGACGACGAAGGGAATACCGATAATTAGGCTCAAGCCGAGTGTGGCGCCCCCGATGACTACCCGCTCAGCGATCCCTGGGAACCCTGGGGCGAACCCAAACCATTCAATTGCGGCAGCAAACGCCATAAAGGCTCCGATGAGCGCGATAAACGCACCGGACCCTTGCATGAGCGCATTGCGCTTCGTCGTCTTGTAGAACGGGTGGGCAGCCGCGGCCAGGGCCGCGTATGCGCCTAGAAGGACAAGCGCCGCGCCGATTACTGCGAAGGCGTCCGCGTTCCTTTCCCGTGCCAAGGTCGCGATAGGCAGCGATAGAGGAATCATCCCCATCCTTCGCCGGATAGTTGTTTGCAGGCGAGCCCGCCGTAGTATTGGCCGCCCTCGTCGGTGATCCTGACTTGTTCGTTCGCGTGGTTCACGAGTTCACACACAACCGGCTGACCGACAGTGTTTTCCTGGGGTTCGGTCGTCCATTCAACGCTCGGCTGCTTCGCCACGATGCTTGCACACCATTCCGGGGCTTTTTCTCCGGTGAAGTTCACGTCCACTTCATGGCCGACGACGTAGAGATCGCATGGCGTGGCGTACTCGGAGAGTAGGAGTTGCCTGGTTGCTTCGTTGTAGCTGCTGACTTCGCCTGCGACGAATTCGATCGTTATCAGTGACCCACCCTTGCCGGGGAGGGTGAGGTTGAAGCCTTCGCCCTTGACTTCGCCAACGTAAGTCGTGGATTCCGCGCCGGTCAGGTTGAGCGTGATCCCGTCGCCGTGGATGACGCCCGTGAAGGGATAGTCAGTGGCAGTGATGCCGGACCCGGCAAGGGACTTCGTGATCGCCTCGCGCAGGGAGCCCGTGACCGTTTCCCCCGCTCGTGTCCACTGCACGAACATCACGGCGTTGCTCGCACTGCCCACGAATGAGCCGGGGCCGTTCATGTTTTCCGTGCCCTGCGTTGATCCGCTTCTACCCTTGATGCTGGCTGCGACGATCAGCGCAACCACGACTGCGAGGAGCAGCACGAGGCCGAGTAGGAGTCGGCGCGTCCACGAGCCAAACCACCGCATAACGCCGTTATCGGCACTCGTTCATTTTGACTGAATACACGCTCATCCCCGTCGCCGCTTGGTAGGGCGCGCGGAGTTGCTACGCGGCGGCGCGCTCGCGCTCGGCGACTTCGGCGCGAAACTCGTCTATCACCGCTGCGAGCGCGTCAGGCTGTTCCAGCATCACCAGATGCCCGCCGTGCGGGATCGTCACTTGCCGATCAGGACGCAGGGCCGCGCAGAACTTCGCGCCCTCGCTCGCGCGCAGCACCTTGTTCCCATCAGACCAGACCACGCACACCGGCACGCCCTCGGGTTTCTGTTCAAGGCCGGTGAACGTGCCGATGTTCTCGCAGATGTTGAGCAGCACGCGCGTCTGGTCCGGGTGCCGGTTCGTTTCCCGGACGTGCTCTCGTAGCTCCGGTGATACTCCCGTGGGGTCGCTCCATACGGTCGTGCGCGCAAGCGTCTCCGCGACCGGCTTGGGCGTATACACGTGCGCGCTCAGCCACGCCATCGCACGAGCGAGACGGGGCGTGCGTCGCGCCACCGTGCTCATCCAGCTCAGGCGCCCCGACGCGAGCGTCCGCTCGGTCAGCACATTGACCGCTACCACCATCCGCGCGCGCTCGGGGTGCTCACGCGCGAATCTGAGGGCGGTCGCCGCGCCCATGCAGTGACCGATCAGCGTCACGTCGTCTAGCCGCAGCTCATCAAGTAGCGCGCACAACTGCGCCACGTACAAGTCCAACGAGTAGGCGATGCGCGGGCGCGCGGACTCGCCGAAGCCCAGCATGTCCATAGCCACGACCTCGTGATCCGCCGCGTATCGGTCCAACAGCGGCTCCCATATCCGGTGGGACGTACCTCCGTTGTGCAGAAACACCATCGGCGCGCCCTGACCCTCACGCCTGTAGGCGACCTTATGGCCTTGGAATTGGAAGCTGCTCAGTGGAGCCATCGCGCGATCGTAGCTGGCGACAAGGCCGCGCGCAACCCGGACGACGCTCGGCAAAAGCTCGGTGGTCCCGGCAGCAGCGGCAGCGCGAACATGCTCAAAAGCTACGGCAATGGCGCTGCGCTTACGTAATGGATCGTCCTGTACCGCTGACGAATATAGAGCGGCGTCCCCGGCGGAGGATGCTCCACTCGCACCCAGCGCCAGTGCCACGGACCCGGCACCGCGACATACGCACCCGGCAGAGCGCTGTGCGGGGCGCCGATCCCGACGCTCCCGTGTCCGCCAAGCTGGATGGCGCCTACGACTCCCACTATCAGAGCGCACAAGACGACGCCTGATCGCACCTTCCTCCCCCAAGTCGGCCCGCGCAACCGCCGATGAGACCGCCCGCGTATCTCGTGTCTCTCCCACGGAAAGTCTCCATGCGTTGGCACGCCCAACTATTCGGCGAAAGATTCCGGCAGCTTGAGTTTGTCGCCGGCGCCGGTAATTTGGCCCCTCCTTTCTGCCGGGGAGCAGAAGCCGCCCGGATCGCGGACGCACCCCCGCCTCCCATCGGCGCGAGCCAGCGGCTTTAGCCGGCCCTAGAACGTTCGACGAATGTTCGAGTCCGGGCTCGCGGATCGAGCTATACGTGTCGTTCTGACTCTCATGACGACACGCTAAGTGGCCCCGGCGCGGCGGCAACCACGCCGGAGCCCACACAGGAGGAATGGTCTCCCATGCAACACCAGCGTACATACTTCATGCCGCACGAGCGGCGGCGCGTTGAGGCCGCGATCCTCGCGCTCGTGCTCGCCGAGGACTGGCCTTGGCGCGCCAGTGAACTCGCGCGGCGGCTTCGTGTTCCCGTGGACGTGATCGGGCTCGGTGCGGCGACGCTGCGCGCGGACGGGCTCCTGGTTTCCGCTCCTGCTGCCCGTGGGAGCAGCGGCGAGCGGCTGCGCGCGTCCTGGACCGCGGTGCGCGGTGACGAACTCGCTGGCTGGCTCAACACTTGTTCGAGTCGTGCCTGCATGCAGGGGAACGGAGCCGCGATACCCCTTTATTAGCGAGGTGAACGACCGGCAGCAGCTCCCAGGAAGCCAGGCAATCAGGGCTGACTTGGGAGGGTCGTTCGTTCAACTCACCCTTGCCCGAAACCGTCATGCCTAAGCTCCGTTATCAGCCCCCTGAACGTCTCACTGGCGCCACGGAATACTCCAAGCGCGCGGAGTTGCGTGGTTCCCTGAACACGGTTCGGCTCGTGAAGCAGCAAGAGTGGGCGACCACTCAACTTCGTAAGGATTGCGACCTGAGTGTGAACCACGGGCGCAAACGCGAGCCGGGACGGTGGGAGCTAGCCGCGGTCGCTTTCGTTGCCTCGCGTCAGGTTGACTTGCAGCCGTGGTGGGACGAGTCCACGGACGAACTCTGGCGGGAGTGCGGGTTCACTAAGAAGCCGCCTTATCACCGCGTTTGGGAGCGCATGCGCGAGCTGGGCGAGCAGCGCGAGGAAGCCTTCCTTGACGCCGCGGCACTCGTGATCCAGCGCTGCCGCGCTCACGACCCGCACGTCTTCGCTCACGCTCACGTGGACAGCACCGAAGACGAGACGCACGCCGCATTGGTGCATGACTGTCAGCCTGGCGAGCCGTGTAAACGCGCTGAGAATGATGAAAGCGGCGCGTCCGCGCAGGGCTCGGCGCTGCGCCCGCAGCGCGCCCCGACCTCAACGGCGAGGGAACAGCGTGAGGAATGGAACGAACAAGAGCCCGCGGAAAGCGAGCAGCACGCGAGGGAAGCCGAACCCGAGGAAGCCGTGAACGTCTCCCGCGGCGGGCGCATCGTCAAGCGCATCCGCGTCGGAGACTGTTGGTACGTGACGCGGGACTCCGAGGCCGGGACTCGCGCGTACACGCGGAACGGCAAAACGACGCGCTTCTGGCATGGGTACTACTCCGCGAAGGCCGTAGACGCCTACACGGGCGGGGCGATCCCGAGCGTGGACCCAGCGAATAGGCAGGAGTACGACGTGTTCCCCGAGCTAATGGACCGGGTTTGCACGATGGCAGGCGCAACGCCGCAGACCGTGACCGGCGACAAGGGCTACTCCGTGGAGAAGTGTTTCAAGTACGCGACGCGGAAGGGCATCGCGCCCGTGTTCCCCCCACGCAAGTCAGGGAATCAGACGCAGCGCCCGGACACGCTCACGCATGATCGTCACGGCGTAAAGCGCTGCGACCACTGCGGCGGCGAGATGAAGCAAACACGCTTCGCCATTGAGAAGGGAAAGACGAAGGACACTCCCTGGCTATGGTTCCAGTGCGCAGCACCCGCAACGCCGGGGTGCAAGGGCGAGCAGCGCATCCGCTGCGAGACCGATTGGCGCTCACTCGTACCCCTCTCCCGCTTGGACCCCCTCTACCACGAGCTGAGCAAGTCTCACTACGAGTACGAGGGCGTTCACGACTACTGGCGGGACCGCTACCGCGTCGCCGCCGACAACCTGACGAACCGCCCCAAGGTCGTGAGCCTCAACTGGCACCGCCTCCGCGCGAACGTCGCCTGCCTGATTGATTGGCTACGCATCGCCGCGGTGAACGGCTGGCTCGGCACCGCCCACTCCTGCCGCGGGCGCAGCCTCCGGCAGAAGCGCGCCAGGAAGGGCGTCAGGACGAAGATGGACGCCGCGGCGAAGGCCGTGGCCGAACTCATCAAGAATCGTTCCAACGATGGCCTTGACCTGCCCTACGGCCCAAGGGCCGCAGCGCTCGGACTCGGCGAGGCAACGCCGCCCTCCGCCCGCTCAAGCGGCGATCCACCCGGACCGTAGCCGCCGCGCGCCGTTTCGTCTGAGCATCGCCGCCGCTCCGGGGATCACCCCTGGGCGGCTTCGCGCTTTCCCGGCTTGCGCCCGCGCCCACACGCCCTCCGCGAGCCTCACGAGGCCCGAGTTCCGGGCCAGAAGCGCAAACGGCGGCTCCGAAGGGCCGCCGCACGCCATTTCCAAAACTCTAGACCTAACTGTCCGAGAGCCGACGGTGAGATTCGAACTCACGACCCCCGCTTTACGAGAGCGGTGCTCTGGCCAACTGAGCTACGTCGGCATGGCTCCTCGCAATGCTACCGAGACCCGGCCTGTCCGACCCGCGGCCTCACGCATGCGGAGGTGACGCCTTGGCGCCGACTCAGCCAGCGCCGACGATGACCGCCTCGCATTCCGAAGAGCCTGCACGCACCGACGCCGCCACCGCCGCGAACCGAGGGCTACTCCCGCGTCTCGCATACGTCCGCGGCGATGCGCCTGAGTTCGGCCGCTAGGGTTTCGCGTTCGCCGATCACAAGCGGCGTCGCATCGATCCGCACGTCGACGTTGCCCTCGGAGACACCGTCGAGAGTGATCGACGGCGGTTCGGTGAGGAGCGTGTTCAGCGAGGCGACGAGCGCCTCTGACAGCTCCCCGAGGCTCATCTCAGGCGAAACGCGGGCACGGATCGACACCGTCGCCGAATTCGTGACCGGCACGATCATCAGCTGCTGGAACACGCTGTTGGGAATCAGCATGCTCGCGCCGTCGCTGCGCGTCAGTCGCACGTGGAAGAGCCCGATCGAGGCGATCACGCCTTCGGTCTGTCCCGCGATCGCGCCGCCCTGCAGGCGCACGGTCTGCCCGATCACCACGATCCCGGAGGCGAGCAGGACGCTGCCGGCGAAGATGTTGCCGAGCAGCTGCTGACTGGCGAGCGCGAGGATCACCGCGGCGACGGCGCCGCTCACGACGAGCGCGCCAGGTTCGACGCCGAGGACGTAGAGCTCGGCGACGATCACGCCGATCGCGGCGCCCAGCTTGATGATGAAGACGAGCGAGCTCGCCGCCCTCGGATCGGTGCGCCGCGCAAATTCGCGCGCGGTCAGATGCACGATCCGGCGCACCCCGAACCAGCCGAGGAGGGCGATCAGGGCCGCGACGACGCCGCGCAGCAGCACTTCCGAGAGGTGCTTGTCATGCAGCAGCGTCGGCCGCACTGCGACCACCGCGATGCCAGCCGCGAGCAGCAGCAGGAAGCCGACGACCTCGGCTCTCAGCAGGCGCAGATTCTCGCCGAGGCGGCTGCGGCCGTCGGTTGCGGGCGCCCCCCCGTCATGCGCCGCAGCCGCGTCCTCGCCGCGCTCCGCGCGCCTGCTCGCGTTCCGGCGCCAAAGCATGCGACGCAGGTTACGACGATCGGCGGCTGACGGACCCCGCTACCGGGCGCCGGGCACCCGCTGCGACGCCGAGCGCGAGCGCGCCCGCGCCGAGCGCGGCGCGGGCGAGCGTCCCGCGGCGCTGCGAGAGCCACAGCACGCCGCTGCGCTCGTGCGCCTTCTCGTCGAAGTCGCCGTGCGCGCCGCGGTCTTCCTGCACCGGCTCGAACAGGTTGCCCTCGCGCGGCGGCGTGACGGGCTCGTCGGTCAGCTGCGAGCTGATGCCGGTCTTCGCGAGGTACCAGTCGCCGAACGATGCCGCCAGTCGCTCCCCGAGGATCGTGTAGACGGTCGGCGCGCCGACGAAGATCTGGCGGCGTCTGCTGTGCGCGGCGAAGTGGACCGCCTCCGCGGCGACCTCCGGCTGGTAGATCGGCGGCACTGGCATCGGCTTGCGGTCCATCTTCGAGCGGCAGTGGTCGAACTGCGGCGTGTTGAGGCCGGGCAGCTGCACCATCGATAGGCGCACGTTCGAGCGTTCGTGCTTCAGCTCGCAGCGCAGCGACTCGAAGAACCCCTTCAGCGCGTGCTTCGCGCCGCAGTAGGGCGACTGCAGCGGGATGCCCCGGTAGGCCATCGCCGAGCCGACGTAGACGATCGCGCCGCGGTCGCGCGGCAGCATCCGGCGCAGCGCCGCCTTCGTGCCCCAGACGGCGCCGAGGTAGGTGACCTCCGTCGCGCGCCTGAACTCCTCTGGGTCGATGTCTTCGAAGAACGCGAACACGGTCGTCATCGCGTCGTTGATCCAGATGTCGATCGGCCCAAGCGCCTCCTCCGCCGCCGCGGCAGCCGCGTCGACAGCGTCGTAGTCGGCGACGTCCGTCGGCAGCGGCAGCGCGACGCCGCCGAGTCGCTCGACCTCGGCGGCGGTGTCCCGCAGGCCGTCGCGTCCGCGCGCGAGCAGCGCGATCTTCGCCCCCTCCCGCGCGAACCGCTGCGCGATCGCGCGGCCGACCCCTCGCGTCGCCCCTGTGAGGACGACGACCTCCTGTGCGCTCATACTCGGCTGCCCTCCTTCCGTCGCTCGGGGTCCGCACCGCCTCGTCCGGCGCTCTCCTTGCCTACTGCGGCGCCCTGGCTGCCGCCTCCGGCGCGCTTCTCGTCTCGTCCGGCCCGCTCCTGCTCGACCCGTTCCGCGCTTGCGCACGCGCTCGCGGCGTTGATCAGCGAGAGGTGGGTGAGCGCCTGGGGGAAGTTGCCGAGCATCTCGCCGCTGCGGGGGTCGATCTCCTCCGCGTAGAGGCCGACGTCGTTCGCGAGCTGCAGCAGCTGAGACATCGTCTCCTTCGCCTCCTTCAGCCGGCCGCTGCGCGCGAGCGCCTCGACCAGCCAGAAGGAGCAGGGCAGGAATGCGCCCTCCTCGTCCTGCTGGCCGCTGTAGCGGTAGAGCAGCGCGCCGCCGGCGCAAAGCTCACGGCGGATCGCGTCGATCGTGTCATGCAGGCGCGGGTCGTGAGGCTGCAGGAAGCCGACCCTCGCCGCGAGCAGCACGGAGGCGTCGAGGTCGTCGCTGCCAGCATGGAAGGCGTAGCTCCGGCTCCTCTCAGACCAGCAGCGCTCCCGCACCCAGCGCCGGATCTCCTGCGCGCAAGCACGCCAGCGCTGCACGCCCTCCGCCGGCGCCTGCCCCTCGCCCGCGAGCTTCACCGCGCGGTCGAGGGCGCTCCAGCAGTTGATCTTCGAGAGCGTGTAGTGGCGCTGCTGCGGCAGCTCCCAGATGCCCGAGTCCTCGTTTCTCCAGATGCGGCAGACGTGGTCGGCGACCTCCCCGACCCGCAGCTTCGTCTCGGAGTCGAGCGTGTTGCCGTGGCGGACGTAGAGCTCGACCGTCTCGAGCAGGTTGCCGTAGCAGCCGAGCTGCAGCTGTCCAGAGGCGCTGTTGCCCTGCAGCACCGGCCGCGAGCCACGGTAGCCGGCGAGGTCGAGCTCCCGTTGCCCCCGCGGCACACGCCGGTCGAGCGTATAGAAGGGCTCCATCCGCGGGTGCGTCGGCGCGCTCGCGGCGAGCACCCAGGAGAGCGAGGCGTGCACCTGCTCGCGGTAGCCGACCGCGCCGAGCGCGTCGAGCACGAACGCCGTGTCCCTGATCCAGGCGTAGCGGTAGTCGTAGTTGCGCTCGCCGCCGATCCGCTCCGGCAGCGAGGTCGTCGCCGCGGCCGCGACCGCGCCCGTGCTCGCAGTGATCAGCAGCTTCAACGCGAGCAGACTGCGCTTCACCGCCTGCTCCCAGGGCCCTCGGTAGGAGTGGAAGTCGACCCAGCGCCGCCAGGCGTCGGCGGTGCGGCGCAAGCGCACCTCGATCTCCTCGCGCGGCGGCAGCGGGATCGGCTGCCCCTCGACGAACACGCAGGCGAGCAGCGCCTGCTCGCCGCCGGCCTCGAGCTCGAAGGCGCCGGCGATCTGCCCGCCGTCGTGGACGGCCGGGCCCACGCCCCAGGCGCGGAAGGCCATGTTGCGATCGCCGCACCCGGCGATGACCGCGTCGCCGCGTCGCTCGATCGTCATCGCGCCGTGACCGAAGTCGAAGCGCGGCACGATCGAGTACTCCATCGCCACCCTCCCCCGCTCGCACCGCACCTCCCGCACGAGCTCGACCCAGGAGAGCTCGCCTCCGTCCTGCAGGTTGAGCGAGTCGGTGACGAGCGCGGCGCCGTCGGACGTCGTGAAGGCGGTCTGCAGCACGTTCGTGCCCTCGAGGTAGCGACGGGAGACCTCGTGCTCGCCGCGCGGCGCGAGCGCGAAGCGCCCGCAGCGCTGCGGGTCGAGCAGCGCGCCGAACACGGTCGCGCCGTCGATCGCGGCGAGCGGCAGCCAGTCGATCGCCCCGTCGGATGCGACGAGCGCGATCGTGCGGCCGTCGCCGATCGCGGCGTAGGACTCGATCGCGGCGTAGCCGTCGCGTCGCGCAGCCGTCCGCCGGATGCCGCTCTCGACCGGTGCCATGCCCGCGCGTTACCCCTGCGGAGACGCCTATATCCCCCGCGTCGGAGTCCGGCGAGCACGAGCGGGCGCTACACGCGTGGGCGCAGCGGATGCGCATCGGGCGGGCGCGGTGTGCAGAGCGGCGCGGATCGGGGTAGGGGACTGACCGATGCCCGCGGCGGGCAGCGCATCGGATTCCCGCCTGATCGCAAGGAGGTCTCATGCCCGACACGGCCCAGTTCATCCTGCAACGTCTCACCGAGTGGGGCGTGAGGCGCGTCTACGGCTACCCCGGCGACGGCATCAACGGGCTGATCGGCGCCTTCCACCACGTCGGCGACCGGCTCGACTTCATCCAGACCCGCCACGAGGAGATCGCGGCCTTCGCGGCGACCGCGCACGCGAAGCTGACCGGCGAGGTCGGCGTGTGCATGGCGACCTCCGGGCCGGGAGCGATCCACCTGCTCAACGGCCTCTACGACGCGAAGCTCGACCATCAGCCCGTGCTCGCGATCGTCGGCCAGCAGAAGCGGATGTCGCTCGGCGCGAACTACCAGCAGGAGGTCGATCTCAACACGCTCTTCAAGGACGTCGCGAGCGAGTACGTGATGACGGTGATGGACCCGACCCAGGCCCGGCATGTGATCGACAGGGCGCTGCGGATCGCGCAGGTATCGCGTTCGGTGACCGCGGTGATCGTGCCCGAGGACGTCCAGGAGGCCGAACACGCCGAGCCGCCGCGCATGCACGGCGCGGTGTACTCATCGATCGGGGTGAGCCACCCGCAGGTCCGCCCGTCGGACTCCGAGCTCTCCCAGGCGGCGGAGATCCTGAACGCGGGCGAGAAGGTCGCGATCCTGATCGGCGCAGGCGCGCTGCATGCCGAAGAAGAGGTCGTGCAGGTGGCCGAGTTGCTCGGCGCCGGCGTCGCGAAGGCCCTGAACGGCCGCGCCGCGCTGCCCGACGACCTGCCGTTCGTCACCGGATCGATCGGCCTGCTCGGCACGAAGCCGAGCTACGAGCTGATGATGGGCTGCGACACGCTGCTGATCGTCGGCTCGAGCTTCCCCTACGCCGAGTGGCTGCCGAAGGAGGGCTCCTGCAGGGCGGTCCAGATCGACATCGACGGCCGCCTGCTCGGCATGCGCTACGCCCCCACCGAGGCGAACCTGATCGGCGACGCGCAGACGACGCTCGCCGCTCTGATCCCGATGCTGCAGCGCAAGCAGGACCGCTCCTGGCAGCAGGGCATCGAAGGCGAGATCGAGCGTTGGTGGAAGATCCTCGACGCGCGCGCACATGACGGCGCGGACCCGCTCAACCCGCAGCTCGTCTTCCACGAGCTGAGCACGCGGCTGCCCGAGAACTGCATCCTCACCTCCGACTCCGGCTCGGCGACGAACTGGTGGGCGCGCCACCTGAAGCTGCGCAGGGGGATGAAGGCGGCGCTGTCGGGGACGCTCGCGACGATGTGCCCAGGCGTCCCCTACGCGCTCGCGGCGAAGTTCGCCTTCCCCGAGCGGCCGGTGATCGCCTGCCTCGGCGACGGCGCGATGCAGATGCTCGGCAACGCGGCCCTGATCGACATCGCTCACTACGCGCAGCGCTGGAGTAACAAGCAGTGCATCATCGTCGTCCTCAACAACTGCGACCTCAACCAGGTGACCTGGGAGCAGCGCGTGATGGCGGGCGACCCGAAGCTCGACGCCTCGCAGGTGCTGCCCGCCTTCGACTACTCCTGGTACGCGGAGGGCCTCGGCCTGAAGGGCATCAGGGTGCAGCGCCCCGAGGACGTCGGACCCGCTTGGGAGGAGGCGCTCGCTGCGGACAGGCCCGTCCTCTACGAGGCGATGACCGATCCGGAGGTGCCGCCGCTGCCCCCGCACGTCACCTTCGAGCAGGCGCAGAAGCTCGCGAAGGCGCTGCCAGGCGACCCGAGCCGCTCCCGCATCGTCACGCAGGCGATGAAGGGCAAGCTCGAGGAGTTCATCAACCGCTAGGGGCGCCGTGACGACGATGCTCGACGTCGCGATCGAGAGCGTGCAGGCGCACGCCTACGAGATCCCGACCGCGACCGATGAGGAGTCCGACGGCACGCTAGTTTGGGACTCGACGAGCGTCGTCGTCGTGCAGGCGCGCGCCGGCGAGCACGTCGGGCTCGGATACACCTACTGCGACCCCGCCGCCGTGAAGGTGATCGAGGGCACGCTCGCGGAGCTCGTCCTCGGCGCCGATCCGCTGACGCCAGGGCGCTGCTTCAGCGAGATGCAGGTGCAGATCCGCCAGCTCGGGCACGCGGGGATCGCGGCGATGGCGGTCTCCGCGCTCGACATCGCCCTCTGGGACCTGAAGGCGCGGCTGCTCGGCGTCTGCCTCGCCGACGCGCTGCCGCGCTTCCGCGAGAGCGTGCCGATCTACGGCTCGGGCGGCTTCACGAGCTACGACGAGCGACAGCTGCGCGAGCAGGCCGAGGGCTGGGCCGCTCAGGGAATGGGCAGCGTGAAGATCAAGGTGGGCCGCGACAAGGACGCGGACCTCGACCGGCTCGAGATCGTGAGGGCGGCGGTCGGCGAGCACGTCGAGCTGATGGTCGACGGCAACGGCGCCTACGAGCGGCCGCAGGCGCTGCTGTGGGCGCAGCGCTTCGCGAGCCGCGGCGTGCGCTGGTTCGAGGAGCCGCTCTCCTCTCAGGATCTCGCCGGCCTCGCGCAGCTGCGGCGGCGCGCGCCGGCGGGCCTCGCGATCGCCGCCGGGGAGTACGGCTGGAGCCTCTTCGACGCGCAGCGGATGCTCGACGCGCGCGCAGTCGATGTCCTGCAGGCCGATGTCACCCGCTGCGGCGGCGTGACGAACGTGCTGCGCGTCGAGGCGCTGTGCAGAGGGCGGCAGATCCCGTTCTCCGCCCACTGCGCGCCCGCCGTCTCCGCCCACGTCTGCTGCGCGATGGAGAGCGTGAGGCACATCGAGTACTTCTTCGACCACAGCCGGATCGAGGGCATGCTGTTCGAGGGCACGCTCGACCCCGCGGGCGGGAGCCTGACGCCCGACCGTTCCCGCCCTGGCCTCGGGCTCGAGCTGAAGCGCGAGCAGGCGGAGCGCTACCTCGTGCGCTCCTAGAGCGCGCCTCGGGCCTGCTGGGCGTCTGGGCGTTCGGAGCGCTCGCCTGACAGCGTCCGCGGCCAGGCGCTGCGGGGCCCGACGAGCGAGACGAGCGCGGGCACGAGGATCGCTCTGACGATGAACGCGTCGATCAGCAGGCCGACGGTCATCGCGAAGGCGATCTCGCGGAACGCCCGCAGCGGCACGATCGCGAGCAGCGCGAAGGCCGCCGCGAGCACGATCCCGGCGAGCGCGATCGGGCGCGCCGCGCGCGCGCCTGCGACTTCGACCGCGGCGCGCATCGGGCGCCGACGACCCTGCTGCCATATCCGCCCGATGAGGAACACGTTGTAGTCGGAGCCGAGCGAGACGAGCAGGACCGCGACGGTGAAGATCACGTAGTAGGTGATCTGCCCGTAGCGAAGCAGGTCCTGCATCACGTACACGGTGAGCCCGAGCGCGCTGAAGACGGCGAGCAGGCTCGTGAGCACGAGATAGGCCGGCGCGACGAGCGCCCTCAGGTAGATCGCGAGGATCGCGAAGATCGCGAGCAGCATCACGGGCATCACGCGCCCGAGATCGGTGAGCGTCGCGTCGACGATGTCGACGGACAGCGCGGAGTCGCCGCCGAGCAGCGGGCGCGCATGCGCGAGCCCTGCGTCGGCAAGCAGCCGCGGCAGGCGTCCCTGCAGCGCGCGCACCCGCGAGAGCCCCCTCGCGCCCAGCGGATCGCTCGTGAGGAACAGGAGGTAGCGCGCGAGGTTGCCGTCCTTGGAGACGGCAAGGCGCAGGCGCGTAGGAGCAAGGCGCAGGCGCGCGGGAGCAAGGCCGAGGCGCCCGGCGGCGAGGCCGAGACGCGCGGGCGGTTGCTGCTGGCGCGGACCGAGCACGAGGGCGACGCCTCGCTGGGCTTCGAGCAAAGCCTGCAGGCGCATGAGCTGCGCGCGGAGATCGCCGATCCGGCGCTCGCCGACGAGCAGCACGGTCGGCGCGAGCACCCCGGAGGTGAAGCCGCGCTCGGCCTGCGCGTAGGCAAGGCGCGGTTCGGACCCGTGGGGAAGGCCCTGCACGAGCTCGTTGCCGACGGCGGTCTGCCGCAGGCCGCTCGCGCCGGCGAGCACGAGCACGACCGCGACGAGTAGGCCGACGATCGGATGACGGGCCGCGAGGCGCGCGGGCGAGAAGCGCGGCGCGCCGGCGCGCGATCTCTCCGCGCGCGGCGACCCTTCCCGCTCCGCTCCGGGCGTCCCCTCTGCCGCCTGCGCGTCGCCCCAGCTCGCGGTCGCCTGCGCCTCGGCCATGTCGTCGATCGCGTCCGCGCCGCGCGCCCCCTCCTCGTCTCGCGCGCCGCCCGCCGCATGCGGCCAGAACAGTCGCCGTCCGCCCACCGCGAGGCCGGCCGGCACGAGCAC
>JBAIYK010000143.1:0-7665 GCA_037915935.1 Solirubrobacterales bacterium | reverse complement strand
CCACGAGCAGCATCACACCCAAACCCCGCCCATCACCACCGACACCGAGGAAGCAATCGCCGCATAACATCCACCCCAGCGGAGCTACGCCCCAAGCAATTTCACCCGGAACCTGAGACGCGACCCGGCATCTACCGCTATACGATCATGGCGATCGACGCTTACGGCAAGATGCTCACCCGCAGCGGTAGATTCCGGGCGGTGAGCGCTGCGCGATGCCGTTCGTTGAGCGAAACAGAAGCACGGATTAGGCATGAAGAACGAGAAGAAAATGCTGCCGCTCGGCGAGAAGGCGAACGGGCCGAGAAAGCGCAACGCGAAGACTGCGAACGCACTCTTGGTGGTCATGTACAGGAACAGACCTTGGGGAACTCGACGCCGGTGGACATAGAAGAAGTTGAAACCATCTGCTTCGCCTCCGGCCGCTTCATCCGCTTGAAGGGCAACCCTCCGCGGGTTGTCGCGGTGGGTTGAGCGAACTGGGCCGCGCGGGCAGCAAGCGACCTGCGCGCTGGTGTCGTGCCTCGCCGGTAGCGTGCTATGCGTGGCCATGAGCGCGGTAGGTTTGATGGTGGTCGCTGTCGGGTCTGTAGGGGGGTCCGATGGCGTCCGGTAATGCTGCGAAAGCCCCGTCGTCACGCTGGAAGCCGACGACGCGCGAGCGCGCGGCGGTGTCGGGTCCGTCGAAGGCGATCCGTGACCGGATCGTGGTCGAGCTTCGCGTGTTCGAGCGCCGTCCGCTCGCCGAGATAGCCGCACTTGACGGTCGCAGCGAGCGTCAGCTTGAACGGGTCGTCACAGCGTATGAGCAGCACGTCGCCGAGCACGGCGAGCCGCCGTCGCAGCTCGACATGGACCCGCTGGCGATTCTGCGCGCCTCGTTGCACCGCTACGGCTTTCAGCGCGAGTTGCTGTATCAGGCGGCCGCGAATGCGAGCACGAGCGCGGAGCTTGTCGGCGCCGTGAAGGCGCTCGCGGCGATCGAGGAGAAGCAGGCTGCGGTGTTGTCTGCGGTTGGGCTGCTCCCCCACGAGCTACGCGCGTTGGGTCATCTCATGGAAGTTCGGCAGCTTGCGGACGCCTTGGATCGGATGCTGGATGAGTTGGAAGCGGGTACGGTCACGCCTCAGCAGGTGAGGACGAGGGTGGCCGATTGGGCTGGAGTGCCGGCGGTGATCGAATGCTCCTCGTCAGCGCACGCCGCGGGGTAGGTCATCTCAGGAGTGGCGGTGTCGTCTCAGCGCGCCTCGGGTTGATCGGTGTCCTCGTTCTCGATCACGCTCGTGAGATCGGCGAGGCTTGCGTTCAGGGCACGGAGGAAGCGCATGACGGTGTGCCAGCGCACGCCGCGGCGGCCGTTCTCGACCTGTGAGATGTAGGTCGCATCGATCCCGAGGCGGGCGCCCAACTCGTCCTGTCGGAGTTCGGCGCGGTCGCGCAGCTCGCGGAGCGCTCGACCGAGCACGACCTGATCTTGGGTGGCTTCGTCTATGCCCATCGACTTTACGTTTTCGGTCAAGTTCGCTAGAGTCCTGCTCCGACATGAAAAGTGCCCCCGCGCCGCTGGAACGGCCGGGGGCGTGGCGCCGAAGACCAAGGCTTCAGCGCGCAGGCCACGATAGCCCGTTCGAGCGATCACGGCCTCTGGGCAGTCGGGCCTCATCTTCGGTGCCTCCCTACCAGGAGGGCTGAAGATGAGCACGAACGCGTTGGTCGTTCCCGCCGAGCTGGTCGGCAACCTGCGAGACGGGCTGCACGCGGCGCTTAGCTTTGCCGCGGAAGAAGTAACCAGCGTTATATTCGAGCCTGAGCGCAGCTTGGAGATGTATCGCGAGCCGCTTGCGCGCTTCGATCGCGTTCGGGCGCTGCTCGACGTGATCGGATGGGATCGAGAACCCGATCCGGCCGAGGCGCGCTTTGACCTGCGCGAGCATTTGCATGCGACGTTGGACGCGCTGGAGAAGGAGATCGACGTCGCCAGTGACCGAGTGAAGGAAGCGGCGACCGTCGATGCCGAACGCGCCAAGCGAGGCGAACCGCCGAAGCGCGAAGAGACGATCAGGCGTGTGCTCGCCCTGCGCGAGTTTGCAGCAACGGTTCGGGCATACGTCGATTCCTTGGAGGTTCCCCGTCGATGACGCGGTTTCGCGGAAAGATGCTGGTCGTGCCCGCCGAGCTGGTAGGCAACCTGCGGGCCGGCCTACTCGATGTGCTGGCCTCTGCGGCGGAGGAAATAGCCACCGTCAGCATCGTCATCGAGGGCCGCGGCCTGCTCCGCGAGGCGCTCGAACGCCTCGATGCCGTGAGGGCGCTGCTCGACGTGATCGGCTGGACAGAGACCGATCCGCCAGTCGAGGTGCGCTTCGACCTGCGCGAGCACTGGCAGGCGACGCTGGACGCGCTGGAGAATGAGATCAGCGCCTCCAGGGATAGGGTGCGGGAGGCGGCGGCCGTCGATGCTGCCCGCGCCGAGCGAGGCGAACCGCCCAAGCGCGAAGAGACGATCCAGCGTGCGCGCGCTCTGCGCCAGTTCGTCGCGACCGTCCGCACGCGGCTAGACGGGATCGGAGAAGGGTGATGAGCACGATGGCGTGGGTCTCTCGCCGTTTCAGCGCACGCCTATGGCAGCCGAGTCGGCCGTTATCCTGGCTGCGTAGCAACGACTCCTCCGGGCAGCGTCACAACTTCCGGAGTTAGAAAGCGCCTCCGGCCGGAAGCTCCCGCCGGAGGCGTTTTCACGTCGTCCGGACGCGGGCGTATCGTCGTCAACGTGACGCTGCTTGACGATCAAAGGTGTCGTTGTGCCGGAAGCCCTGATCTCTTCTGAGCGGTCCCGCGTCGGTCCGGACGGGGCCGCGTTTCGGGCGCTAGAGGATCGGTATAACCGCGGTCCCAACCGGCTTGCTCGCTGCAAGCTCATAGCCGCAGAAGAACTCGCACGACACGCCACGATCGCGGGGCGCCACGCTGAGGCTCACGGCCATCGTGCCGCTGTCGCACGCGAGCGGCGGTGGCTACGGATGCGCGAGCTACGAGCGCAGAACCATCTTGTGCGAGTACGCAGACTGAAGCGTGAGCGGTGTGTAGCTGCGCGCCGTAGGGGCAACGTTTCGCTGGTGCTCGCGTCGAAGAGGCGGCTTGGCTGCGCTGGTCGTCCCCGCGCTCGCGCTCGTCGCACCGCAAGACCGACGCGCGCCGGGCCAAGCGACGGCCCTGGCAAACAGGGCGACGAAGCACCGCCGGCCGGACGGCGTGAGGTCCGGCCCCTGACGGCGCCGGGGAGGTCGCGCTGGCGAGCGGCGTTGGCATCCGTGGTGGGAGGGGCCGCGTGAGGAGGCGGCCCGATCCCTTCGCCAGACCGCTCGACCGCGTGCTCGAACGGCTGCGAGCGCACGGGCTCCCCTACCGAGGGGATGAGCGCCACCTATCAACCTGGCACGCGGTCTGCCCGTTCTGCCGCGTGCCCGACTGGACACTCGCGCTGCGCGAGCACGGCTATGGAGGCTCAATCGCGCTCCGGTGCGTCGCCGGCTGCACCGAGGCCGACATACACCGAGCACTTGAGCGAGAGCCGGCCGAGGCGGGGATCGAAAATGCCGAGGCCAGAGCCGCGGAGGCGCTGGAGCTGGCCGAGCAGGCACGCGACCTCGCGGCGCGGGCGCTCGCGCTCGCCGCAGGCGAATACGGTGACAGTGACCCTTCGCACGCGGGGCTACGGGTGGCAGCGTGAGCGCGACACCGATTCGCTTCCTCGACGTGGCCGGGATGGTCGCCAAGGCACCACTGCCGGTTGCATGGCTGGCGCGGCCCATCCTGCCACGCGCTGCGCTCACCGCTGTGTATGCGCCTGGCGGGGACGGCAAGAGCCTGTTCTCGATGGCGCTCGCTGCGGCGATCGCGCTCGGAGAGGAGCTGGCCGGGATCGAGTGCGAACAGGGTGCCTCGATCTACCTGGACGGCGAGAACGGCGAGCACGAGATACACCGCCGCGTCCATACCCTCGGGCTGCCTGCCAGCGGCGTGATGGTCGGCGACGCGAGCAGCTTGAACCTGCGCCGAGACATCGAGGCGGTCCAGAGTCTCGTGGCCGACGCTCACCCGGACCTGCTGATCCTCGACTCGCTGCGCAGCTTGACGCCGGAGATGGACGAGAACGACACCGCGCAGACCGCGAGGGTGCTCGACCCACTGCGGCGCATCGCACACCAGACCGGCGTCGCGATCCTCCTGATCCACCACGCCAACAAGAACGGCCGCGACTTCCGCGGCGCAAGCTCGATCCGCGACAGCGTAGACGTGCTGTGGCATCTCGGCCGCCGCGAGAAGGACCCCGACCCGAGGCGGCGGTTCCTGGCCTGCTGCAAGATGCGCGTCGCTGCCGAGCCCGTGCCGCTGTGGCTGCGCCTGGAGATCGACCGCGGGCATGTTCTCATCGAACGCGCCGACTCGCCCGAGGAGCACCCCGCTACCGCCACACAGCCGGTGCGCGCCAAACTCAGCGACGAAATCGACGCTCGCATGACCGAGACACCGCTGCGGCTCGCGCAGATAGCCGAGCTCGTCGGGCGAAACCCAAAGGACGGCAGTGTCCGCAATGCACTTACTGCCCTCGTGCGGGACGGGTTGCTCACCCGTGATGGCAACTCCTACCGGAAGGTGCGGACGGTGCAAACTGGCCGCTTGCACCCTTGCACCGAGTCCTCCAAAGAGGTGCAAGGTGCAATCCCCCATAGGGGCGCCGCACCTTTGCACCCCACCGTCGCCGCGATCGACGCGGACACCGAACCCGCACACATTGGTGAGAGGTTCGAGTGGGAGGCCCGTTGATGCCAACGACGGCCAACTGCTCGCTGCCGCGGACGATCAATCGCGGCGCGGCGGTGTCCGGGCTCACTCCGCGGGAGCGCCTGCTGGTGGACGCCATCGCCGAGCGCGTGTCGGACCTGCTACGCGGCGAGGCACCCGGCCCTCGGATGGTGGACGCCGCGACGCTCGCCGAAGCGCTTGGCGTAGATCGGAGCTACATCTACGCGCACGCCGAGGAGCTGGGTGCGATCAGGCTCGGGGGCGGCTCCAAGCCACGTCTCCGGTTCGACTTGGAGGCGGCTCTGGGGGCGTTCACCTGCTATGCCAGCAAACGGTCACAGGGCTTCAACGTAAGCGCTGAAGCCGAATCTGTGTCGCCAGAAGCGCGGCAGAGGCGCCGTCTGCCGAATCGGCTGCCGGAACCGGGCTCGATACTCGCCGTCCGGCCACGAGAGCGGACATGAGCGGCAGCATGGAGCTGGTGCGCTTGGCCCAGCTCGCGCCGTCAGCGATCGTCTTCCGTCTCGACCTCGGCTATCGCGTCGGCGAGCTGGTGCAGATCGGCGCCGAGCGCGCGAAGAAAGCGCTGGACCGTGAGCCATTGGACGCCTCGTCGTCCTCGCTCGATGCGAGATATATAGGTCGGGTCCATCTGGAGGCGCGCTGCAAGCTGCTCCTGCGTTATCTCGGCCTCATCCCGCAGCGCTCGGAGCGCGCGGCCGAGGACGATCAGATCGATGTCTCTTGTGTCCTCGGCCAAGGCAGGGCAGTTTGGTATTCCGGGTCAGGTTACGCTATGCTTCAGCGATCAAACATAGTGCCCCCGCGCCGCTGGAACGGCCGGGGGCGTGGCGCCGAAGACCAAGGCTTCAGCGCGTGGGCCACGATAGCTGTTCGCGGATGGTGGCTTCTCCGCCGGGGCGGGTCTTCGGTGCCTCCGACCAAGGAGGAACCGAAGATGGCCCCCACCCTGACCGTTCCTGCGACCGTTATCGCGGAGGTGCGCGAAGCGCTGCTCGGCGTGCTCAACGACGCAGTAGAGGCGATGACGGAGACGCTGGCGCAGGCTGAGCACGAGTTGCACCCGGAGTGGTTCGAGGACGATCGTCGCCGGTTCGAGGGCGTATGCAGACTCCTTGATGCGATCGGATGGGACGCCGGCTCGGCTGCAACCGAGATCGAGGTTCCTTGCGACGACGCGCCCATGATCCGCGAGGCAGTCGAAGGTTATCTCGCGACGGTCGAGGGCTGGGTGCCAGAAACCGGCGAGCTGCGCCGACGCCGAGAGCATCGGAGCAGCGTGCAGGCGATGTTGGCGCTCCTGGAGTCGCTTCGCGACATCGCGCCTGCTCGTGAGCCGGAGGCATAACGATGGCCCGTCGAGCAACCGGCCAGGTCATCTCCCACCACGGCCGCGACGGCCGCACCTACCGGGCTCTTAGGTTCACCGCCTATGGCAAGCGGCGATTCGTGTCGCTCGGAGCCGTTTCAGCCGGTGAGGCAGAGCGTGCGCTGCGTCACATGATGGCCGATGTCGAGCGTGGGACGTGGCGGCCGGCGGAAGCAGTCGCGCCTCCGCCTGAGCCCGAGCCGATCCCGACGTTCTACCAGTTCGCGGAGGAGTGGTGGCTTCGCAACGAGCGGCGGCTCGCTCAGAAGACCCGCGAGGATTATCGCTGGCGGCTGGAGTCCCACCTGCTGCCCTACTTCAAGGACTACCCACTCGACAAGATCACGTTCGATCTTGTCGAGCGCTACATCGCCGGCAAGCTCGCTGAGGACAAGCCGCTGTCGCCGCGGTCGATCAACATGACCGTGACGCTGCTCGCAGCGATTCTGGAGGCCGCGGTCGAGCGGGAGCTGATGGCACGCAACCCTGCCAGGGGCCGAGGGCGCAGAGTCCGCGAACGGGCGCCTCGCCGCAGCCACCTGGAGACCGCAACGCAGATCGAAGCGCTCCTTGATGCTGCTGGAGAATTGGATCATGCGGCGCCTCCCGGCCGTCAGCATGTGGAGCGGCGCGCGATGCTCGCCACCCTTACGTTCGCCGGTCTGCGAATCGGCGAGTTGCGCGCGCTGCGCTGGCGCGACGTGGACCTCGCCGGCGGATGGCTGCACATTGGCGAGGCAAAGACCGACGCCGGCCGACGCCGCGTGAAGCTCCGCGGTGCACTGCGAGATGCGTTGCTCGCCGTCCGTGCCCGCCATCCCGAGAGCCCCATCGACGGCTTCGTGTTCTCGACGCTCATGGGAGGTCCGCTCAGCCCCGACAACTTCCGTGCCCGCGTCCTCAAAGCCGCCATCGAGCGTGCCAACCACAACCTCGCCCGACGCGACCTCGCGCCTCTCCCCGAGCGGATTACCCCTCACTCCCTGCGTCGCACCTTCGCATCCGTGCTCTACGCGCTCGGCGAGGACCCCGGCATCGTCATGGACGAGATGGGCCACACGAATCCAGCGCTCGCGCTCCGCGTCTACCGCCAGTCGATGCGCCGCGGCGAGGACGAGAAGGCCCAGCTCAGGACGCTCATCGAAGGTGCCGAAATGGCAGATATCGGCAGACGAGCCCCCGACAGGCCCTCGACGGCACCCCGGCCCAAGGCAGCGTAGGGCGCCGAATCCGGCTTCAAGCCGGTATATTGAGCCTCCTGCGGATGTAGCTCAGTTGGCTAGAGCGTCTGCTTGCCATGCAGAAGGTCGTGGGTTCGAGTCCCATCATCCGCTTGAGAAAGCTCGGAAAAACGGGGCGTGTGCGACGCGTCTCGTCGCGGCGGTTAGGCCGGCGCGCGGTAGGCAGGTACCGTCGCGTTGATATTGGGTGTGCAATCTCTCAAGGCACGGTTTAGAGTCGAGGCCTTT
>JBAIYK010000023.1:0-4133 GCA_037915935.1 Solirubrobacterales bacterium | reverse complement strand
AAGCGGCGATCGAACGCAGCGACCTCTCCCAGCTCTCGCGCATCGAAGAACAGCTCTGTCAGGGGCTCGAAGAGCTCGCGCAGCTGCCGGGCGCGCTCTCGAAGCTCACCGCCGCCCTCGACCGCCTCACCGCGGGCGGCGACCAGCTCGCCGCGGGCACGCGCGAATCCCAGGAAGGCGCAGAACACCTCAGCGTCGGGCTGCACCACCTCGCCTCGAGCGGCCACGCGCTCAGCGCCGGCCTCAGCAGGCTGAGCGGCGGCGCCGGCAGCCTCGCCGGCGGCCTGCGCAAGCTGCAGGGCGGCGATCGGCGGCTGTCGGGCGGGCTCGGCAAGCTCGCGCACGGCGGCAGGCGGCTCGCGGGCGGCCTTCGCAGGCTCCAGGGCGGCGACAGGAGGCTCGCCCACGGGCTCGGGAGGCTGCAGGGCGGCGATGAGCGGCTCGCGGGCGGCCTCGGCAAGCTCGCGCACGGCGGCGATCGGCTCGCCGGCGGCCTCGCGAGGCTGAGCGACGGCGACCGGCGGCTCGCGAGCGGGCTCTCCGGCGCGGACGGCCACGTCGCCGCGCTCGCGACGGGTCTGCACAGGACGCAGCGCCCGCTTCGGACCTACGAAAGCATGCTCAACGGCTACGAGCGCGACTACCGCCTGCTCGAGGCCGACTCCCCGCACGCCGTCGACTCCGGCTACCTCGTGCTCACCGCGCTCGACGGGACCGTCTCGCCGCTGCGCGAACAGGTCGCCCAGATGGTCGACGTCGACGCCGGCGGGCAGACCGCGCGCCTCGTCGTCGTCGCGCACAGCGCGCCGAGCTCGGCGGCGACCGCGGCGCTCAGCAAGCGCCTGCGGGCACAGCTGCCGAGGCTCGCGAGCGCGACCGGCAGCAGCGTCGAGATCGGCCAGGGCGCGCAGTACCTGCTCGACTACAGGGACGCGAACAGCGCCCGCTTCCCCTGGCTCGTGTTCGCGCTCGCGATCGTCGCGACGCTCACGCTGATCGCCGTGCTGAGGGCGCTGCTGCTGCCGCTGATCGCGGTGCTGCTCAACCTCGCGACGATCTTCGTCGCGCTCGGCGCGCTGCAGCTGCTCACCGAAGCGGGCCTGCTCGGCGGGCCGGGCTACATCGACGCCGCATCCGGGGCCGGGATCATCGCGATCATGTTCGTGCTGTCGATCGACTACGAGGTGTTCCTGCTCGTGCGGATGCGCGAACGATGGCGCGAGCGGCACGACGCCGAGGAGGCGATCGCCCACGGCCTGCGCCACACGGCGGGCGTCATCACCGGCTCCGCCGCGATCATGACCGCCGTCTTCCTCGCCTTCGCGCTCGCGACTGTCATACCGCTGCGCCAGTTCGGCGTCGGGCTCACGATCGCGGTGCTGCTCGACGCGACGCTCGTCAGGCTCGTGCTGCTGCCCTCGATCATGCGCCTCGCGGGCCCGCGCGTCTGGTGGCTGCCCACATGGCTCGAGCGCAGGCTGCCCGCGTTCGAGTGAGGTACTGTCCACCGTCGATGCCGCCGCTCATCACCCGCGAGGAAGCCCTCCGCCTCGGCGAGATCGAGGACCACGCCGAGATCGAGGCGCTCGTCGAGCGCGCCTGGCAGGCGAGGGTGCAGCGGTTCGGCGACTCGACGGACATGTGCTCGCTCGTCAACGCGAAGTCCGGCGGCTGCGCCGAGGACTGCGGCTTCTGCGCGCAGTCGCGCTTCGCCGAGGCGGCGACGCCGATGCACGCGATGATGGATCCTGAGCAGATCCTCCGGCATGCGCAGGCGGCGGAGGCCGCGGGCGCGCACCGCTTCTGCATGGTCACGCAGGGCCAGGGCCTCTCCAAGCGCGACTTCGAGCAGATCCTGCAGGGCGCGAGGCTCGTCGCCGAGCACACGAACCTCAAGCGCTGCGCCTCGATCGGGCACATGTCCGCCGAGCGCGCGAAGGCCCTCAAGGAGGCGGGCATCCAGCGCGTGCACCACAACGTCGAGACGGCGGAGAGCTACTACCCGGAGGTGTCGAGCACCGTCCGCTACGAGGGGCGGATCAGGACGATCGAGGCCGTCAGGGAGGCGGGCCTCGAGACCTGCGTCGGCGGCATCCTCAACCTCGGCGAGAGCCGGGAGCAGCGGGTCGAGATGGCCTTCCAGCTCGCCGAGATCGATCCGACGAGCGTGCCGATCAACCTGCTCAACCCCCGCCCTGGCACGAAGTTCGGCGAGCGCGAGCTGATCGACCCCTGGGAGGCGGTGAAGTGGATCGCGATCTTCCGCCTCGTCCTGCCATCGGCGCTGTTCCGGCTCTGCGGCGGCCGCGTCGAGAACCTCGGCGAGCTGCAGGAGCTCGCGGTGAAGGCAGGGCTCAACGGCGTGATGATGGGCAACTTCCTCACGACGCTCGGCAACACGCCTGAGGAGGACAGGGCGATGTTCGAGGAGCTCGGCCTCAACGTCGCGCGCCAGCCCGACAACGGCGCCAACCCGCGGCCGGACAACCGCTCCGGATGGCTCTCCGGCGAGACGCCTGACCTGGTCGAGGCGGCGCTCGCCACGGCGCCTGCCACCGACGCGACGCTCGCATCCGACGGGACGCTCGCCTCCGATGCGACGGCGGTCACCGCCGGCGGCGAGGCCGACCTGAAGGTGCGGCTGTGGGACCCCTCCACGCAGCTGCGCTACCGCGTCAAACGGGCCGTCGCCGTACGTGAGTGAGATAGCGGCACGCCTCGCCGAGCTGTCGGCGCTCGGCCTCGAGCGCCGCACGCGCCTCGTCGAGGGGCCCCAGGGCCCGCAGGTGCTGCTCGACGGCAGAGAGGTCACCCTGCTGTGCTCGAACAACTACCTCGGCCTCGCCTCGCACCCGCGCGTCAGGGAGGCCGCCGCCGAGGCGGCGCTGACGCTCGGCACCGGCGCGGGCGCCTCGCGCCTCGTATCGGGCACGATGAGCGTCCACCGCGAGCTCGAGCGGGCGCTCGCCGACTTCGAGGGCGCGGAGGCGTGCGTGCTGCTCGGCTCGGGCTACCTCGCGAACGTCGGCGTGATCGGGGCGCTCGCCGGGCGCGGCGACGTCGTCTTCTCCGACGAGCTCAACCACGCCTCGATCGTCGACGGCTGCCGCCTCAGCAGGGCGGAGGTCGTCGTCTACAGGCACCTCGACGTCGAGCACCTCGACTCGTGCCTCGCCCAACGGCGCGGCGAGGGACGCGCGCTCGTCGTCACCGACTCCGTCTTCTCGATGGACGGCGACCTCGCGCCGCTGCTCGAGATCGTCGAGCTCTCGAGAGCGCATCGCGCGCGCGTGCTCGTCGACGAGGCGCACGCGATCGGCGCGCTCGGCCCAGGCGGGCGCGGCGCGCTTGCGGCGGCGGGCCTGCAGGGGCAGGTCGACGCGCTCGTCGGCACGCTCGGCAAGGCGCTCGGCTCCTACGGCGCGTACGTCTGCGGGTCCGTAGAGCTCGTCCGCTACCTCGTAAACGTCTGCCGTCCGCTCATCTTCTCGACCGCGCCGCCGCCGCCCGCGCTCGCGGCCGCGAGCGCGGCGCTCGAGCTGCTGCAGAGCGAGCCGAGCCTCGTGCAGGATCTGGGGGCCGCCGCGCGCTGTCTGCGCGCAGCCCTGCGCGCCGAAGGATTCGCGGTGCGGGAGAGCGAGATGCACATCGTGCCGCTCGTCGTCGGCGAGCAGCGCGCGACGAGCCGCCTGTGCGAAGCGGCGCTCGACCGGGGAGTGTTCGCCCAGGCGATCCGGCCGCCGACGGTTCCCGCCGGCACCTCGCGCCTGCGCCTCGCGGCGATCGCCTCGCATACGCCGCAGCAGTTGCGAAGCGCCGCGCGATCGCTGCGGCAAGCCGCCGAGGAGGCCGGCCTCGATCCCGCGCGGATCGGCGAGCCTTCGCACCGGGCGGTCGGCGCGTTCACCTGCTGAATGGCCCTCTCGTCGCCCCCCGCCGGGCTCTTCGTCACGGGCACCGACTCCGACGCCGGCAAGACCACGCTCAGCGCCGCCCTCTTGGCCGCGATCGCCGCCTCCGGCCGGTCGGCGCACGCCCACAAGCCGGTCGTCACCGGGCTCGACGGGTTCGGTGACGGCCTCGACGAGGCCACAACCGCGCGCCCCGACGCCACATCGCTCACCGCCTCCTAT
>JBAIYK010000046.1:0-2116 GCA_037915935.1 Solirubrobacterales bacterium | reverse complement strand
TCCCGGATGAAGCAGCGTCGGGCCGTCGTCGCGGCATGACACCGGTGTCGGGCCGTCGCGGCGGCGCGGCGCCTCGCCATTGCTGCCCTGGTGATCCGCGAGCGCACCCAGGTGCTTCGCAGGCGCGCGCCGCAGAGCTGGGCGATCAGGCGCTTTCGAAAACTCCGACGAAGGCGCGGGTGCGGGCAGATCGATCGCACTCGCGTCGGCCTCGATGCCGTAGTGCGAAAGCAGCGAGCACCAGCGCGCCACCTCGTGGACGTTCGGGTCCCATCGCGGACCGCCGGCGCTCTGCGGTATCTCGGCGTGCGCGAAAGCGATCAGGCGCTCGGGCTCCGCCTGCAGCAGCAGCCGGTGGCTCTGCGGTCCGCTGCCGTGCAGGTTGACGGCGACCGCGGAGCGCGGCAGGCGCCCGGCCAGCGACGCATCCGGGGTGGAGCTGCCGCCCACCCAGGCGGGCAGGTCGATCAGCGCATGGACGGCGCGTTCCGCGGGCGCGGGCGCACGGCGAGGGTCGGGGCCGATCAGGGTAAGCAGCGGCGCGAGCGCGCGCGGCGCCGCGAGCAGCCGGCGGTGATTCGGGAAGGCGCGCGCGAGCGCGCGCAGCGCCGGCACGGCGGTGAGCAGGTCGCCGAGTCCGAGCGCGCGCAGGATCAGGACCTCGCCCTCAGTCGCGTGTGGGGCCGTAGGCCGGGCGGCCGGTCGGCTCGCGGCCCTACGGGCGCCCGGTCGGTCGGCGGCCGGCCTGCGGCGCGCCGGTCGCGTGCGATCGGGAAGGATGCTCGCCATCAGGGCCAGGAGGTCTCCTGCGAGGGGCAGACGACTAGCTCGCGCAGCTCGATCCCGCGCGGGCGTTCGAGCGCGAAGGCGACCGCGGCCGCGACCTGCTCCGGCGCGGCCAGCGGCGCGTCCGCCGGCGGCTGGTAGCGGGGGTCGCGTCCGTCGAAGAAGTGGGTCCTCATGCCGCCGGGGATCAGCGTCGTCACGCCGATGCGGCCGGCGGTCTCGAGCGCGAGCGCGCGCGAGAAGCCGATCACGCCGAACTTGCTCGCGCAGTAGGCGGTCGCGTCGCTCAGCACGCGCAGGCCGAGCGTCGAGGCGACCGTCACGACGCGTGGGTTCTCGGCCTCCTCGAGCGCGGGCAGCGCGGCGCGCACCACCGCGGCGGTGCCGACCAGGTTCACCGCGATCACCCGATCCCAGGCCGCCGGAGGGACGTCGGCGAGGCGGCCGCAGGCGTCGGTGCCGGCCGAGGTGACGACCGCGTCGAGCCCGCCTGCCTGCTCGATCGCCGCCGTCACCGCCGCTTCGGCGGCGCGGGCGTCGGCGAGGTCGACGCGCACGAAGTGCCAGGGATCGCTCGGCTCGTCGCGGTCGAGCACTATCGGCGCGCCCCCGCGCGCGGCGATCGCCTCGACGACGGCGGCGCCGAGGCCGGACGCGCCGCCGGTCACGAGCACGCGGCCGAGCGGGGCAGGGCGCGGGATCGTCGCCGTCGCGGCCCGGTCGAGGATCGCCGCCGGTTGCTCGCGGTCGATCGTCGCCGCCGCGGCCTGGTCGAGGACCGCCGCCGGTTGCTCTGTCTCAGATTGCGACACGGGTTGCAGCCTCCTGTATCAGTCGGGTCGTCGAATGTCCGGGCAGGTGCGGCAGCACGACCGCGCGCGCGCCGAAGCGCTGCAGCGCGCGCTCCTCCGGCAGCGCGACTCCTGCGTAGTCGCCGCCCTTCGCCCACACGTCCGGGCGCAGCCGCTCGAGCAGCGCCGTCGGCGTGTCCTGCTCGAAGACGACGACCGCGTCGACGCACTCGAGCGCGCACAGCAGCGCGGCGCGGTCGGCCTCAGGCACGAGCGGTCGCGACGGCCCCTTCAGACGCCGCGCCGAGTCGTCTCCGTTCAGGCACACGATCAGGCAGTCTCCAAGCGCGCGCGCCGCCCGCAGCGTGCGCAGGTGGCCGGCATGCAGCAGGTCGAAGCAGCCGCCCGTCGCGACGACGCACCCGCCCCGTGCGCGCACCGCCGCTATCGCCTCGATCGGGCGATCGAGGTCGGCCTGCGGCGGCCCGGCGGCGCCGGGGTCCCCCGCCTCGCTCCGCGCGAAGGCGGCCGCGCCGCCG
>JBAIYK010000018.1:0-54748 GCA_037915935.1 Solirubrobacterales bacterium | reverse complement strand
CGCCCCCCCCCGCCGCGGCGAGGCGGGCGCCCGGCCGCGAAGGCATGCCCCTTGCGAGCGAGGGCCACGCGATTCGCGCGGCGGCCGCCTCCCGCTGCACCGGTCCCTCGAGCGCGAGCAGCTGATGCGCGACGAGCGCGAGATGAGTCCGCTGCAGCCTGAGTTCGAGCGGCGAGTGCGACTCGCCGCGGGAGAGCGCGACCGCGAGGACCGTGCCGAGCGTCGCAAGCACCGCGAGCGCGAGCGCGAGGGCGGGCGGCGAAGAGAGGCGGCCGCCGCGACGGCGACCGCCTCCTCCTTCAGACTGCGAGCAGGTCGACGACGAAGACAAGCGGCGCGTTCGGCGGGATCTTCGGCGGGCTGCCTGCCTTGCCGTAGGCTTCCGCCGCGGGGATGATGAGCTCGCGCCGGCCGCCGACGCGCATGCCCACGACGCCCTTGTCCCAGCCAGAGATCACCTGGCCTCTGCCCAGCACGAACGTGAACGGCTGCTTCGTTTCCCAGGAGGCGTTGAAGACCTTGCCGCTCTTGTACAGGACGCCGACGTAGTTGACGGTGACCGTGTCGCCCGCCTTCGCGACCGGTCCAGTGCCCTTCACGACTTCCTTGGTGACGAGCGCGGCCGGCGCCGGACCCGAGGGCGGCTTCACGGTCGGCTCTTTCGAGAGCGGGCCGCTGCTAGGCGTCGTCGCCGTCGAGGAGGTCGACGTCGCCGTCGCCGTCGTGCTGCTCGACTTCGATTCTTCGCGTTCCTGCTGCCTTGCTTCGGCGAGGGCGTTCGGATTCTCGTGACCTGGCGCGATCGTCGTGTTCGAGGACCCGCAGCCGGCGATCGCGCTCGCCGCGGCGAGAGCCGCGAGCATGAGCGTGCCCCGGTGCTTCGAGATTTTCGACATCAGCTTTCGGTGCTCCGTTTTGACGCGGGACAGGATGTGAGGGCTCGACCACCCCAGCCGCATACCCCTCCGGGATGGGCCCTTACGGGCAGGCAGACTACTGAAGGCGCCTTTCGCGCGCTACGATCGAGGCGGACCGTGCTAGGCGGGGAGGTAGCGGTGCCCTGAACCCGCAATCCGCTGTAGCGGGGCTGAACTCCCCTCCGAGGGGTGACGCTCCGGTCGCCCCGCCGCTGCGGCGCGTCGATGGCTCGGGTCCCGCGCGGTGTCGGCCCGTGAACCAGGTCAGGTCCGGAAGGAAGCAGCCTTAAGCGGTCTCCGGCAGGCGCAGCGGGAGCTCCCGATCCGGAGCGCACGGCGGCGAGGGTTGCCGGGTGCGGAGACCTCGACGGGGGGTGCGCGGTCCGCTGCTCGCGCGGGGGGTGGCACGCTGCGTCCATCCATCTGGGCACGCTGCACCCAACCGTCTGCTGCGGTTGTCTCCGACGGCCGCGCCGCGGGCGCGGGGATAGACTCAGCGGCGGCTGCGCCGCGGGCGCGGGGATAGACTCAGGTGTCGGTGTCAGGCGCCCCGCAGCCCTCCCCTTCCAAGCAGCCACGATCGCTCTACCGCAGGCACAGGCCGCGGAGCTTCGACGACGTCGTCGGCCAGGAGCCGGTCGTGAGGACGCTCCGCAACGCGGTGAGCCGCGGCAAGGTCCATCACGCCTATCTGTTCGTCGGCTCCCGTGGCACGGGCAAGACCTCGATGGCGAAGATCCTCGCCGCCTGCCTGAACTGCGAGCAGGGCGTGAGCGTGAGCCCCTGCGGCGTCTGCGAGTCCTGCGTCTCGATCGCGGAGGCGCGGTCGCTCGACGTGATCGAGATGGACGCCGCCTCGAACAACTCCGTCGAGGACGTGAGGGAGCTGCGCGAGAGCGTCGCCCTCGCACCGCTGTCCGGGAGGACGAAGGTCTACATCCTCGACGAGGCCCACATGCTCTCGACAGCGGCCTGGAACGCGTTCCTGAAGACGCTCGAGGAGCCGCCGCTGAGCACCGTCTTCGTGCTCGCGACGACCGAGGCCCAGAAGGTGCCCGCGACCGTGATCGACCGCTGCCACCGCTTCGACTTCCAGATGCCAAGCGTCGAGCAGGTCTCGGCGGTGCTGAGCAGGGCTGCGCAGGCGGAGTCGATCTCGATCCCGCAGGAGGCGCTCGCGGCGCTCGCGCGGGCGGCGGGCGGCAGCTTCCGGGACGCGCTTGGCAGCCTCGAGCAGCTGCTCACCTACAGCGGCGAGAAGATCGCGCTCGCCGACGTGCTCGCGGTGCTCGGGGTCGCCGACGTCGAGCTGATCGCGGGCACGCTCGACGCGGTGAGCGCCGGCGACGCGAAGCAGGCGCTGATCGCGGTCGAGAGCTGCGTGAGCTCAGGCAGGGACCCAGGCGCGTTCGCCTCCGACCTCGAGGCGCGCGCGCGGGAGCTGCTCGTCGTCCAGGTGCTCGAGGAGGTGCCCCCCCAACTCTCGCTGACGCCCGAGTCCGACGCCCGTCTCGCGGAGCAGGCCCACGAGATCTCCCAGCCGGCGCTCGTGCGGCTGCTCGACCTGCTCGCGACGGCGATCGAGACGATGAAGGCGGGCGGCGACGCGCGCACCCAGCTCGAGCTTGCGCTGCTGAAGGCGGCCCGCCCCGAGGTCGAGCCCTCGACGAAGGCGCTGCTCGCGCGGATCGAAAGGCTCGAGGCGGGGGGGGCGAGTGCCCCGCCGGCGAGTGCTGCGGCGCCGGCGGGTGCGAGGGCGCCGGCGGGTGCGAGGGCGCCGGCAGGCGATTCGGCCGGGCAGGTCGAGGAACCGGAGGCGCCTCGCGCTGCGGACAACGGCAGCGTGAAAGCGGAGGGCGTCGGGCAGGCGAGTGCGGCCGTGGACGTCGGCGGCGAGCTCGATCGCATCAAGGGGCTGTGGCGAGGCGTCGTCGATCACGTGCGCTCGACCCACGCGCTGCTTGGAGCGGTGATCGAGGACGCGACGCCGGTCGCGCTCGATCGCGGCGAGCTCGTGCTCGGCTTTCCGCCAAGCTCCTCCTTCAAGAAGAAGAAGGCCGAGGACGCGAGCAACAGGGCCGCGGTGAGCGAGGCGTTGCTGTCGCTCACCGGCGAGCGGCTGCAGGTGCGCTGCGAGCTGCGCGAGGAGCTGGAGCTGGACGAGGCGCCTGCGAGCGGTGGGCGCGAGCCGGCCGCGCACCGCGACGAGGAGGAGCTGCTGCTGCGCAAGCTGATCGCCGAGTTCGACGCGGAGGAGTTGCAGAGGGACGCGGCGGCGCCCCCGCAGCGCGATGCGTCCGAGCCGGCGCATGAAGAGCAGAGAGGGTGAGAGACATCGCAAAGCAGCCGAAGATGCCGAACATGCAGCAGATGCTGAAGCAGGTCGAGAAGATGCAGCGCGACATCGAGGCGGCCCAGCAGTCGCTGAAGGACGAGCGCGTGCAGGCGAGCGCGGGCGGCGGGGTCGTGAAGGTCTCGGTCTCCGGGGACCTCGTCGTGAAGTCGATCGAGATCGACCCTGAGGCGGTCGACCCCGACGACCCTGAGATGCTCGGCGACCTCGTGCTCGCGGCCGTGAACGAGGCGATGAGGGCCGCCCAGGAGCTGCAGGCCGCGAAGATGGAGCAGGCGACAGGCGGCCTCGGCGGGCCTGGTGGCCCGCTCGGGCCAGGCGGCCCACTCGGCGGCCTCGGCATGCCAGGGCTGTGATTCGCGCGCCCTTTCCGGTGAAGGTCCGCTCCGCCGCGGGTCTCGGTGCTCGTCCGACGGGGCGGGAAGCGCGGCCTTGAGCAGCTTCGCGCCGCCGGTGCAGCGGCTGATCACCGAGCTGAGCAAGCTGCCTGGCGTCGGCAGCAGGACCGCCCAGCGGCTCGCCTTCCACATCCTGCGCGCGACCCCCGAGGAGGCGGGCGCGCTCGCGCAGGCGATCACGGAGGTGAAGGAGAGGATCGGGCTGTGCGAGGTCTGCTTCAACCTCGCGGACGAGCCGCGCTGTCGCATCTGTCAGGACGAGCGCCGCGACCAGGGCCTGATCTGCGTCGTCGAGGAGCCGGGCGACGTGATCCCGATCGAGCGCACCCACGAGTACCGCGGCGTCTATCACGTGCTCGGCGGCGCGCTATCGCCGATCGACGGCGTCGACCCCGAGGACCTGAAGATCGAGGAGCTCTACCGCCGCGTCACCGCCGGCGATCGGCAGGTGAAGGAGGTCGTGCTCGCGACGAACCCGACGACGACCGGCGAGGCGACGGCGCTGCACGTCGCCGAAGGGCTGCGTGAGCGCGCCCCGCAGCTGACCGTGACCCGCCTCGCGAGCGGCCTGCCCGTCGGCGCCGATCTCGAGTACGCGGACGAGCTGACGCTCGGCAAGGCGCTCGTCGGCCGCAGAGCCTTGTAAGCGCTTGCCTGACGCCGCCCCGGGGCTATCCTCGTCGCGTGTCTGAGATCGTCGTGATGAAGTTCGGCGGCACCTCCGTCGCCGACGCGCAGCGGATCAAGCGCGCCGCGCAGCGGATCGTCGCGAAGCGCGAAGAGGGCTACCGCGTCGTCGCGGTGCTCTCCGCGCGCGGCAAGACGACGGACGAGCTGATCGCGATGGCGCAGGAGGTCTCGAGCGCGCCGGACCCGCGCGAGATGGACATGCTGCTCTCGACCGGCGAGCGGATCTCCTGCGCGCTGTGCGCGATGGCGATCCACGACCTCGGCGAGCGGGCGATCTCCTTCACCGGCTCCCAGGCGGGGATCGTGACGGACGCCTCGCACACGAAGGCGCGCATAATCGACGTGAGAGCGGATCGGATCAGGGCCGCGCTGCAGGAGGACCACATCGTGCTCGTAGCCGGCTTCCAGGGCGTCTCGACCGAGAAGGACGTGACGACGCTCGGGCGCGGCGGCTCCGACACGACCGCTGTCGCGGTCGCAGCGGCGCTGCAGGCGAGGGAGTGCGAGATCTACACCGACGTGCAGGGCGTCTTCTCCGCCGACCCGCGGATCGTGCCGCAGGCGCGCAAGCTCGACTCCGTCTCCTTCGAGGAGATGCTCGACATGGCCGCCTCCGGCGCCGGCGTCTTGCAGCTGCGCTCGGTCGAGTACGCGCGCACCCACGGCGTGAGGATCCACTGCCGCTCGTCTTTCAGCGACGCCCCCGGTACCGTTGTCGTGAAGGAGTCGGACGCGATGGAGCAGCCCCTGATCACCGCCGTGACGCACCTGAGCGCGGAAGCGCGGGTGACGCTGATCGGCGTGCCCGACGAGCCGGGCGCGGCCGCGCGGATCTTCGACGCGCTCGCGGCGGCGAACGTGAACGTCGACATGATCGTCCAGAACGAGCCAAGCTCCGCGGGCGGGCAGGCGGAGATCTCCTTCACCGTGCCAGACGAAGATCTGAGGATCGCGCGCGAGGCGCTTACGCCGCTGACCGGCGAGGCGTTCAGCGATCTGCGCGAGGGCGAGCAGATGGGCAAGGTCTCGATCGTCGGCGCGGGCATGAGATCGCACCCGGGCGTCGCGGCGAAGGTCTTCCGGGTGCTCGCGAACGAGGCGATCAACATCGAGATGATCTCGACCTCGCCGATCAAGATCTCCTGCGTGATCGCACGTGAGCAGGTGCCGACGGCGGTGAGGGCGCTGCACGACGCCTTCGAGCTGCAGGGCCCCGAGGCGGTCGCCGCCGAAGAGCCGTTCGCCGCGGAGCTGTGACGAGCGTCGATGATTTCCCTTCATGAGTATTCAACCGTGCAGTTGACGTCCAACTCGTTTCAAATGCGTGCTCAAATGCGAGGAAAACTGGTACTCGCTTGGATTCCCGCAACTCGCGCCTATGGAAGGGCCGGGCGAATGTCGGGGGTGCGCCGATGGCGCTTGGTGGCGGGACAGGCAGGAGCAGGTCGCAGTTTGCGCTCGGGTCGCGGGACGCGCGAGAGGGCGATGCGAGGTCGAGCCGGCTCGTCTCCTGCGCGGTGAGGCGCGCGCAGGCGGGAGACCGCGAGGCGCTCGCCTTCCTGTATGCGCGCTTCGCCGACGACGTCCGCGGATGCATGCGCAGCATGCTCGACGACGAGCACGAGGCGCAGAAGCTGACGAGACAGGTCTTCGCGAAGCTGCCGCATGCGATCGGCGAGCACGATGAGCGCGAGGCGCCGTTCCTCACGTGGCTGCTGCGCATGGCTCGCGATCTCGCCCTCGAGCACGCGCAGCGACGCGCGGCGCCGCTGTCCGGGCTACGGAAGCGGAGTCTGCCGCGCGCGCGGCGGCAGCCGGCGCGCGATCCGGCCGCTGTCGAGGTCGGCTAGGTAGTAGAGCACCGCGAAGGTCGCGAGCTCCTCTATCGACACGCTGAGCGCGGCGGCCTGCTCCGCAAGCGCTTCGCCGGCGAAACGGTCGAGATCGAGCGAGACGCTCTCAAAACGCTCGATGTCCCTGGGTGTCGTAGCTGAACTGCTCAGGATTGGCCTCCTCCGCCGGATCTCGTCCACCCCCGTTCAACGGCCGAAGCCGACTATAGCTGACGCCCTTGCAGGTGGAAGAAAGGACCAGCCAGGCGATGACGCGGCCGTGCTCGCAAACGGCGGTCGCGAGCTCGACGTGAGTCTGAGCGTGAGCGCAATCGCCGATGAACGCTGATGGTCATACGTTTTTCCAACCTGCTTCGCCGCCGCTCGCGCAAGGCTCGTCGCCGCTCGCGCGTTTGATCGGGCAGTTCGTAATCGAGGCTCCGATGCGCGAGGTGGTCACCTGAAGCCGCCCGCCGAGGGCCGCGGCTGGGCAAGGAGGCGAGAACACGGTGAGCAGCGAGGTCTCCGAGGTCTCCCGCGAGATCGAGGCGGGGGCTGTGGTCGACGCCACGCGTCCCCTGCGCGTCTTGCGGCGCCCCGCCCGCGCGCGCGGTCGCCAGGCTGCGTTGCGCATCGTGGAGACGGGCGGCGCGCCGGCGATCATGCGCCGCGACGCGCTGCTGCGACGCACGCTGTTGCTCGCCGACGTGATTGCCGTGATGGGCGCGTTCCTGCTCACCGTCGAGCTGCCGACGAGGTCGCTGCAGCTGACGTGGGCGATCGCAGCGGCGTTGCCGATCATGCTGCTCGGCGCGAAGGTCTCCGGCCTCTACGACCGCGACGAGGCGTTGCTGCGCAAGACGACGCTCGACGAGGCGCCGACCCTGTTCCAGGTTGCGACGCTGTGCGCGCTCGTCACCTGGCTCTCGGGCGGTCTGCTCGTCGCCGGCTCGCTGAACCGCCGCGAGGCGCTGTTCCTGTGGATCGTCTTGATCGTGCTGTTGATGTGCGCGCGCGCTTGCGCGCGGATGCTCGCGCTGCGCCTTGCGCCGGTCGAGCGCTGCCTGTTCATCGGCGACGAAGGCTCCGCGAAGCTCGTGCGCTCGAAGCTGAGCGGCGACCACTGCGTGAAGGCCGAGCTCGTCGCCCACGTCGACGGCGAGGAGATCGCGCAGTGGTCGACGGAGGGCGGCTCCAAGCGCAGGCTCGCCGAGATCAAGGCGATGGCGCAGGCGCTCGACATCCATCGCGCGATCCTCGCGCCGGAGAGCGTCGACGGGGGCGAGGTGCTCGATCTCGTGCGCACGCTGAAGGCGGTCGGCGTGCGCGTGAGCGTGCTGCCGCGCCTGCTCGAGGTCGTCGGCTCATCGGTCGAGTTCGACGACCTCCACGGCGTGACGGTGATGGGCGTGAGGCGTTTCTATCTCTCGCGCTCCTCGGCGGCGGTGAAGCGCGCGTTCGATCTGCTCGGCACCTCGGTCGGGCTGCTCGCGGTCGCGCCGCTGTTGATCGCGATCGCGGTCGCGATCAAGCTCGACAGCCCTGGGCCGGTGCTCTTCCGGCAGCTGCGGGTGGGGCGCCGAGGCAAGCACTTCCACATGTTCAAGTTCCGCACGATGGTGAAGGACGCGGATGGGATGAAGGACTCGCTGCGGCACCGCAACGAAGCGCAGGAGGGCCTGTTCAAGATCGTCGACGACCCGCGCATCACGCGCGTCGGCAGGCTGCTGCGCAAGAGCGCCCTCGACGAGCTGCCGCAGCTGCTGAACATCCTCCGCGGCGAGATGAGCCTCGTCGGCCCCCGGCCGCTCGTCGTCGAGGAGGACGAGCGCATCGAGGGCTGGGACCGGCAGCGCCTCGAGCTGCTGCCGGGCATGACGGGCCACTGGCAGATCCTCGGCCCCGCGCGGGTGCCGCTGCAGGAGATGGTCGCGATCGACTACCTGTACGTCGCGAACTGGTCGCTGTGGACCGACGTGAAGATCCTCCTGCGCACCGTCCCGCACGTGATCGGACGGCGCGGCCTGTGAGGATGCGCGCCTTTAGGCGCGGGTCCTGAGCGTCTGCGGCGAGGCGCGACGAGCGCGCCTGGGCCGCCGGGACGCGTCCGCGCGCCGGGGCGACGGGATCGCGGGGGCCGCAGCAGGGGACCGGCGCAGCGGAGCCGGAGCCTGCCGAGGCGCGCGCTCGTCGGCGGCGTCCCCGCGGGCTGCCATCACGCAGATCGAGAGGCAGAGGACGAGGACGCCGAGCCAGGCGACCGCGACGGCGAGGGGAATGAGGATCATGAGCAGCACGTTCCTTGAGCGTTCGACAGGTCTGGGACTACCCCCTTCTCGGCCGCGGACGCTCCCAACGTGAGCGCGGCAGGCGAAAGCGCGCACATGTCGAAATATCTGACGGCGGCCGGCCAAATTCGATTCAAACTCGACTGCAAACCGCAGCACAACAACTCTCCGCTTTGCTTGCCGCAAACTCCTCGATGAGGGGGGAATTAAGTCGGCTCAGCGAAGGGATGGTTCGCTGAGGCAAGGACAGCGCGGGGAGGCATCGGATGGAGCTGCGAAAGCACGGACAGCAACGAAGCTGCGACGGGGAGCAGGACACGAGGCTCGTTGCGCGCGCGGTGAGGCGCGCGAAGGAAGGCGACCGCGAGGCGTTCGCGTTCATATACGCGCGCTATGCGGACAACGTCCACGGGTACGTGCGCAGCATCGTCCACGACCACCACGAGGCCGAGGACATCACCCAGCACGTCTTCGCGAAGCTGCTCTCCGTGATCGGCAAGTACGAGGAGCGCAACGTGCCCTTCTTCGCCTGGCTGCTGCGCGTCGCCCGCAACGTCGCCGTCGACCACATGCGCCAGCAGCGGCTCGTGCCGGTCGAGGAGGTGCGCACGACGGAGGCCTTCTGCGGACACGCCTCCGGCCCCGCTCCCGGCCAAGGCAGCGACCTGATCGAGGCGCTCACGGCGCTGCCGCGGGAGCAGCGCGACGTGCTCGTGATGCGCCACGTCGTCGGCCTGTCTCCGACCGAGATCGCAGAGCGCACCGGCCGCAGCGAGGGCTCGGTGCACGGACTGCACCATCGCGGACGGCGCGCCCTGAAGGCCGCGCTCGTCGATCGAGAGGCGGCGCCTGCGGTCCGTCAGGCTCAGGCGCGCGCCTGAGCCTCGCTCAGCGCCGAGCGGTCGAGGCCGACAGGTCCGTGCGCCGCGCTCGCGGGCCCGAGGCCGGCGGGACTGCGGGTCCGTTCTCAGGATCTGCTGCAAGCGACGCCGTCAGGTCCGCGGGCGTGAAGTCGGGGTCGTGCCCGAACGTGCGGCGGATCCTCGCCCGCAGCGCGTTGTAGCGGCGGACCGCGTCGCTGCGGCGCCCTTCCGCTATTTCCAGCTCCATCAGCTGGCGGTGAACGCCCTCGTCGTAGGGGGTCATCGTCGCGAGGCGCTGCAGCGACTGGACCGCGCTCGAGATCGCGCGCTGACTGAGGTGGATGTCGGTGAGGCGGCGCAGCGCTGTGCACGCGAGGTCGTGGAGGCGGTTGCGCTCGGCCATCGCCCAATCGGCGTAGGGCAGGTCCGAGAGGAACTCCCCTCTGTAGAGGGCGAGTCCGCTTTCGAGGTCCTTGACGGCGGCCTCCGGATCGCTCTCCACGACGGCGAGCCCGGCGGAGATGTCGCGCTCGAACTCGTCCGCGTCGACGGTTACGAGCTCGAGGTTGAGGCGATAGCCGCCTGAGCGCGAGAGGATGAACGACGAGGGCTCGCGGGGCCCACGCTGAGGCTCGACCTTGCGTCGCAGCGCGTGCACGTAGTAGCGCACGCTGCTCGCGATCGCGAAGTCCGCGTTCGGCCAGAGGCTCTCGCCGATCTCGTCAGCCTGGACGAACCGGTTGCGCTCGGTGAGCAGGTACCGCAGCAGCTGCCCAGTGCGCTGGTCGAGCCAGCTGCCCTCGAGCGGCCCCTGCGCCGACTCGACGATCAGGCGGCCGAGCGTCCTGATGCGCAGGCTCGGTCCCGTCATCCAGTGCGGGTCCGTGCGCCTGCGCCGGTCGCGCGTGGGCCCAGGCCGCAGCTGCACGACGAAGTGCGAGTTCTGCGGCAGCGGCGCGATCGCGACCCACAGCGCCCTGATCGCTCCGTCCTTCGTGCTGACGTCGACCCGGATCTCGGGCAGCGGCTCTCCGCGGGCGAGCGCGAGCTCGGTGAGGCACACCTCGGCGAGCACGGTCTCGGGCGTGCGGCAGCCGAGCAGCGCGCAGCACGTCGCCTGCGCCTCGCTGATGCCCTTCGCCTCGATCAGGCGCTTCGCCGCGACGTTGCCTGAGACGATCCTGCCATCGCGGTCGACGATGAGCATGCCGAAGGGGAAGCCCTGGAAGGCCGCCCGCTCCAGCGCTCCTCTTTCTCTTCCTCCTACCGCGCTGCCATTGTCCAAACGTTCCACCGTCCAGCTGGCTCTGAGACCGTTTCTCCGCTCAGAGCACCCCTGATCCAATGCGGCTTCGCCCCTCGAGATGCAGGGGCATAAGCTATCAGCCGGTGGCTTCGCGGTTTGTCTGCGGGCGCCGCTGACGTGGTCGCAGGGGGGGTCCTGACGCGCCGTCTCGCGACAACGGGCCGTGTCCGACGAGCTGCGTGAGTCCAGGCGAGAGATCGCACGTGCCGCATACGCGATCGCGCGCGCGGCGCTTGACGCACAGCGAGAGTCGGTTCGCGATCTGCGTGCGCGAACCGGCGCGCTGCTCACCGCGACATCGGTCGTCGTCTCGTTCCTCGGTGCGAGGGCGTTGACGACGAACCATCTTCGAGGTCTCGCGCTCAGCGGTCTTGGCGCGTTCGTGCTCTCGCTCGCGTTCAGCCTGTACGTGCTCCTGCCAACGAGCAAGATCGAATATCTGGCTGAGGGCGGTGCGCTCCTCGATTTGACAAATGCCCACCCGGATCCCGCGACGGACGTCTACCGACGACTCGCTGCGACCTGCGACACGATCGCCGCGGCGAACGAGCTCCATATCGAGCGGATCGGCCAGGTATTCACGCTGGCCTCCGCGGCCGTACTCGTCGAGGTCGTGTTGTGGGGCCTGCAGCTGGTGCTAGCATGACTCACATGTCATCCGAGAAGCCTGCTCCACGGCCTGTCCCGCCAGCTCCGATCAAGGCGATGATGAAGCCCGAGCCCGGTGCGATCCTCGGCGGCCGTCGCGGCGCTGGCAAGTAGCTGCGCTCCTCCGGCCGGCTCTGCGATCATCTCGATACGCCGGACCGGTAAGCACTAGCCGCCGCTCGCCGGAGCTGAGCGGACGTGAAGCCTCCCGCCGCCGTGGCCAGCGGGACTTCTTCGCTTCGGGGCTCGCCGGTCCAGCCCGGATCGGCGCTTCCCCTCAACCGCAGCGCGAATTCGCAGATTATGCGTTTCTCGAACCCTGCCGTCTGGGTAGCAACTCGGGGGTGTCCCAGAAGCTGGGATGTCCCAGAACTGCGTGTCTGGGATGTTCCAGGACTGGGTGTCCCAGATAAACGTCCACGAGTCTGCTCCTGACTCGGAGCCAGGGTCCGTTCGTCCGATTACCCGGCACACCGACTTCGAGAGCGGTCCTCCGGGGCCGGAGATCAACGAGGAGGGGTGCTGATGGTCCGTCGCCGTCGCGGAGTTGCGATTCGCATCGGCCTGTTGTTGGTGGGTGCTGTGCTGTCGATCGCCGCAACGAGCCTCGACGCGAGCGCCCACCGCATCGGCGCGACTTCGTCGCGCGTGCACAGGCATGTATGGCCGGCTGCCTCGAAAGCGAGATGCAGGGCTGCGAGGCGCAGGCACAAGAGGCACAAGCTGAGGCGTCGCGCGAGGCGCGGTTTCTGCATCGGCGGCCGCGGCATCATCGCGGGCACGCGCAAGGAAACCAGCTCGCATCACCTGCCGGCCCCGTTTACGCCCGTAACCGAATCCTCAGGCGAACTGACCGGCTCGTCGGGCGAATCGACCACTACGACCGAATCGACCTCCTCCACCTCCACCTCGTCCACCTCGACGAACACCTCTACGGCGGCATCGACATCGACGGCGAGCGAATCGACCACCTCCACCACCGCATCGACGTCGACCTCCTCGACAACCGCGTCTAGCGCTACATCGACGGCCACCTCATTTTCGACATCGACCTCGACGGGCACATCGTCCACCTCCACGACCGCCTCTTCCACCTCGACCACCTCCCTCACCACAACGACCTCATCCCCCACCTCGACCACGACGACGTCGACGTCGACAACGCCGACATCGACCAGCGCGACGTCCTCCACGTCGACGTCGAGCTCCACCCCGACCGAATCGACCGCGACCGAATCGACCGAATCGACCGCGACCGAATCGACCGCGACCGAATCGACCGAATCGACCTCGACGATCACCTCCACTTCGACGTCCACGACCTCTTCGACGACCGCATCCACCTCGACGCTGAGCACCGCGACGCCCTTCCGCTTCTTCTCGTCGACGGGCTTCTGGAACGAGGCGCCGGCCGCAAATGCGCTGCTCGACCCGAGCTCGGCTGCGATCGTCGGCGCATTCGACCAGAAGATCGCGAAAGACGAGCAAGAAAAAAAAGAACTTCCGACGATCAATACGACGGCGTGGTCGGTGCCGATCTACAAGGTGCCCTCGTCACAGCCGACCGTAAAGGTCACGCTCGAAAACGCGTGGAGGGCGCCTGCGCTGCAGGCGGCGTGGGAAGCCGTGCCGCTGCCGCACGAAGCTCAGCCTGCGACCGGCACCGACAAACACCTCGTCGTCTGGCAGCCGAGCAGCAACAAGCTGTGGGAGTTTTGGAAACTCGAACAGACGCCCAAAGGCTGGCGGGCCTACTGGGGCGGCGCGATGGAAAAGGTGTCGTCCGATCCCGGCGTCTACGGTCCAGAAGCATGGTCAGGCGCGAAAACGGGATGGGGCGCGAGCGCAACCTCGCTCTCGATCGCCGGCGGCCTGATCACGTTCGAAGACATCGAACTCGGCCAGATCAACCATGCGCTCGCGATGGCGATTCCCGGCCCGCGCGCCGAAGTCTACGCGTCGCCCGCGCAGCGAACCGACGGAACCTTGACCGCGCTCACATCGATGCCTGAGGGGGCGCACCTGCGGCTCGATCCGAGCCTCGATCTCGCCGCGCTCAAACTTCCCCACTTCACGCTGATGATGGCCGAAGCGGCGCAGCGCTATGGCATCTTCGTGAGGGACAGGGCGGCAAACGTCGCCTTCTACGCCCAGGATCCGACGAACGGCACCGATCCCTACACCGGGTCGAGCGGCTACTTCGAAGGAAAGACGCCGCAGCAACTGCTCGCGGTCTTCCCCTGGAGCCACCTCCAACTGCTGCAGATGGAACTGCACGGCTGAGGGCCGCTGGCCTCGAGGACGAACGCACAGCGGGCAGGTCAAGCGCGACGCACCTACCCGAGTCCTCGGATGGACTCTTATAGATTCAGTCGCTGTGCCGGCCTCGAGCGCGCGATCCGAACGGCAGCTGATCCTGCTCAGCGCCGGCATCGCCGCCCGTCGACTCGCGATGCGGGAGCAGGCTTCGCGCCTCGTCGCGGATGCCGACTGGTCGCGACTCACCGAGACGCTCGGCTCGCGCAGGCTGCTGACGACGCTCGGCCCGCGAATCCTCGAGCTGACGGAGGGTGAGGCGAACGACGACTTTCGCGCGACGATCGAGGAAGCGCTCGAGTCGGGACGCAAGCAGGGGGCCTTCCTCCAGCTCCTCTGCCTCGGCGTGATCGCGAAGCTCGCCGAGGAGGGCATCCGTGCGAGCGCGTTGAAGGGCCCGACCTTCGCCGAGGCGATCTACGGCGACACCGGCAGGCGCCTCTCGAACGACATCGACCTGCTCGTCCCGCCGGACCAGCTGCAGGCCGCCGTCGAGGTCGTGCGCCGCCTCGGCTACGCCGCCCCGACCGATCACGTGCTCGACGACGGCCTGCCGCTGCTGCATCTGCTGCTCGTGCACGGCGAGGGCCAGCTTCCACCGATCGAGCTGCACTGGCGCGTTCACTGGTACGAGCGCAGCTTCGCGTGCGAGCGGCTGCTTCCGCCCGCACCGGACCCCTCCGGCGAGTGGCGTCCCGCCCTGGCCGACGAGCTCGCCGCGCTGCTGCTGTTCTATGCACGAGACGGCTTCGTCGACCTGCGCCTCGCCTCCGATCTCAGCGCGTGGTGGGACCTCCACGGCGCCGAGCTGCCGCCTCGTGCGCTCGAGCAGACGCTGCACGTCCATCCGGCGCTTGCGCGCGTGGTCGGCGGCGCGGCGAGGGCGGCGGAGAAGGTCGTCGGCCTGCCCGCGGGCGAGCTGCTCGCAAGATCTGACGAGCTCGAGGTTCGTCAGCGCCTGGCCGCGCGGCTCGCGAACCCGAACCCGCGCAGCAGCCGGTCTCAGCTGTATGCGGACACGGGGCTGATCGACGGGCTGCTCGCGCCTCCCGGCGGCCTGGCGGCGTTCGTGCGGCGCCAGCTCTTGCCCCCGCGCGAGGTGCTCGACCAGCAGGCGCGGCACGGGGCTAGACGGCAAGCGAGATCCCGCCTCGGTCGCGGGATCGGCGTGCTCGGCCGCTACGGGCTGCGGATGATCCGCCTCATGCGGGCGCCGGAAGCGCTGCGCTGAGATAGGACGACACGCGAGCGATACCATGTACATTACGTACACTGTGTGCTAGCGTCGCGTAGGATGCCTGCAGCTCTGAAGATCACGGAGTTTCGCCGTTCGATCGGGCCGACGTTCAGCGATGTCGTGCAGCGCCACCGGCCCGTGAGGATCGATCGCGGCGCTCGAGAGAGCGGCGTGCTGCTCGGCGCCGATGAGGCTCTGGCGCTCGTGGCGGGCTGCCGATTCCATCCCGAGGTTCACGCAGAGGCAGGCGAAGTCAGCATCTGGCTTCCCGAGTTCGCGCTCTACGGCCGCGGCGCCTCATTCTCGGAAGCACGCGAGGACCTCCTCGACGAGGTACGCGACTACGTCGAGGAGTATCTGAACGAAGCGGAGCTCTACTCGCGGGCCCCCAACCGGGTCGCCCACTTCCCGTTCGTGATCAGGGCGTGGCTCGCTGACGCCTCCGGGCAGCTGGCGGATGTGCTGTTCGCTCCGCCCGCGGACGCAGCCGCCTAAAGACGGTGCCGCAGCCCCGTCACGCCGACCTGCACCGCTTCTGTGAGATCGACGGTTGGGAGAAGACGACGAAGGGCCGCCGCAACCCCGACCACATCCGCTACCGAAAGATTCTGGACGATGGACGGGTGCTCAGGACAAAGGTCTCGCATGGACACGGCTCGATCGGCGACTCCGCCCTCTGGCACCGGATCTGGCGCGAGCAGCTCGCGCTCGGCGGCGAACAGGAGTTCTGGGACGCGCTGCGCACCGGACAGCCGGTGAACCGCGCCTCCCGCACGCCGCCACCACCCAGCGGCCCATCCAAGCCTGGTTGGCTCCTCAACAGCCTCATCTTCATCGCCGGCGTGCCCGAGCACGAGGTGGAAGGGCTGAGCGTCGAAGAGGCCGAGACTCGATGGCTTCAGTTCTGTGAACGAAGGCAGTGAACGGGATCGCGCCTATAGAACGACGAATTGCTCAACGCGCTGAGTAACTTTACTCAGGACGCTGAGCGAACGACTGAACGCGTAAGGCGCGCCGGCGAGCCCCTACCTCACCGCCACCGCAGCATCACCCTCACTTCGTAGCGCTGACGCTGTGCTTCGTCGCCGGTCGCAGCGACCGTCAGCCTCGCGAAGACGTGGCGATGCAGGCGCAGGGCTCTGCGCACCGCCGCGATCCTCGCGGGCGAGAGCCAGAGCTTCAGCTCTGTCGCCATGTGCGCGCCAAGCGTCCTGCGAACGGGACGCAGACCGATGTGGCGGCGGCGGTGCCTGCGCAGGTTGAGGTGGCCATAGGCGAACAGCGAGCAGCGGATGTTGCAGCTGAGCGTGAGCTCGACGTTGCCGCGCTGGCGGCGCAGATTCTGGCGGGGCGCGACGGAGGCGACGAGCTGGAGGGCGGGCGCGCTTGGTTTGACGATCACCGGAGACGGCGGGGCGGGCGGCACGTATCCCGGCGGGTTGGACGCGGGGCCTGGCGCCGGGTACGGCGGCAGGATGAGAGGCGGCCTTGGCGCTTGGTTGAAGTTGAAGTCTGCGAGCAGGTTGCCGAGCCCCGGCGCCTCTTCGCGCACGTCCGGGCGCGAGTCCGGGCGTCCGTCGGTCGTCGGGTTGAGGCGTTCGCCTTCGAGGAAGTCGTCCTCGATGAACTTCAGGTAGGCGTCGTGGCTGAGCTGCTGATGGTCTATGTAGCCGGCCTTTGCATATGGGCTGATGACGAGGCCGGGCACCCTGAAGCCGTACCCCTGGCCGTCGATCACGGGCGGCGCGACGTGGTCGTAGAAGCCTCCCCAATCGTCCCAGGAGAGGAAGATCGCGCTGCTGTCCCAGCAGGGACTGCGCATGATCGAGTTGATCAGCGTCGTCACGTACGCCTGTCCCTTCGAGACGAGCGCGGCGGGATGTTCGGAGACCGCGACGTTGGGCACGATCCACGAGACCTTCGGCAGCGCGCAGGAGCTCGTTTCGTGAACGGCGTTGTAGAAGGCGTTGAGAGACCGAACGTTCCCGAGCTGGCCGTCTTCTTTCACGTCCATGAAGTCGATCAGCGGGTTCCAGATGCCCGGTGTCTTCGGCCCCTGCTTCACCGGCGCGCAGGTGACCGCTTCGTCGCTCTCGCAGTCGGGCTCGCTGCCTTCGAATAGGTAGTAGGCCCAGCTCACGCCGTGCTTGTGCAGCAGGTAGGTGACGTCGGTCCAGGGCAGCGAGATCGCTTCCGGACCGGTGTAGGGGTCTTCGCCGCTCGGCCGGGGTTCTGGGCTCGGCGGCCCTTCCGGGGCGTTCGCTCCCGTGCAGGAAAGCGGGTCGCTCCAGTTCGTGCACATCGCGGACCATCCGGAGACGAGGAACAGGTGCTCGGGCCAGCTCCAGGAGGACTTCGACTCGTACATGCCGTCCTGCAGGACGTAGTTCTCCGCGTAGGTCCAGTAGTTCGGGATCTCGCGCGCGTCGTGATAGCCCATCACGTCCATGCACTGAGCGCCAGCCACTTCTTCTTCCTTGCAGGGGCTGCACGTCGGTTCGGTGCTCGAGCACTTGAAGCCTTTCTCGGCCTCGCTCACGAACCCGTCCATCCTGCCTTCGTCGAGATCCCTCACGAAGGATCCGTGACCGTGCGGCCCGCCGTAGTTCTTGTCGGCCGGATCGTGGAAGGGCGCGATGCAGCCGCCGTGCAGCGGGTCCGGCACGCACACCCCCGCGGGAATCCCGTTCGCGCCCGGGTAGGTGCCGAAGTAGGAGTCGAACGAGCGGTTCTCCTGCATGATCACGATCACATGCTGGACGTGGTGGATGCCGACGAGCGCCGGTGCGACGCCAGGCGACGCTCCAGCCGCGCCGGCGCAGACGACGACCGTCAGCACTGCGAGCCACGCTCTGCGCATCTCCCCTCCGGATCTCGTAAAGGTTCCGTTATCTCGCGCTCGCGAGCGACAACACGCCGGTCTCGGCAACGTTGCGGCCCGCCGAGCGCCGCGCCTCCTCGTACAGCTCCCGCCAGCGGCCGTCGATCGCCTCGAGGCTGCGCGTCCGCGCGCAGAACTCGCGTCCGCGCTCGCCGATGTCGCGCGCGAGCTGTGGGTCGGCGAGCAGCTCGATCAGGCGCTGCGCGAGCTCGGTCTCGTCGTCGAGTCCGACGAGCACGCCGCCGCCCGCGGCGAGCTCCGGGATCGCGCCTACGGGGGTGCTGACGAATGGCCGTCCGAGGCTCATCGCTTCGGCGAGGATCATCGGCATGCCCTCGGCGCGCGTCGGCAGCGCGACGACGCGGGCGCTGCGCAGCAGCTCTCTCATCGCCGCCGGATCGACGGCCGGGCGCACCTGCAGGCGCTCCGCCTGCGGCGGCGCATAGTCGCCTGCGGGCCCGACGATCAGGCACCGCGCGCTCGGCCGGCGCTCGGCGACGAGCCGCCAGGCGCGATGCAGCACGTCGGCGCCCTTGCGCAGGCCGATCTCGCCTGCAAAGAGGACCACCTCGTCGGTCCGATCAGCGGGCAGGGGACTCTCGTCGAGCGGGACGGGGTTGGGCACGATCTCGCAGCGCACGTCAGGCAGGATCCGTCGCACGGCGTCGCAGACCGCGGCATCGAGACAGCTGATCAGGTGCGCGTTCCGCAGCACCGCGCGCACGAGCCGCGGTCGGCTCGCCGCGAACGGCAGGAAGCAGGCGCCGTGCAGCGTCGCGACGGTGAGAAGGCCCCGCCTGCGCGCGCAGGCGAGCAGCGCGCCCTCACGCAGGAAGGAGCCTCGCTCGGAGAGGTGCAGATGCGCGATCTGATCGGCCGGCATGCGCCTGATCGCGCGCGCCGCGCCAGCGGCGAGGCGGGCGCTGATGAGCGGCGCCGCGGGCCTCCAGGTGGGATGCGCGCAGACGCGGTCGGCTCCGACGTCGTGCTCTGCGAGCAGCCTGATGACCGTCGCGATGCCGCCGACCGTGTGAGGGTCGGGACCGAAGTGACGAACGCAGGACGCGCCCATCGCGCGGCTGGTCGCCTACGTCGCCGCGATCGCGAGCTGTGGCTTGCGCCGCGCCTCGATCACGGGCGCGCTGAGAACGGCGGCGACGATCAGCGCAGCGGTGTAATCGGTTGTGCTGGTGGTGAGCGCGTTGTCCGCGATCGCGTTGAAGAGGCACCCGATGACGATGGCGATAGCGAGCGACGCCGCATTGAGGGTGCCCGCATCGCGGCTGCCGGGCATTCGCCGCCTGCGGACGAGGACTCGAATCAAGAGGCCGGCGCCCCAGAGCAGGATCGCAAGACCGACGACACCGGTCTCTACGAGATATCGCAGGTATTCGTTGTGCGGCTCGAATCCGGACAGTCGATTCGAGACCGTGGCTTCGGAGGTCACGGTCGTGCCTAGACCACGGCCGAACAGTGGATGTCGTTCCCATTCGGGCAGCAGCGTCTCCCACTTGTACAGACGCCAAGCGAACGAGCTGCTCGCCTCTCCGTGTTCGGCGGTCGTCACGTTGCTCGCCGACTCCTTTGCGATGCGTTCTGCGCCGAGCGGCGTCGCCAGAAACGCCAGGATCACAAGCCCTGCGACCATGAAGGCGCCGAGCTTCGCGCGCGGGGAGCCGGGGCGCAGCGCGCCGAAGGCCATCAGCATCACGAGCATGGAAAGCAGGCCATCGATGCTGAACGTCGCAACCGCGGCAGCTGCGAAGAGCGTCATGAGAAGCGCGTCAGATCGGCGTCGGCCGTTGTCGAGGTACCGCCACAGCGAGACGATCGTCGCCATCGCGAAGAAGATCGCGGCGCTGTTCGGGTGTACGAACGTGCCGTTCGAGCGGATCTCGCCGGCGACTTCGAGACCTTTGTGCGTCGCAAGCTGATACAGCGCGAGGACCGCTGGAACGACGCCGATGAACTGGACGATGCGTGTCGCGGTCGGCACACTCACGGTTCTGCGCGCGTTGCATACGAGAACCGCGAGCGCGACGACCGACATCTCGCGCACGCCCTCACGGATCGTCTCGGCCGACGCGCCGTCGGTGTGGACGGCTATCGCCGTCCATGCGCCCAGCCACAGCAGGGCCAGCAGCGTCGGCCGCGCGCCGCGCTGGCGACGGATGAGCGGGCCGATCGTCACGAGCATGATCAACACCGCGATCATCCCCGAGAAGTTGAGGCTGCCGGAGTGATGGCTGTTCGCGTTGCCCAGGTCGTCGGTCACGACGCGCACGAACAAGGTGACGCCGAGGAACGGCACCACCGGCAGATCGGTGGCGATCACGACGAACAGGATGCCTGCGAGCGGAATCGCCCACAGATAGGAGTGGGCGACGGCGAACCCCTCGGCGACGAGGACGCCGATCAGGCAGCCAAGCCACAGGCCGCGGCGGGACAGGCGACCGCTCGAACGCTCGGAGCTGCTGCTCCCGCCGAGCTCGCGACGCCGTGGGGCCAGACGACCAGTATATGCCGGCCAGACGCTCATCGCCGACCGTGCAGCGCCTCGCGAGCAGACCTGAAGTGCCGTGACGTTTGCGGCTGCACAGCCTACAACGCCGCGGCTTGAGGACTTTTTGTGCCGCCTCCTCAAAAGTTCTCAGTGATGAACGCAGCCCGCGCCCATCGCGTGACCAGGCGCCTATGTCGCCGCCGCACGCTCTGTCCTGCGGCTCACCTCGACCGCAGGCAGGCTGAGGACGGCGACGGCTAGCAGCGCAGCGGTATAGCCGGTGATGCTGTCGACGAGCGCATTGTCCGCAATCGAGTTGAAAAGACATCCGATGACGACAGTGATCGCCAACGAGGCTGCGTTGAGCGTGCCCGCGCCCCGGATGCCAGGTAGCCGCCGCTTACGGAAGAGCGCACGCATCAGGACGCCAAGAGCCCAGAGCAGGGTCGCCAAGCCGACGACCCCCGTCTCGACGAGGTATCGCAGATATTCATTGTGAGGCACGAAGCCGGCGAGTCGATTTGCCGCGGTGGCTTCGGAGGTGACGGTCGTGCCGAGGCCCTGGCCGAACAGCGGGGACCGTTCCCATTCCGGCAGGAGCGTCTCCCACTTGTATACGCGCCAAGCAAACGAGCTGTTCGGCGCCCCATGTTCGGCGGTCGTGACGTTGCTCGACGATGCGTTGGCGAGACGTTCTGCGCCGAGGGGAGTCGCAAGGAACGCGCCGATGACAAGCACTGCAACCGCGAAGGCACCGAGCTTGGCACGCACAGCGCCTGGGCGCAGTACGCCGAAAGCGAGGAGCATGACGATCATCGAAAGCAGGCCGTCGATGCTGAACGTTGCGATCAGCGCGGCTGCGAATAGCGCCATCAAGAGCGCATCAGATCGCCGTCGGCCACCGTCCAGGTAGCGCCAGAGCGAGACGATCGTCGCGATCGCGAAGAAGATGGCGGCGCTGTTCGGATGAACGAACGTGCCGTTGGAGCGGATATGGCCCGCGACTTCCATGCCTTTGTGCGTCGCGAACTGGTACAGCGCGACGAGCGCTGGCACGACGCCGATGAGCTGAACCAAGCGCGTTGCGATAGGCACTGTCACCGCTCCACGCGCGTTGTATACGAGCACGGCGAGCGCGACGACTGACGCCTCGCGCACGCCCTCCCGGATCGTCTCCGCCGACGAGCCGTGGGTGTGGATCGCGATCGTCGTCCAGAGGCACAGCCAGAGAAGCGCCAGTATCGTTGCCTGTACGCCACGCTGGCGGCGGATCAGCAGCCCTATCGCTACGAGTATGAAGAGTATCGCGATCGCTCCTGCCAAATTGAGATTGCCGGTATGGTGGCTATTTCCGGTGGTCATGTCGTCTGTCAGCACGCGCACGAACAACGTGAGACCCAGGAATGGCACTACTGGCAGCTCATCGGCTATGCCGATGAGCAGAAGGCCCGCCAATGGAGCAGCCCACAGGGGGGAATGCGAGACCGCGAGTCCCTCGGCGGCGAGGACGGAGACGAGGCAACCGAGCGACAGCGTCGAGCGACGGAGCGAGCGAGCGCGCCTGCTTGCCGCGTCGGACTCTCGACGCCATGACGCGACGCTACGCGACGGCCAAGCGCTCATCCGCTGCCGTGAAGAGTCCAGCGTGCAGGTCTACCCCTCGCGAAGGGCATACGGTCCTCGGACGTACAACGCTGCAGCCCAGGGATTTCTTCTGTGCCGACGTACGGCATCTACCGTTCCGCCGCGACGCTCGATCGCCTCCCGTAGACGGCAGGCGGCCGATGCCGAGCTGATGGCTCCAGTCGCGGCTTAGGATCTTTTTAGGTCGCATCGGAAGTTCTCGGGCGCCAGGACGGTTCTTTGCGAAGTACCTCCAGCGATCTGAGGGGATAAGAACAACATGCAGCAAGGCTCCGAAGCCCTAAGTCTCAGGCAGGTCGTAGGCGTCCTTCGCCGTCGCGCCGCATTGATCGTGCTGTGCGTCGTGGTCCTCGCGGGCGCGGCATACGGCTTCTCGAAGCTCGCGGCCCGGAAGTACACGGCGAGCGCGTCGGTCGTCTTCAACAACAGCACGCTTACGCAACAGATCGTTGGGCTGCAGAGTAACGGCAGCGGCGTGAGCCTTCTCGCCAGGCAGGCCAACGAGCTCGAACTCATCAAGCGCGGCGACATGGCGGCGAAGACCGCTTCCCAGATCGGCCACGGGTTGACCGAACAGAGCGTCGATGAAAGCGTGAGCGTGGCTGGACAGGGGGAATCGAGCGTTGTCGACGTCTCTGCCACATCGACCTCGCCCGTACTTGCTGCTGAGATCGCAAATACCTACGTTCGCCGGTTCGTCGATGAGCAGACGAACGCCAATCGAGCATTCTTCAAGTCTGCGCGCGTGGCAGTGCGCAAGGAGCTTGCTGCGCTGCCTCCTCGACAGAGATACGGCGCAGATGGCCTGCTGCTCCAAGAGCGTGCGCAGACGCTTGGTCTGCTTTCGACATTGAAGGAAGGGGGCGTTCAGATCGCCGCCGAAGCGCAGCCTCCCGCCAGCCCTTCCTCTCCCCACACCTCTACGAATGCCTCGATCGGCGGCGTACTCGGGCTCTTCATCGGCATTGCCCTTGCGCTCATGCTCGAGCGAGTCGACCGCCGGATCAAAGGGTCCGAGGATCTGGAGACGGTCTACGACCTCCCGCTGCTCGGCGCCGTGCCGCGGAGCAGGGCGCTTGCGCGCAGGGGGGCGGCTCTGCCGCCCGCCGAGGCTGAGACGTTTGGCCTCATCCGCGCTCACCTGCGCCTCCTCAACGGCGATCGGGACCTGCACACGATCGCGATCGTGTCGGCCGCGGCCGGCGAGGGCAAGACGACGATCGCGCGCCGGCTGGCCGAGGCGGCTGCGAGAGCGGGCTCACGGGTATTGCTGCTCGAGATGAACCTGCGGCACCCGACGCTCGCCGAGCAGCTCGACGTCCAGCCTGGGCCGGGCGCCGTCGAGGTGCTGATCGGCGACGCTCGGATGGACGAGGCGACGCGGTCGATCGCCCTGGAGGCGACGTCGCCTGGCGGTCGCGCCTCGGGACGCACGCTCGACGTGCTGCTCGCCGGCGCGACGCTGCCGCCGGACCCGAGCGCACTGCTCGAGAGCCAGGCGATGGCGGCGGTGCTCGAGCACGCGAGATCCGCATACGACCTCGTCGTAATAGACACGCCGGCGCTCGCCTCCGTGTCGGACGCGTTCCCACTGCTCACGAAGGTCGACGGCGTGGTGATAGTGGGCAGGATCGAACACAGCCGTCGTGACGCCGCGGAGCGACTTCGCCAGACCCTTTCCGACAGCGGCGTGCCACTGCTCGGCGTGATCGCCAACGGTGCGAAGGCGACAGGCTCCGGTCTCTACCAACGAGGTGGCAGGTCCTCGTCCGAGGCGCTCGCCTCCACGAATGGCGCCTCGGCGCCCGAGGCATTGATGCCCGCGGGCAAGGTCTGAAGCCGGGGAGGGCGCCGCGAACCGTCGAGACGACAAGTCCGGCTCGGCGTGGTGGCGAGCTCGATCGCTCGCGCTGGCCGTGTTGCTGGCGCTCGCCCTGACGTCGGTCCTGCTTCTCCACGTCTCCAGTGGGCCGGCCGATTCGCAGCACCGGCTCTACCGCTTCGGCGACGCCGCGAAGGGCGCGATGCCGCACGTGGCGCTGGCGGTGCAGCGCAGCCATCCCGGAGACGAGTTCGCGCTGGGCGCGGTTGGCCTGTCGATCGAGGCGAGGGAGCTTGGCACCCCAGACCTGAGCGCAGGCGACAGGTCGCTCGTCGCACTGATGCGACTGCTCGGGCCGGGAGTGCTTCGCATCGGCGGTCTCTCGCTCGACCTCTCCTGGTGGACGAGCCACGGCGAGCCGGCTCCCGGATGGGCGACGAACACGGTCGTGCCGGCGGACCTGGTACGTCTTCGCGGTCTGCTGAGCGCGACGGGCTGGCGGGCGATCCTGGGGGTCGACCTCGGCCACTTCGATCCCAGGCGAGCCGCCGACGAGGCTCAGGTCGCCGAGCGCGTTCTCGGCTCTCGCGTGCTCGGCTTCGAGATCGGCAACGAGCCGAGAGACTACGGAAGCCCCCAAGTTGGGCTCCGTCCCGCTTCCTACAGCGTCGAGAACTATCTCGAAGAACTGACCGCCTACAACGCGGCGATGCGCGCTGCCGTGCCGGCGATCCACCTGTACGGCCCGGACCTCGGCCGCCTCTCGCCCGAAACCTGGCTGTGGCCGATCGCATCGGACGCCCGCGCTTCGTTCGCGTCGATCGACGTTCACTACTACCCGACCCACTACAGCATCGCGAGCGGCGCCTGCGAAGGCTCGCCAGCGCCGACGGCGACTGAACTGCTCTCGCCGGAAGTTCGCGAACACGAGAGCTCGACGTTGCAGGTCGTGGCGAAGGCCGGCGAGCTTGCGCACCGGCGCGTGCTGATAAGCGAGACGAACGACACCTCTTCGTGCGACGTACCGGGCGGCCCTGAGACGAGCCCGGTGTTCGCCAGCGCGCTGTGGTCGCTGGACTGGACGCTGAGGGCCGCGAGCGCCGGCACCGTCGGCATCGACTTCCACGGCTATCTCGGCCGTTGCAGGCCCGAATCGTTCGCTCCGATATGCGAACCGAGGAACGTGCGGGCCGCAAGCGAACGAGTCGCTGCGCGCCCCGAGTACTATGGGCTGCTGGCCGCCCGCCAGCTCGAGGGGGGACGGTTCGTGTCGGCCCGCCTGATCTCCTCCGCGGCGCTGCCGAACCTGACGGCCTGGGCGACGGTCGCCCGCGACGGCACGATCAGCGTCGCGCTCGAGAACTTCGCCACAGCAGGTCCCGCACAGCCGGTCTCCATCCCCGCCGCGGGCTACGTCACGAGCTACGAGGCGCTTGCAGGGCCTTCGATCGAGGCGCGAGGCGGAGTGACGCTCGGAGGGGCCGACGTCACACGGGCGGGCAGATGGCAACCGAGACGCGTGCTCTTGCCCTGTGCGAGACGGTCCTGCACCGTCGCGGTGCATCCGGCCAGTGCGGTGATCCTCACCCTGCGACCGCGGCGCCCAAAGCGGTCACATCACCGCTAAAGGCTCGGCCAGCCCGACGCCGGCACGAGAGAACCGCGTCGGTGTCTCGCGAGGCCCACGAGCACGTCCATGTACGCCTCGCATACGCCCTCCCAGGAGTAGCGCTCGCGCACGACCGCGCGACCTCGGCTCGCCATCTCCTGTTGCCGCGATGGAGAGGTCGTGACCGATCGAATGCGCTCCGCGAGCGCGTGCGCGTCGCGCGGATACAGCGTCTCGGCGAACGGCATAACCTCGGCGTTGAACGGGGTGTCCAACGCGAGCGTCGGCGCTCCCGCGCCGAGCGCCTGCAGCAGCGCCGGGTTCGTGCCGCCGACCGAGTGGCCGTGGACGTACACCGCACAGTGAGCCCAGAGCTGGGCGAGCAGCTGCTGATCGTCGACGTGGCCGAGCCACGAGAGCCGGCCTGCGGCCGCCATCGCCTTCAGCCGCGCTTCGATCGGCGAGTCGAAGTTCGCGCTGCCGACGATGACCGCTGGGGGCGCATCGTCGGCGAGCAGCTCGAGGGCGTCCAACGTCAGCTCGACGTTGTTCTCGGGCGCGAGCCGCGCGACGACGAGCAGGTAGGACTCGGGCTCGAGGCCGATCGTCCCCAACCGGTCCTCGCCGACGTTCTCGAGCACCGGTGCGCCGTAGGGGATGTAGGTCGACTCGCGCCCGAAGCGCTCCTTCCAGATCGCGCCGATCGCGTGAGAGTCGCAGATGAGCGCGTCCGCGAAGCGGGCGGTCATCCGCGCCCCGAAGCGGAAGGTGGTCCTGCCGACGCGACTCCACTTGCCTCGCTCCCACTCGATGCCGTCCGTGTTGACCGCGAACGGCGTGCGCGCCGCGCGCAGCGCGGGAAACCAGAACCCGTTCGCGATGTTGAGCACGAGGATCGAGTCGAAGCGGCGAAAGCTCGCGTCAAGTGTCGCGGTCATGCCGAACGTCAGCGTCGAGAGGGACTTCGAGTCGTGTCCCGGCGTCGCGATGCAGCGCACGCCCTCGGTGCGCCAGGTTCGCTGCGGCCGGCCGGGCGCCCGGCAGTAGACGGTGACGTCGTGCCCGGCGGCCGCGAGGTATGGTGCGAGATGCCGCACGAGCGTCTCATATCCGCCGTAGGTGCTCGGAAAGCCGCGGCTGCCGAGGATGGCCAGTTTCATGGGATTACGCTGAACATAGATTGAGTAGGGACCCGGCTGTGGTTGACATCGATAGGAAGATGTCTCCGCGCACAGATACTAGCGTCGCGGGCATCGAAGGTCTATACTTTTGATGAACGATTTTTGGCCAAAGACTGTCGAATGCACTTCCCTATGCGCGTTCTTCAAATCCACAAGTTCTTCTACCACCATGCCGGCCCGGAGGCGATTTTGTTCAATACCCGGGCGCTCCTCGCAGCGCGCGGCCACGAGATCATCGACTTTGCCATGGAGCATCCGAGCAACGTCGAATCGCCCTACAGTAGCTACTTCGCGCCGCGAAGGGACTACACGGACCGTTCACGGCCGCTTCACTCGCGTGCACACGACGGTCTGACGTCGATATATTCGGTAAGCGCGCGACGCCGTCTGCGCAAGCTGCTCGAGAAGTTCCGGCCCGACGTGGCCCACATGCACAGCATCTACCATCAGCTGACGCTCTCGGTGGTAGACGAGCTCGCCCACCAGGGCGTGCCGAGTGTGATGCAGCTGCACGACTACAAGATCGGATGTCCGGCGTATCAGCTCTACCGCGACGGGAAGCCATGCAGCCTGTGTACGACGGGCGCCGTCGAGAACGTGTTCCTACATCGGTGCATCGACGGCTCACGGGCCGCAAGCATGTTGGCCGCGATAGAGGCGCGCCTCGCACGCGAGCGAGGCACCTACAGGAAGGTCGACGCCTATATCGCTTCAAGCGCTTTTGGCGGTCGAGTTGCGGTCGCAGCGGGTGTCGACCCGAGCACGGTGCGTGTGATCCCCAACTTCCTGCCCCCAGAGGAGATCAGTGACAGCATCGGAGGCCTCGACGAGCAGCCCCGGTTCTTCTTCGCCGGAAGGCTCGAGGAGGTGAAGGGCGTCCGTGAGATACTCGACGCATACGCAACCGGGGGTCCTGAGCTCGGCACGCTCGTCCTCGCCGGCGCCGGCGGACGGCTCGAGGACGAGGTGCGAGCGGCCGCCGCGGCGTCGGAGAGCATCGAATACCTCGGCCGGCTTACGCGCGAGCAGGTCCTCGAGCAGCAGCGGCGCTCGCGGGCTGTGCTCGTTCCCTCTCGCTGGCACGAGAACAACCCGATGAGCCTGTTGGAGGCTCGGGCAGTCGGGGTGCCGGCGATATGCACCGACATGGGCGGTCTCCCGGAGATGGTCGAGGACGGGGTCGACGGCTTCGTCGTGCCTCCCGCGAACGTGCAGGCTCTGGCGAACGCGATTCGACGCCTTGCGGAGAGTCGAACGCTCGCTGAAGAGATGGGCCGCCTGGGGTATGAGCGGCTCCTTCGCGACAACACGGCGGACGTGCACTACGAGGCGCTGATGGGCGCCTATGCCGCTGCCGCCGAGCGGCGGCTCGCCAACGGGCGGGCGCGATCGGCGCCGGTAGGCCCCAGCTCTTGATGTGGGCCGCCGACTCATGGCGCCCGCTCGACAGCTTGGAGTCGGGACCATGTCGCATCTATTGCGTCAGTCAAGATTTCTGGCAGAGGCAAGGACGCATGTCTGTCACCACCGTTCTCCTGTGTGGAGACGATTGAGTCGGCATATGCCTCCATGCGTGAGCTCGCAGGCAGTTCACAGAAGCTGAGCGTGTCGCGCATCAGCTCTCGCGGGCGGGAGACGAGCTCCTCATAGTGGAGTACCTTTGCGAGAGGATCGGTGACAGCAAGTGAGATAGCCTCGCGCATCGCGACGGTCCATTCGACAGCTGCGCGGATGTGATGGTCGCTCTCTTCGGAGAGATCCAAGGTCGCGAGATCTGAGTTGTGAGATCTTTCGACAACGCCCTGTGTCCAGATGGCGTCCCACTTCTGGTCTCGCACACCCCACCAGTCGGCGTCGGCGGTTGCGTGGGACCGCGACCATTTGGCGACCGATTTGAGCGTCGACCAGGGCGAGCGCACCGCTATCAGGAACCGGGCGTCAGGGAAGATCGCGCGCACGAAGGCATGGCGAAAGACGAGCTCGGGGTACTTGTCGACGACTCGTTGCGAGCGGCTAGCTCGTAGATACCAGGCGAACAGGGCGTGGCTGCGCCGGCGCACCTCCTCCTCGGCGTCCTCGGCGTGGAGGTACAGTCGTCCTGTGCGCGGCGCCGCATAGGAGCCGATGATGTCCTCGTCATCTCTGATGACGTGCCACATCGCCTTCGGCTCGTTGAGGAACCCGACGCTCGGATGCGCGGCGAGGATTCGGCCGAGGAGCGTCGTGCCGCTCCTGCCCATCCCGACGATGAACACGGGGCGGTCGACGACTCGCCTCGCGGCGCGCGCTGCAGCGAGGCGCAGGTTCCAGAAGACGACCGGGTTCCACCATTGACCGGCGGTGGTGACCGGTCGGCCCTCGAAGAGGGAGTAGCCCACCAGCCGCGATGCGGCTCGGCCTGGCGCGACGCGCAGGAACGTGCTGTCGAGCTGAGCGACCATGCCGTCAGTCGCTCGCCCCGACCTGTCCGACAGGAATGCGACTCGGTCTGGCGCCGAGGCGAAGCCACGATGCGTAGGGCGCGAGCTCAGAGCCGCTACCTTCGACGTGCCCGATTCGCAGGTAGCCGATGAGGTACGTCGCCCAGCATCCGACGACAAATGCGCCGAACGCAACGATCGTGCTCCCGAGCAGGGTGGCGAGGAGCATCGCGATCGACGTGAGGATCGTGACCGACCAGGCGTTGCGCGCGAGGAACCGGCCGTCGCCGTGGGCCGTGAGGACGCCCTGCACGAGGCCGTAGAGGATGCGGGCCGGGCCGGCGAGCAGCGCGAGGGCAAGGTAGTCGGCGCTCCTGCCGTAGCCGGGCCTGCCGATCAGATGGAAGAACGAGCCGAGCAGCGGGGTGAAGGCGACGACCGCGGCGCCGATCGCGAACGGCGCGATCAGGAGGGCATGCTCGCGGCGGGAGATGGTGACGCTTGCGCCGCCGGTGCCGAGCGCGCGTGTCGCATGGGGGATGACGGCCTGCACGATGACGGCGCCGAGCCGCTGCGGGATGTTGAGGAGCACGAGCGCGATGTCGATCAGCGCGACGACCGTGTAGGAGTCGATCACCGCGACGACCCTCATGATCAGCGGCAGCAGCATGACGGCGGCCGTCGCGCTCGCGAGCCACACCGAGAAGCCGAACAGCTGGCGCGGGCTGGGCACGCAGCCCGGCTCGCTGCCCTGAGGAAGCCGAATCTCGGGCGTGCGGGTCGGGCGCGTGCGGATCGTGCAGAGGACGCCCGCGAGCAGGCCGATGCAGTTGCCGAGGCAGAAGACCGCGAAGGCGGAGCTCGGCGTGAAGGGCAGCCAGGACAGCCGCAGGCCGAGGAGCAGCGCGACTTCGCTGAAGGCGGCGACCGGCAGGATCGAGGCGGCGGCGATCACGCGGCCGCGTCCGCGCAGGATGCCCATCGTGAGCAGGGAGTAGACGAGGCTCGAGAGCCCGGCGGCTGCGAGCAGGGCGGCGATCGGCGTCTTCAGCAGCACGCCGGAGGCGACGGCGGTGATCAGCGCGGCCGCGAAGGTCGGCCAGACCGTCGCCCTGATCGCCGAGGAGACGATCGGGCGGTCGTCGGCGGGCGCGATCGCGGCTATGTAGCGGGAGGTCGCGTTCGGTATCCCGCTCGCGCCGACGATCATGACGGTGTTGTAGAGCGTGAGGATGAGCGACAGATGGCCGTAGGCGCCTGGCGCGAGGGCGCTGACGAGGATGCTGCGGAAGCACAGCTGGGCGAGCACTATGCCGACGCTGCCGGCGCCGAGCCAGACGACGTCCCGGCGCACCCGCCGCCAGATCGAGATCGAGGCGCCGCCCTGCGAGGCCTCTGTCGCAAAGCTGCTCAAGTCAGACGCTCCACGTGGAAAACGTCTTGCCGGTGAGCTCGCGCAGGCGCTTTGCGTCCTCCGCGTAGAGCTCCTGGAGGCGCGCGCGCAGGTCGTCGCTCAAGGAGGATCTCTGAAGCGGTCGCGAGGCGAGCCGCGCGGCCTGCCGGCGCAGGAACACGCGCAGACCGCGCGGCAGCCTCCGCAGCGGGGTCGCTCGCGCGCGTCGGATGAGAACGACGAGGGGGGAGTACCCGCGAAGCTCCTGCCCCATGTTCATCTCCCTGTCGAACCGCTGCGAGTGGAAGGACTCGTCGACGGCGAGGAAGGCGAAGATCTCGCGCAGCGTCGCCTGGCGGTCGGCGAGCAGGTCGGCCTGGTCGACGATCAGGACGCGCTCGAGGGGGAAGTGCTTCAGATAGCGCTCGAGCTGCGCCGCATAGAAGCTCGGGCCCGTGTATCTGCCGTCGCGATCCGATGGGTCGAGCGCGTCCTCGAGCGAAAGTCGCTCGTTTTCATATGAGACGTGGTGATCGTATTGGGACACCGCGCGCTCGATCGGATCGCGTACGAGGTAGATGAGCTTCGCCTCGGGGACGAGATCCTTGATCCGCTCGGGGACCCCCTTGCGCCGCGGGTAGACCGTGTAACTGGGCGACGCCTCGCCGCGCACCGCGAACGCCGGATCGAACAGCTGTTCATATTCATCGAGGCGCTCGATCCGCTTCAGGCCGGCCGGATAGGGAACGCCGTTTGGCGGGCCGGAGAAGAAATTCGTCTCCTTCACCGAGGCCATCTGAATCTCGGGATGTTCGCCCAAGTAATGATAAAGACTGGTCGTACCAGCCTTCATCGCGCCGATTATCACAAATGTCGGGAGGGTCATTCTCACATGAATGCCGTGGGCTGTGTCAAATGTGTGGTCAGCGCTCCCAGGCGGCGGCGCTCCGGCCTCGAACGCGGCGCAGGGCGGCGTACGCGATCAAGCGCACGCCGAAGGGCACGCCGTCGATCAGGTAGCGACGGACGAGGCGACGGGTCGGTTCCTGCGCGAGGCGATAGGCCCACTCGAGGCCAAGCCCGCAGATCCAGGCCGGCGGACGGGAGAGGTCTCCGGTCACGTAGCTGAGGCTGATGCCGACTCCGATGAAGGACGCTCCCGGCAGCACCCTGCGCAGCTCGCGGATGAGGAGGTCCTGCTTCGGGAAGCCGAGCGCGACGAAGACTATGTCGGGCGCCGCGCCGAGGAGCTGGCGCTGCAGACGGCCGAGCTCGAGCTCGTCCCGCTCGAAGCCGAGCGAGGGGCAGGCGGTGCCGGCGATCTCGAGATCGGGGTAACGACGCCTGAACACTTCCGCCGCCCGTTCGGCGACGCCCGGATCGCCGCCGAGCAGGAAGACGGACTGCCGGCGGTCGCTTGCGATCTCGCAGATCGACCAGACCATGCTCGAACCTGACACCCGCTCCGGCAGCGGCCTGCCCGCGAGGCGGCTCGCCCATACGAGCGGCATCCCGTCCGCGACGACGAGGTCGGCCTCGTCGATCAGCGCCCGCTCGGCGGGGTCATGGTGATAGCGGCGGACGTGGTCGAGGTTCGCGGTGATCGTCCAATGCCCGGACTTCGCCTCGGCGGCGGCGACGATCGTCGCCGCCACGTACGCTTCGGTCACGACCGCCATCGGCGTGCCCATCAGGCGCATGTGCAGCTTCGATCCGGCGGACATGTGATCCTTGGAGTGTCTCGACGTGAATGCGGTCGCGCTCGGCGGCGGCGGAACGTCCAATCTGCTTGCACGACGGCCGCGAGATCTCACGGCGCTTGCTGTGTGAGGCGACCTCATCCCGGCGTCGCGGCCGGCGAGCCGACCGGCTCCCCGCCCAACCCGAGGATCCCGAGGCCGAGACCGTTGTCGGGGTCGAGGATCAGCTTCACCGCCTCGTTGCGCGAGCGCACGCCGAGCTTTCCGAACGCCGAGGAGAGGTGGCTCTTCACCGTGCTCTCGGCGAGGTAGAGCCGCTCGGCGATCTGGCTGTTCATGTAGCCCATCACGACGAGTCCGAGGATCTGCTTCTCGCGGGTGGAGAGCGGGGGCGGCTCGATCTGGCGGCTGTGCGCCTGGGGCACGCACGTCTGACCCGCGAGCACGGCCTGCAGGCAGGGACCGAAGGCGGCGCCGAGCTCGTCGTAGAGCACGACGCCTCTGGCGCCGCTCGCGAGCGCGGCGCGGATTCCCCAGCGCTCGATCGCCTCGCAGACGACGATCACGGGCGTGCCCTCGAAGCGCCGCGCGGCGGAGTCGATCGCGCGCGAGAGGGCGGGCGAGGAGGACGGATCGTCTGCCCACAGCACGACGACCGTGGGAGGATCGGCCCTCTCCGGCACGTCCTCCAGACGCGCGAACGCCGCGGCCGTCAGCCCGTGCGCGGCGAGCAGCTGCGCGATCGCGTCGGCGTGCGCGCCGGCCGCGATCAGCGTCGCCTTCGTCCGCGTCCGCCTGCCGTTCGTCTGAGGCGGCTGCACATCGGTGCTCAACACGAACGACTAACGGCGGACCCGAATGTGGACTTTCGCGCCTCAGCTGCGCAGCCAGGCCGCCAGAAAGGGATCGGCCACGACCAGCGCCCTGCCTCGGGCGGTGACCAGTTCGGCCGCTCTGAGGGAGTCGAGCGCCTTCTTGACAGACGAGGCGTTGGCCATCGTCGTCCGGGCGAGGAACGCGGCGCTTGCGGGATGCTCGGTCGGCTCTTCGGCCAGAGCGGAGAGCACCCGCCGCTGTCCTGGGGAGAGCATCTCGTAGCGTTCGGCGCAGGCGGGGGCGTCGTGGGCGACGGCCGCCGCCAGGCCGGCGCGTGCGGCGCTCTCGTCGATCGTGCCGCCGGCGGCGTCATATGCCTCATAGGCAAGCCGCTGGATGTCGTTGGGGGCCGGCCCCGCGAGCTCGACGATCAGACGGGCGGCGTGCTCGCTCATCGCCCTGCCGCCCACGGCGGCGCGCGAGCGAAGATGCGCGCTCATCACCTCCTCGGGCAGCGGCCCAAGCGCGATGGTCTCGGCCATGTTGTAGAGCGCGGCGCTCGGCGCGGAGACAAGCTGTTCCATCAGGTGCCGGCGCGATCCGGCAAGCACGAGGGAGACCTTCGGGTTTTCGTCCGCGAGCGCCTTCAGCAGCGCCGGGAGATGCTCGCCGAGCTCGACGATGGCTTGGAACTCGTCGAGCACGAGCGCGGCCGCGCGACGGGCAGCGAGCTCAGCGAGCAGGCTGTAGACATCGGACAGCAGCTCGTCGGCGTCGCGAGCGCTCAGGCGCGCGTCGAATCCGAACTTCGGATGCTCTCCCTCGAACGTGACGGCGGGCCTCGCGCGCAGCCGTCGCAGGAACTCTGGCACGGCCTGTCGGGCGCGATGCCAGCGCCCGCCTGGGACGCGGAACGCCTGAGTGGCCAGTTGCGCGGCGAAAGTGGCGAGATCACGACTGCGCAGCACGTTGGTGTGCACGATCGCGGCATCCTCTCCCTCGAGCTCCTGCTCGGCGCGCAGCAGCAACGACGTCTTGCCATAGCGACGGGGCGAGATCACGACCGCGTTGATGCCAGCGCGCACCCGGCTCGCCAGCGCCGCCAGCTCGTCTTCGCGGCCGGCGAAGTGCTCGCCTTCTGCGGGCGTGCCGTAGTGAAATGGGTTGACTGCCCTGCTCATAACGTGCCAGGTAGCATCATGCCACATAGCATAATGCCATGAAGCGCGATCTATGTCGCCCAGGCTACCGGCCCATGCGCGCAGCGACTTCTGCGTCCTGGCTCAACCAGGCCCTCTGCAGCAGGACGAAGCTCTGCGGAAACGGCAGCTCCTTCGACCACTCCGCGCGCAGCGCATCGACGTCGACGTGCTCGGCGTCGACTCCGGAGCCGTCCCACCGGCTGACGAAGGCGCGCGCGTGTCCTTTCCAGAAGGCGGCGTCGAAGGTCGTCTTCGTGCGCCGCTGCAGCGTCTGAGGCGGCAGCAGGTCGGCCAGCAGCTCGCTGACGCCGCGCGCACGCGAGCCGCCGCCGACCCCGATCGCGCCGCCGGCGCGGGCGAACGCCTGCAGGACGCCCGGATCGGCGAGCGGGTGTGCGATCACCGCGTCGAAGTCGCCCGCGATCGCGCGCATGCTCGCGATGCCGCACTGGAGCATGCGGCTCCGCCACCACCACTCGCGCAGCGAGCGATCGTCGCGCAGCGGTTTGCGGCTCTGCCACGCGGCTTCGGCGCGTCGCAGGCGGCGGCGCTGGGGGGCTCGAATCCAGTCGAACTGATCGAAGAAGCGATCGCGCCAGGCGTCGACCCACGCGCGGGTCGTGCGCGGCGAGAGCTCGTAGGCGACTCGCCGCAGCTCGCGCACGCGCGGGCGGCGCCGGTCGTAGAGCAGCCGCGCGGCGAGCCCGCGGGAGACGCGCGTGAAGAGCTCGTCGCCGCCGATGCCCGTGAGCAGCGATCCGCCCGCTGCGCGTTCGAGCATCGGATGGTGGAAGAAGCCGTTGAAGGGGAACAGGAGGCCGTGGCGGCGCAGCACGTCCCGCGCGATCGGGCCGACGACGTCTAGCTCGTCCTGCCACTCGAGCCGCACCCAGTCGTCGAGCCGCAGGTGAGCGACGACGCGCTCCTGCGCGGGCGTCTCGTCGGCTTCCTCGACGCCGGGGAAGCGGTTCGTGATCGGCACGGGCGGGGGCAGCCCCTCGCGGCGCGCGACGTGCGCGGCGAGCGCGAGCACCGCGGAGGAGTCGACGCCGCCCGAGAAGGAGACGAGGCAGGGCGGCCGCCGCAGCGCCTGCAGCGCCGCGGCCTCGAGCGCCTCGCGCGGGCTCTGCGTGGAGACGCCCTCGCAGAGCGGCGGAGTGTGACGGTCGACGCCGATCGGGAGCCCCCAAAGCTCCTCGAGCGGCGTCAGCCGCAGGCGCTCGGGAAACGCAGGCCGCGCGAGGTTGGAGGCTTGGGCAGCGGGCCGCCGTGGGTCGGATGCAGGGGCGGCAGGCTGGGGTGGGCTGGCGGCCGGCATCTCGTCATCCCCTGCCGTTGCACAGCATCCCGTGCGCCTGCATCATCGAGACGAACGCATCGACGTCGCGCGTCGCACGCTGCTCGTCGAGCTCGTATGCCTCCTGCAGGCGCGCGATCAGCTCGGCCTGGGTGGCGCCGCGCGCGATCTCCCTCCACAGGCACGCGCCGGAGTCGTTGATCGACAGATAGCTCCAGGTGCGCTTGTCGAGCACGATCACCTGGCCGTCGACCTCGCGCCATATGAGGTTCTCCTCGGCCAGATCGAGCGGCGTGTGAAGGCGCGCGTCCATCAGAAGCGTGCGAGCCTTCCCCGCGCCCTCGCGAAGCGAAACGACGCGCTGAGCGCCGCCGAGGCGATCGCGATCGAGATCACCGCATATATGAGCACGACGCCGAGGTCGCCCGAGAGCAGGTGGATCGGACTCTCGCCGGCGAGCATCGCGCCGCGCATCGACCTGAGCGTGTAGGTGAGGGGCGAGACGATCGTGAGCACGTGCAGCGACTGCGGCAGCACCGAGGTCGGGAACAGCGTCCCCCCGGTCAAAGCCATCACGCCGAGCGCGAGGCCGGTGATGCCGGCGCCCTGCTGGATCGTCAAGACGAACGCGGCGCCGATGAAGCCGATGCTGAGGAACACAGCCGTCGAGATCACGAGCACGAGCAGCACGGAGGCCCAGTCGGGATGGACGCCCGTGAAGCCGAGCGGCACCGCGAGCGCGAGCATCAGCACGCCCTCGAGGATCGCTTCGATCACCGGCAGCGCCGACCAGCCGAGCGCGAGCGCGATCGGCGAGATCGGCTGCGTGCCGAGGATCTCGAGCGTCCCCTGCACCTGGTCGTCGCGCGCGTTGTTCGACGCCGCGACGACGGCGGCGCGCAGGATGTTCGCGGTCGCGACGCCGACGACGACGAAGCGGAAGTAGTTGGCGGGCGTGCCGACGGTCGCGCTGTGGCCGACGACGCGCGAGATGAAGAAGAACGAGAGCATCGAGAAGAAGGCGCTGACGAGCCCGAGCGCGAAGCTGAGCCGGTAGGTGAGGGCGACGCGCAGGTCCTTGAGCGCGAAGATCCGCACGATCTCGAACGCGCGCGTCATCTCGCCGCTCCGAGCGGAACCTCATGGGGAGGTTCGACGTCGGGCCGCTCGTCGAGATCGGAGCGCATCGAACGGTATTCGCCCGCGGCTGCGTCTTCTGACCACGGCTGCACCCTGCCGTCGCGCAGGCGGTGGAGGACGTCGCCGTGGGCGCGCAGCTCGTCGAGCTTCGGCGCGACGACGAGCACGGCGGCGCCGCGGCGGGCCTGAGCGCTCAGGAACGAGAGCATCGTCTCGATCCCGGCGTCGTCCAGTCCTCGCAGCGGCTCGTCGATCAGCATGCAGCTCGGCTCGCCGAGCCCTGCCCGCGCGATGATCAGTCGTTGCCGTTGGCCGGCCGAGAGGTCGGCGACCCACTTCGTCGCGATCTCGCCGAGGTCGAGCTCTTCCAGCAGCGCGTCGACCTGCGCTCGCGCCGCGCGCCTGCTGAGGCCGCGCGTGCGTGCGAAGAGCCTGAGGTTCTCCCTGCCGCTCAGGCGCCAGTAGAGGCTGCGCTCGTTCACGAACGCGACGCCGATGCGCTCGCGCACGCGCGCGCCGTCGCGAACGACGTCGCAGCCGTCGACGCTCGCCTCCCCGTCGTCAGGCCGCAGCAGCGTTGCGAAGATCCGCAGCATCGTCGTCTTGCCCGCGCCGTTGACGCCCTCGAGCACCGCGAGCGTGCCCGGCCGCACCTCGAGGTCGGCTCCGCAAAGCACGACCCTGCCCGCGAAGGAGCGCGTGAGCCCGCGCGCGAACAGGCCGGCAGGGGCGGGAGGGCGAGCGGCCGGCGCGCCCTTCGAGAACGCGCGCCGCGCGCGTGGGCGTGCGCCCCCGCCGACGGCGTCCGAGCCGTGACCGTTGACCGAAGACCTCACAGCACGATCAACGCACGCGCCGCTCGCCGACTTCCGCCTCGGAAGATGCCGCCGATCTCCGTCGCGGAATAGTCCTGACATCCGACACGGCAACGTCTCGGCCTCCGCCGCGGCGGCGGAGCCCCGCGACCGCGGCGTCCGAGCGGGCGCGATCGCGACGTGGAAGAACAACTGTCCGCAACGAGTTAAGCGAGCGACATCGCCCGTTTCCCGTCAAGGCCCGACATCGAGGTGCGCCCCGTGAACAGACCGCGACGCCGCATGCGTCATCTCCCGCCCGCGCTCGCAGCGCTGATCGCGACGCTGCTGTATGGCGGCGTCGCGACGACCGCGGCCGCCCCGACGAGCGGCATCGAAGGCGTCTGGTCGTTCAACGGCGGCCAGGTCGGAGTTCACCGCCTCTCGAACGGGACCTTCGTTGGCACCGTGGTCTCGGAAACCAAGTTCGCGGACTGCGCGCATCCCGTCGGCCAGCAGATGTGGACGAACATGACCGAACAGCTGGACGGCTCGTTCCACGGCCTGCACCAGTGGTATCTCGCCAACTGCGAAGAGAACCCGACGCTTGGGCCGACGGCCTGGCGGGTCCTGCAGGCGTCCTCCGGCGCCCGCTACCTGCGCGTCTGCTTCAGCAGCCCGGGCACCTCGCAGCCGACGATCGCCGCGAGCGGCGCTCCGAATGGCCCATCCGAATACGGCGCCTACCACGTCACCTACGGCTGCCTCGACTCGGCGCTGGTCGCGCCGCTGCCGGTGGCTCCCGGGACGCCTGGAGCTGGGAAAGGAGGCGTCTCTGGAGCGGTCGAGGGCCTCACGCTGCCGAGCACGAGGATGTGCCTGCGGAGGAGGCGCTTCCAGATCCGTCTGAAGGAGCCGCAGTACGACCCGTTCAAGACGGTGACGATCACCTTCAAAGGCCACGAGGTCGCGACCTCGCGCAAGGGCGAATACATCGTCGCGACGATCAGGCTGAGGGGCCATTCGAAGCACGGATTCACGATCAGGATCAACGCGATCACCGTGCTCGGACACCACCTCTCGACTCGTCGCACCTATCACCGCTGCCGCAGGAGACGGCACCGGCGACATCGCCAGGGACGGCACAAGAGGGGACACAAGAAGGGCTAGCTTGGGGCATGGACCCGCAGAGCCCGAGCACGCTCCGGTCGCCTTCGGACTCGGCCTGCTGACGACCGATCTCGAGCCCCCGGGCGCGTGGGAGCCGCGGCCGCTGAGCGGGCCGACCCTGCGCCTGCGCTCGGGGAGCCCGCAGGCGATCGCCGAGCGCTGGTCCGGCCTCGAGTCGATCGGCTGGGCGGGGACGATCGACGGCGCTCCGTTCGTCGCGCAGCGCGGCAGGGCCGGCGACCATCGCTTCGTGCACGGCGCCGATCCGGACGAAGGCGGCGGGGCGCGCCGGACGGCTGCCGGCACGCGCGCGATCCACCATCTCTCCGCTGACGCATGCGTGCTGACGTGCGCGCCGTGCGACCCATCCGAGCCGTCGTGGTGGCGGCTCGTGCTCGACTCGGTGCTCTTCACGGTCGCGCTGATCGACGGCTACGAGGCGCTGCACGCGGCCGCCGTCGTCGCGCCGGACGGCGGCGTGATCGCGATCACGGCCGCGATGGGCGGCGGCAAGAGCACGCTGCTCTTCGAGCTCCTGGGGCGAGGACTGCCGCTGATGGCGGACGACGTGCTCGTGCTCGAGCCGTCTCGCACGGATCGGCCCCCGCTCGCACACCCGGCCCCGCCGCTGATGACGGTCCCGACCGCGAGGCTGTCGACGCTCACGCACGCTCCGGAGCCGATCTGCACGCTCGGAGAGGAGCGCTGGATCGCCGTTCCCTCCCACCCGCAGCCGCGGCCGCTGCGCGCGCTCGTCGTGCTCGACCGCCGGCGCGACGCTCAGCTGTCGCTCACGCAGATCGACGACCCCTTCGCGCCGCTGATGCGCTCGCTGATGCGCTTTCCCCGCACGCCCGAGCGCGAGCGTTCACGCTTCGAGCTCGCGAGCGTCCTCGCGACGACGACCGCCCTTCTGCGCTTGACGGCCGACCTCGACACGCCCCCGGAGGCGCTTGCGGATGCGCTGCTGGAAGGCGTGCTCGATCGAGGGCTCCGACCCACGGCCGGCGCGACGCACGTATGCGCCGACGCGGGCCGTTGTTAGAGGTCTGATGGAGCAGCCCCGTCCCTCCGCCGCGGTGCTCGAGCTCGAGCGCCTCCACCATCGCTGGAAAGGCGGCAAGCCGCCCGTGCTCGTGGACGTGAGCCTCGCGATTCGCGCCGGACAGGTCGCGTGGGTGGGAGGCCGAAACGGGGTCGGCAAGACGACGCTGCTGCGGCTGGCCGCCGGCATCCTGCTGCCCCAGCGCGGCTCCGTGCGGATCGGAGAGCTGACCTCCAGCTCGCCGCGAGGAAGCTACCAGCGGCAGATCGGCTTCCTCTCGGCAGGCGATCGCGGCCTGCACGCGCGCATGCGGGTGCGCCAGCAGCTCGACTACTGGGCGCGGCTTGCATACGTCCCCCGCGAGCGGCGCGGGGAGCTGGTCGCGAGCGCGCTGGAGCGCTTCGGGCTGGCGGATCTGGCCGAGCAGCGGGTCGACCGCATGTCGATGGGCCAGCGCCAGCGCATCCGCCTCGCGATGGCCTTCCTGCACGAGCCGCGCGTGCTGCTGCTCGACGAGCCGCGCAACTCCCTCGACGACGACGGCTACGCGCTGCTGGCGCAGCAGATCGAGTGGGCGACCGATCGCGGCGCGGCCGTGCTGTGGTGCTCGCCGCGGGGCGAGGACCGGGTGCTCGCCTGCGATGTCGCCTACACGCTCGAGGACGGTCGGTTGGAGCCCGCCGACGTCGATCGGCTCGAGCGGGAGCCCGCAGCCGGAGTCAGCCGGCACGGGCAATCTGAGCGACTCCAACCGGAGCCGATCGCATGAGGCTGTGGCTCGACGCGATGGGCGGGATCGTGCGCCGCGACGCGGTGCTGTTCGCAAGCTACCGCACGCAGATGGTCGCGCAGGTCGTGAGCCCCCTGTTCGCGGTCGCGATCTTCTACTACATAAGCCACTTGCTCAAAGTGAGGGCCTTCCACTCCCCGGACGGCTACTTCGGCTTCGTGATCGTCGGCTTGGCGATCGTCGAGATCCTCACGCTCTCGCTTGCGATCATGCCGATGACGACGCGTCAGGAACTGGTCTCCGGCACGATCGAGCGGTTTCTCGTCAGCGCCCACGGCCCGGTGAACGGCATTCTCGGCACGATGCTGTTCCCGCTCTGCAACGCGCTTCTGAGCGGCGTGCTGACGCTCGTGCTCGCCACCGTCGTCTTCGGGCTGCCGCTCGCCTCCACCGCGCCGCTCGCGATCCCGGTCGTGCTGCTCGGCGTGATCGCCTTCATGCCGTTTGCGCTGCTGCTCGTCGCGGTGGTGGTGGCGTTGAAGCAGGTGGCGGGCGCAAGCCAGTTCATCGTCTCCGGCATCGCGATCGTCGGCGGCCTCTACTTCCCGGTCGCCCTGCTCCCAGGCTGGATCCGGTGGGCCTCCGAGGTGCAGCCGTTCACCCCGACGACCGATCTGATGCGCCATCTGCTCGTGAACACCCCGCTCGCGCATCCAGCAGGCGTCGAGCTGCTGAAGCTGCTGGGCTTCTCCGCAGTGCTGCTGCCGGCCGGCTTCGTGCTGCTGCGCGCCTCGATCCGCCACGGCCAGCGCACCGGGACCGTCGCCGAGTACTGAAAGAGAGCGGATGCCGGTTGAGAGCGCGGATGGCGGTTTGTGAGGATCTGAGCCGCGCTGCGTTCGGCCTGCAGCTGCGCATCGATCCACGCATCTCCGTGACCGGGCTGGGACTGGGAACGGGGCCGGCCACGGGGTCTGGACCGGTACTGGGCACAGGGCCTGGGCAGGGTATGGCGACGGGGCCTGGGCGGAAGGCGCAGTCACCGGCGCGTGAGCCGCCGACGCGCATCCGGCTCGATGTCGCGGAGCTCGACCGCCGTTGGAGGGCCCTGAAGAGCGCGCCGGTCCGCACGCGGGAGGTGCGCTTCGGCCGGACGCTCGTGCGCAGCGTCGACTTCGCCGAGCCCGCAGGTCATCTGCTGTGGATACACGGCTGCGGGCGCGTGCTGATCTCACCGGACGGCACGGAGCTGCTGTGCGCGCCCGATGCCAACAGCGCGGAAGACTGGACGAGCATGATCGCCTCGCAGGCGTTGCCGCTGGCGGCGACGATCCGCGGGCTCGAGGTGATGCACGCCTCCGGCGTCGTCCTGGGCGGCGAGGCGATGCTCTTCGTCGGGCCCTCCGGCATCGGCAAGAGCTCGCTCGCGGCCGCGCTCCTGCGCCGCGGAGCGAGCCTGCTGAGCGACGACGCCGTCGCGCTCAGCCTGAGCGACGGCGCGCTGATCGCGCACTTTGGGGCGGCGGCGCTGCACCTGCGCCCCGCGGAGGAGGATCGGCTTGCCTGCGATGAGATCTCGGCGCTTGGGCGAGCCGCGGGCTCGGTGGAAGGCAGGCGCCGCTACGTGAGCGCGCAGGTCGCCGAAGCGGCCCCGCTTGCATATGTGTTCATGCTCGAGCGCTCCGAGCGCGGCCCGACCATCGAGCCGATTCACGCGGTCGACCCGTTCGAGCTGATCGGCAGCACCTTCAACGTGTCCGTGCGGACCGCGGAGCGGTTGGCGCGTCAGCTCGACTTCGTATCGGCGATCGCCTCCCGCGGCCTTGCGCATCGACTGCGCATACGGCCCGGCGTGGACGCGTCCTCCCTCGCAAAGCTCGTTTGCGAGCACGTCTATGGGAAGGCGGCGATGCAGCGGTGACGCTTCGGTCGGCGACGCGGACGCTTGCCGTCGGTGGAGATCTGAGCGTGGGGATGCGAGCCGGGGCCTGGGGCGCCCGCGCGGGCGCGCTGCTCGAGCGGGCAGGCGCGCGGGAGTCTGCGCCGGTCGAGCGGACAGACGCGCGGTGGCCTGCGCCGGTAGAGCGGGTCGGCGATCTCTCGATGCTCCGTGGCCCAGACCTCCATGCAGGTCCCTGGCGCTGCTGGCTGTTCGGGGAGCCGGAGGACGGCGGAGCGCTCGCCGAGCGCTTCGGCGTCGGCGCCGACGTTGACGTGCGGGGCGCGTTCGGGCGGGCGCTCGCCGAGCTCGGCGAGGGGGCGTGCGAGCTGCTCTGCGGCCGCTTCGTGGCGGTGCTGCTCGATCGCGACCGCAACCGCTGCCTGATCGCGCGAGATCAGCTGGGCGCTCACCCGCTGGTGTATGCAGAGGTGAAGGACGGCATCCTGTTCGCCGAGCACGAGCGCGACCTGCTCGATCTGCTGCCGCAGACCCCCGCCCCCGATCGGCTGGCCCTGCTGCAGTGGGTGCAGGGCGGCCTTCTGCCGAGGGAACGCACGCTGTACGAGGGAGTGCGGCGGCTGCCGGCCGGCCATCGCCTGGTGCTCGAGGCAGGGCGTCTGCGGACCGAGCGCTGGTGGGAGGTCCGATACCGGGAGAGTGAGGCGGGAAGCCGGCGGGAGCTGACGGCAAGACTGAGGGAGGAGGTCCTCGCTGCGGTCGGACGAGCCGCCGCCGGCTGCAAGCGCCCCGCCGTGGCGCTGAGCGGCGGGCTCGACTCCGCCTGCGTGGCGGCGGGCGTTGCCGCCGGCGGATGGACGGATGCAGGCGCCCATGCGGTCGGCGGCTCGTTCGCGGGCCATCCGCTTGCGGATGAGACGGAGCTGATCGAGCAGACGGCTCGCCACACGCGCCTGCCGCTGCGGCTGGTCGCGTTCGATCCTGGTGGCTCGATGCTGGCGCCGGCGCTCGCGCACATCGCGCGCTGGCGGCTGCCCCCGGCGACTCCGACCCTGTTCCTGTGGCAGCCGCTGATGGCGGCTGCGCGCGAGCTCGGCGTGGACGCAGCGCTGGATGGAGAGGGCGGCGACGAGCTGTTCGGGATCGCGCCTTGGCTGATCGCCGACGAGCTGCGCGCGGCACGCCTGCCGACGGCCTGGTCGCTCAGCGGCGAGGTGCCGGGCCTCGGAGCTCATGCCGGCGTGCGCACCCGGCTGCGCGTGCTCCGTCGCTACGGGCTCGGTCCTCTGCTGCCGGCCTCGATCCAGCGCCGGCGCTCGATGCGCGCGCTGCGAGACGCTTCCTCTGCGCTGATCGGGCGTGCCGATGCGGAGGCGCTCGCCGAGCTTCAGGCCGAGAGCGAGGCCGGTCGGCGCGCGGGGCCGCTGTGGTGGCGCCACAAGGTCGAGAGCGTGCTCGACATGCGCGAGCGCTCGGACGTGGCGGGCCACTTCAGCCGCGAAGCCGCGGATGCCTGCCTGCCGCTGCGACACCCGTTCATGGACGACCTGCGGCTGATCGAAGCCGTTCTGGGCCTACCGCCGCAGATGCAGTTCGACCCCGTTCGCGATCGGCCCCTGCTGCGCGACGCGATGATCGGCCTGATCCCTGAGGCCGTGCGCACACGGCACGGCAAGAGCCACTTCAACTCGCTGCTGCTCGCCGGCATGCGCGCCGACGAAGAGGGCCTGATCGCGCCTTTGCGGCGCGCCGACGCGCCGATTCGCAGCTGCGTGGCGCCGGCGGCTGTCGAGAGGATGGCCGCGGCGCCGCCGCAGGAGCGCTCGATGACGGACGTGGGCACGCTGTGGAGCGTCGCGATAGCCAACCGATGGCTCCTGTCCTTGGCGTAGGAAAGCCGCTCCGCGTAGGAGGGCGAGGAAAGCCGCTCCGCGTAGGAGGGCGAGGAAAGCCGCTCTGGCGTAGGAAAGCGGCTCTGCTCGCCTCGAGGAGCTTCCCCACAGCAGGCGTTTGCGGACAGAGCCCTATCGGACAGGACCCTACTTTTTCCCTCCTTCCAAAGGATTTGTGCCGCCCTAAGATATGGCCCTCTCCACCAGAAAGGAGGCTAGATATGGAGAAGATCACAGAGGCGAGCGAGTACGAGGCTCCCCGTATCGAGGATCACGGCGATCTGACCGAGCTGACGGCCGGCCAGTCGGCGGGCAACTTCTTCGACAAAAACTTCAAACAAGGCGAACCCATCCCGCCGAACTTCAAACAGAGCGGACCGTAAACGCGTGTATGCCGGTCTCCACGTGAGACCGGCGGCAGAACGCACGCGCGGCGGCGCTACGCGACCGGGGACGGGCCGCAGCGCAGCGCACGCCGAAGATGGTCCCGAGCACCTCCCGCCGCCCGGTGGCGGGCATCGCTCGGGGACCGCGTCCTCCAGCGCCCTTCGCTGAAGGCTGCTCCTGTCTCCTCCGCGCTGGGGAAGTTCCGCTCGTGGGAACCAACGGCGCAAGAAACGCCCTGCCGACGGAGTTTATCGGGGGCGATGCAGAGGACCTCCGGTGCAGAGACGGCGATGCCGGACGACGCCCTGCTGCTCGCATCGAGCGTCGCCCTCCCGCAGCACGTCGTATATCGCGGCTTCCCGACCGAGACGGTCGTCCTCAATCTGCAGACAGGCCAGTACCACGGGCTGAACGCGACGGCCGGCCGGATGCTCGAGGAGCTCGAGCGGGCCGCGTGCGTGACGGGGGCGATCGACTCGCTCACGCAGATCTACGATCAGCCGCGCGAGGTGCTCGAGCGAGACGTCTGCGAGCTCTGCCGCTCTCTGCTTCAACGCGGGCTGATCGAGGTCGACGGTGACTCCGCCGGCTGAGCGCGGCTGCGCGGCGGGCACTGCAGATCTCCGAGGCGAGCGGCAGCGACCGACCCTCGAGGTCTGCCCGCGGGAGCCGCTCCCCGCCCGTCTGCCCGTCGGCCGCCGGCTCGACCCGATCGAGCGCGTGCGCCTGATGCTCGAGATCCTCGCCTCCTACCGTGAGGTGCGGCGGCGCCTGCGGCGGATGCCGATCGAAGCGGCCGTCGAGGCGCTGCGCGACGGCGCCCACCCCGACCTCGACCGGGGCACGGAGAGAGAGCTGCTCGGCGAAGCGTGGCGGCTCGGGCGCGCCGTGCGACTCACGCTGAGGCTCGCGCCGGGCGACACCCGCTGCCTCACGCGCTCGCTCGTGCTCACGCAGCTGCTCGCCCGGCGGGGCATCCCGGCGAAGCTAGTGATCGGCGCCCGCGCGAAGCCGAGCTTCTCCGCGCACGCGTGGGTCGAGCAGGCCGGACAGCCGGTTCTTCCGCCGGGCGAGCACTCGCTCGGGCGGCTCGTAGAGCTGTAGGCGGCACCTTTTTCCGCCTTGACAGTCTGCTGCCGGTTCCTATGCTTCGGTCACGCAGCAGGCGGTTTCGCTGCGCAGGGCCGTCTCAAGGACGAGCGCATACGAAACGAATGGAGTTCAAGCGATGAAGCAGACATACACAGCGCCCTCGATAGAGCTGCTCGGCTCGCTGCCTGAGCTGACCGCAAGCAGCGGCAACAACAACGGCTGCAAACTGTCGGGCGGCGGCAAAGAAAAGACGTTCACCAAAACCGACGGCTTCGGCAACGGCCAGACCGGCTGCCTGAGCTGACCGGCTGACGAGAGCCCGATCGGGGCGGGTGGAAGAGGCTGCCCCGATCAGTGGCGGCCGGCCGACAGGAGCCGGCCGCTCGAATCCTCGGAGAGCGCCTCTATCCCGCACAGCAGGCGCTGTGCGGTCTCCTCGATGCGCGCGAGCGCTCGGGGGCGGCGGAAGAGCATCATCGGCAGGGTGAGCAGCTCCATCAGCGCTGAATGGTCGTGCTCGCTGCGCTCCGGCAGGCGCAGCGCGAAACCCCTTACCAGGGCGCCGACCCGCTCCTCAGGAGGGACGGCGGTGAACGCGGCTCTGCCCCAGCCGAGGCGGATGAAGCCCCCAAGGGGAGCCTCGCACGGAACGGGCGCGAGGCGCATGCGAAAGCGCTCGCGGGTGCCCACGACGCCGATCGATTCCTCGATGCCGAGCGCTGTGGCGGTCCCTCTGCGCAGATCTATGCAGCGCGGTCCCGCGAGCGCCTGACCCCGGTCGTCGAGGATCAGCGCGTCGTCGGCGAGCACCGGTGCTCCCATCAGCGCGAGGGTGGCCATCAGCGAGCTCTTGCCGGCTCCCCTGTCGCCGAGCACGCCCCAAGCCAGCCCGGCGGCGATGAACACGCCGGCGTGGAAGCTGTAGTTGCCGCGCCAGTGCGCCGCGATCACCGCCGACATGCCAAGCCGCGGCTGGACGATTTCGCGAGCCGTCGGCCGTGTGGGGAGGTGGAGCGTCGAGGTGCTGCTCGCGCGGTCAATGTCCACCCAGCCGCTCGGCTTCGACAGCACCCGCGCGCGGTCGTCGTCGACGTGCTCGGTGGGCCTGCCGCGCCCCGCGGCGAGCTTCAGGCGCCAGTCGCGCCAGTGCTCGGGGGCGTCCACGAGCAGCTCGGCGGCGTCCGCGAGGTCCGGCAGGTGCAGGCCGTAGGCGCCCGGACGCGAAGGGGTCGCCGCGGTCTCCATGACCCATCAACGCGACCGCCGGAGTCGTCTTTGCGCCGAAGCGCGCCCGAAGCGCGCCCGATGTCAGACGCAAGTCTTCGGCGCTCCGCGTCGTTGCTATGGACGATGGCGCCCCAACCGCCGACGATGATGGGTACGGGCACGCTCGACGGCAAGGCCGGCTCGGAGAACGGGTCGGGCCACAGCCCGAACGTCGTCTGGCAGCGCGGCGCGGTGACGCGCGCGCAGCGCTGGCGGGCGCTCGGGCACGCCGGCGCGACGATCTGGCTGACGGGCCTGCCCGCGGCGGGCAAGTCGACGATCGCGGCCGCCGTCGAGCAGCGTCTGATCGCCGCAGGCCGCCACGCGTTCATGCTCGACGGCGACAACCTGCGCCACGGCCTGAACGGCGACCTCGGGTTCGACGAGGAGGCCCGCCGCGAGAACGTGCGCCGCACCGCCCACGTCGCGCGCCTGCTCGCCGAAGCGGGGACGGTCGCGCTCGTCAGCCTCGTCAGCCCCTACGCGCAGGACCGCGAGCAGGCGGCTGCGCTGCACGCGGAGGCCGACCTGAGCTTCATCGAAGTGTTCGTCGACGCGTCGCCGACGCTGTGCGAGCTGCGCGACCCGAAGGGCCTCTACGCCCGCGCCCGCGCCGGCGAGCTGCACGGCCTGACGGGCGTCGACGCGCCCTACGAGCGTCCGCCCGCGCCCGACCTGCTCGTGCGCTCGGGCGAGGAGACCGTCGAGGCTGCGGCGACGCGGGTGCTGGAGGCGCTTAGCGCCCACGACTCGGCGCGGCTGCCGATCGCCTGCACGCACCGCTCCGCGGCTTTGCCGTCGCCGTAGAGCGGCGGCCGATCGGCGGGCGGGGGGCAGTCGAGCACCGCGAGCGCGGCGTCGAGGTCGAGGTCGACGAGCGTGTTCCAGCCGGCGCTGACCGTCTCGACCCACTCCGTGCTCGCGCGCAGCGTGACGCATTGCACGCCGGCGAGGTAGGCCTCCTTCTGGACGCCGCCAGAGTCGGTGAGCACCGCCCTCGCCTGGCAGAGAAGCGTCGCGAACTCCGCGTAGCCAAGCGGCTCTGTGAGCGTGACGTGCGGGAGCGCGGCGAGGCGGTCGTGGAGGCCGTTCTCGCGCAGCCGCGCGCGCGTGCGCGGGTGCACGGGGAAGATGACGGGGCAGGGCAGCGCCTCGATCAGCTGCACGAGCGAGCGCAGCCGATCGGCGAGATCGACGTTGGCCGCCCTGTGGGCGCTGAGCAGCAGATAGCCGCCGGGATCGAGGCAATAGCGCGCGAGCGCCGCCGTGTCGGCGCGCGCGCGCGCCTGCCAGCGCAGCGCGACGTCGACCATCACGTCACCGACGACCTCGACCTCGCCGTGCACCGACTCGGCGGCGAGATTTTCCGCTGCCGTGCTCGATGAGCACAACAGCAGGCTCGAGAGGTGGTCCGTCAGCACGCGGTTGAGCTCCTCGGGCATGCTGGGGTCGAAGCAGCGCATCCCCGCCTCGACGTGCACGACGGGGACGCCCGCCTGGGCGGCGGCGAGCGCGCCGGCGAGCGTCGAGTTCGTGTCGCCGTAGACGAGCGCCGCGTGCGGGCGCAGCTCGGCGATGATCGGCTCGAGCGCGCTCAGCATCCGCGCCGTCTGCGAGGTGTTGCTGCCGCCCGCGATCGCAAGCTCGCGCTCGGGCTGGGCGAGGCCGAGCTCGGCGAAGAACACGCGCGAGAGGTTGTCGTCGTGGTGCTGCCCGGTGTGGAGCAGGACCTCCTCGTGGGCGTCGCGCAGCTGCGAGGAGATGGCCGCCGCCTTGATGAACTGCGGCCGGTTGCCGACGACCGTGAGAATCCGCATCGAGGCAGCCTACGCTGCTGCGGCTCGCGCGCGTAGCGTGGGAGCTTCGGGGCTAAATAATTCTAAAAATATATTTAGACCGCCGGGAGCGCCGACGGCGTCCCTCGAAGCGTTGCGCCGCCGCGTCACGAGCCGACGCGGCGGCGCAGTAGGCCGTGTCGTTCGGCGCCTACGCGATCAGGATGCTGAAGGCGAACCCAGACGCCGGCGTGCTGCTGCCAAGCGCGGAGAACGTCTCGACCTCGAAGTCGGCCGTCGGGCAGTCGCTGCGCTTCGCGTTGAGCGCGATCACTCCTGGGCCTGCTGTGCTGTAGCCCACCTCGGGCGAGACGGTCGCCGTGTCGGCGGCGGGGTTGATCCCAGCTGCAGGCGCGAGGCAGTAGACGCCTGGCGCCGGCTCGCTGACGCTCGTGACGTTCGAGGTCTGCCCGGCGATCAGCGTCGCCACCGTCGGCGAGGTCGGCTGCACGACCGCGAACGCGCGGGCGGTGCCGGCGGGTCCCTGGGGGCCCGTCAGTCCACGTGGGCCAGTCAGACCACGCGGGCCGGTGAGACCGCGAGGGCCGCGCGGTCCGGTGAGGCCCCTCGGCCCCGCGGGCCCGCGAGGACCCGGGAACCCGCGCGGTCCCCGCAGCAGGCACGCGCGGAAGCGGTGATGGTGGCTGATGACGATGACGGCCCTGCAGTGCCTGTGGCGGGCGGCTTTGCCCTCGCTGAGCGCGAGCGCGGGGACCGTGATCGTCGTCGCGCCCGCGACGATCGCGGCTGCGAGCGTGAGCGGCGTGCGGCGTAGCAGCTTCATCTTGCTCTCCAATCGTTTCGCTCCGTTTCGCAGGGCCTGGGCGTCAGACCCGGCGCGTATCTGCATGCTTAACGGCGCTGTCGTGCGAAATCGCACGTTGATGCGAATCGCATCCGAGCGCATGAGTGTGAACGTGTGCTCGATCTCGCAACACCCAAATGGCTGCGAAGGATCGCCTCAGAGAGTTATCAGCAGTCGCTGAAGGGATTGTCCACTCGGACTCCTGCGTAATCCTGCCCCGCGTTGAGATCCTCTGAGAGCACGACCTCGCACCCGAGCGAGCGCGCCGCCTCGAGGATAGCCGCGTCCCAGTAGGAGATGCCGAACCGTTGCCTCGTCGTGGTCGCGGCGAGCATCACGCCGATCGTGACGTCCTGGATCGGAAAGCGCCGGAAGGAATCGATGAGCGCCGTGGCCTGCTCGTGGGTCAGCCGGTCCCTGCGACCGTCTCTCGTTGCCTGGACGTAGAACTCCTGGAGGACCTGGACGGAGAGCCCGACGTCGCGTGAGGCGAGGATCTCGCGGGCCCGACTTGCCTTCTGCTGCTCTTGCGGATCGCGCGAGACCGTGTAGAGCAAGACGTTCGTGTCAACGAACCGCACGCTCGTGGACCTCGTCGCGGTCGAGGCGGTCGCGCGCGCTGAAGTGGTCGATCTGGCCGAGGACGCGCGCCTGCTCGGCCTCGCGCCTGTGGAATTCGCTCTCTGCGTCGGAGAACGAGCCGAGGTACTCGGCGACGAGTGCGCTGACGGAGCTGCCGCGCTCAGCCGCTCTGATGCGAGCCGCTCGATAGACCTCGTCCGGGACGGTGACCGTGATGTTCGCCACTGTGAATCACAGTAGCACAGGTTCACAGCGCTGGGTTCAGGGCTTGCGTCGGTTTTGTTCAACATGAACGCTGGGCTGCCCAGGAGCGGCGCGCTGACCCGGAACGGGCTGTCCAGGGACGGGCTGTCCAGGGACGGTCGGCTGTCCTGGAACGGGCTGTCCAGGGACCGCGGGCTGCCCCGGAGCGGTCGGCTGTCCAGGGACGTTCGTCGCCTGTGTGGAGACGGTGAGCCCCTGCAGATGCGCGCAGGCGGGCAGGCCGGCCGCAATGGCGGCGGACGAGGCCTGCTGCTCTGCTCGTGCGATCGCGCTCGACAGCGCATTCGCCTCGCCATGTGGCGCTCGTACGCTCTCGAGCCCGAGGATCTGGAGCCTGCGCAGGCCAAGCACGAGCTCGCCGACGCGGGCTCTGACGGAGCTCGGAGGGTGCAGCTCGGCGAGCTTGTGGATCGCCTGCTCGATCCTGAAGGCGTCCTGCTGCGCCTCGTAGATCGACGACGCGCCGGCGCCCGGCGAGCTGCCGCGCGGCGCCCGACCCTCGAGCCCTCGGATCAACGTCTCGCAGACCGACTGTGCAGCCGCCTGGAATCGCCGCTGGGCGGAGGCGTGCATGCTCGACCGCGACGCCCGATCCCGATGCGCGCTCGCCGGTCGGCTCGAAGGCCTGCTCGCCGACCTGGCAGGCGTCGTGTTGGACCGCTGCGCGTCGAGCTGCGACGCAGTCGGGCGCGTGCTCGCCTGCGCGCCGTCGCGACTCGATCCGCCGCAGCCGGCGAGGGCGGTCGCGATCGCGACGCTCGCAAGCGCGGCCGTGGGGAGCGTGTGCGCCCACCGCGGCCGCCGAAGCCGCGCAGCCTGTCCAGGCTTCCCAGCCCGCTCAGGCCGCGCTGAGTCCTTCGCGCTAGCCACGGTGGTGCTTGCCGTGCTTGCCTTTCTTCTTCTTCGACGGACGCACGACGGTCGACACCTTGTCGCTTGCAGGCGCGCCGCCCAACGAGGAGTGGAACGTGAACGTTCCGCTCACGTGCAGGGGATGTCCGCTCTTCAGCGCCTCGAGGGCCTTGCGAGATGCGTGCACGCTCACCTTCACCGTTCCGGCGGGGACGTTCTTGGAGCCGGAGGAGAAGGGCACGAGGATGCGAACGCACCTGCCCCTGTGCTTCTTGGAGCCTTTCTTGCACTTCTTGTGCTTCTTCCTGGCCGTTTCGGCAACCGCTCCCCCTTCGCCCAGCGAGATGCCGAGCGAGTCGGCGAAGCCGACGTCGGAGTTCTTGAAGAAGAGGCTCCAGCCGAGGTGGCCGGCGTTCGGGAATTGGAAGGTGAAGACGAGGTTGCCCGTCTTCGCGTTGAACTTGGGTTTCCCAACGAGCTTGAAGCTGCTGTTGGGGGCGGGCACGGACAGCGCGTTGCTGCGTGCGACGCCGGAGGCCCTGGCAGCGCCGGTGGTGGTTGCGCACCCATAGCCGAATTCTTTCGCCCCGAGTTCCCCCGAGGCGCAGACGAAAACGTTGGCGAGCGCAGCGTGCGTCGCGGCATCCGTCACTCGCCCGGCTATCTGTCCGCCGGCTTGCAGCGCGGCGTTGACGTTCGGGGTCGTACTGCCCGCAGTCACGACCACGCCGGTGATGACCCTTTCCAGGTAGTTCTGCTGCGTGCAGCCGTTTTCGCCGCAGCCGACGGCGGCGAACCTGACTTCGTAGGTGCCGGTCGCAAAGCCCTGGAGCACGTATTCGCCGTTGCCGTTCGTGGTTGTGCACGCGCCGTAGGACTTGGTGGTCAGTTCGTACGCGCACGCGCTTCCGCCGGCGATCGCGCCGCCGCCGGTTTCCGCTGTGATCCTGCCGCTGATCTTGCCAGCGGAAGACATCGCGGCGTCGATACCCGCATGGGTGTTGGGGGCGGCGACCGGCACCAGGCTGCCATAGGACTGGGAGAGGTAGTTCGTCGGTATGCAGCCGATCGTCCCACAGGTGAAGAGGGGGGAGAACTGGACTTCATATTCTCCGCTGATCAACGCCGGGATCGTGTATGCGCCGCTCGCGTTCGTGCTTGCGCACTGGACGTATCCTTCTGTCGGTTCGAGGGCGCAGACTTCCACGCCTCCGCCGCCTTCCGCGCCGCTCACCGTTCCGCTGATCTGCCCGCCGCTCGCGAGGGCGGCGTTGACGTTCGGCGTCGTGCTGCCCGCAGTCACGACCACGCCTTTGACCGTCTTGCGGATGTAGTTCTGCTGCGTGCAGCCGCTTTCGCTGCAGCCGACGGCGTCGAACGACACTTCGTATTCGCCGCTGGCAGCTCCCTGGATCGTGTATTCGCCGTTGCCGTTCGTGGTCGCGCAGCCGCCGGAGTTTTCGTGGACGGATTCGAATGCGCACGCCTCGGCGCCCGCGATCGCGCCGCCGCCGGATTCCGCGGTCAGCCGGCCGCTGATCTGCCCCCCGGCCGCGAGCGCGGCATCGACGTTCGGCGTCGTGCTTCCTGCGGTGACGGGGACCGGGTTCGCCACATATGGTTGCGGCAGGTAGTTTCCTCCGGTGGGATAGAACCAGACTCTGTAGGAGCCCGTCGGCAGCCCCACGATCGTGTATTCGCCCCCGCCGTTCGCGGTCGCGCAGCCGCCGCCGCCGGAGCTTTCGTCGAAGGTGCAGACGAGGACTTCGGCGAGCGCAGCGCCACCGGCGGCGACGGTCACCTTGCCCGTGATCTGGCCGCCGACGTGCAGTTCGGCGTTGACGTCGGAGGTCGTGTTCGGAGCGGTGACCGCGACGGGGGTGGCCGTGGTCGGGGACGACTGGCCGTTGAAGTACTGGAAGAGGTAGTTGCCTTCGGAGGGGAAGAATTCGACCTTGTAGGAGCCGCTTGGCAGCCCGACGATCGTGTATTCGCCGCCGCCGTTGGAGGCGGTCACCTGGCAGGAGATCGAGTGACCCTGGTCGGCGCTCTGGACGACGTAGGCGCTGCCGCTCTGACCTGCGATCGGAGCGCCGTCGCGCAGCCACGCATAGGAGAAGCCGCTCGGGTTGCCCGACCATGCGCCTGTCGAGCAGGTGAGCGTCTGACCCGGCGCCGGGACGCCGCTCAGCGTCGGCGCGGAGGTGCTGGTCGGGGTGGGGGCGGGCGTGGTGCCGAGGGCGAGAGTCGGTGCGGCGAGCAACGCAAGCGTGGCGAGCGCTGCCGCGATGCTGAACCGGCCACCGCGACTCATCGGCGTCGATCCTTGCGTCGCCGTGCGCCGCACGCGCAGGCGTCCGTCGGTGACGATCACTCGCATCCGATCCCCCTTCGCTCAGAAATCCCAAATGTGTGCGCGTGGCACACTATCTGGAATCGGCCCAGCGGTCAAGCGCCCCTACGCCGCCGCGCCGACGACCGCCGTCGACCAGTCGATCACGGAGGTTGGCTTGACGACGTGGCGGCTGAGGCCGAGCTCCTTCGGCTCCAGGCCGAGGGCGAGCCCGACGAGCTGGGGCAGGTGCAGGACGGGCATCTCGAGGTCGCGGCCGACCACTTTCGCGGCGAGCGGCTGCTGCAGGTCGAGGTTGAGGTGGCAGAGCGGGCAGGGCGTGACGAGGCAGTCCGCTTGCGCGTCCATCGCGTCGCCGAGGTGGGTGCCCGCCTGCTTCAGTGATGCCTGCTTGTTCATCGTGACGATCGGGAAGCCGCAGCACTTGCGCATCCCCGCGTACTCGATCACCGTGCCGCCGAGCGCCTCGATCAGCTGGTGCAGGTAGTGGTCGCGCGGGTGCTGCGCGTCGATGCCGAGGCGCGGGCGGGGCCTGACGATGTAGCAGCCGTAGAAGGGGCCGACCCTGAGGTTCGTGAGCGGCCGCCTCACCTTCTCGCGCAGCGCGTCGAGGCCGATCTCCTCGACGAGCAGCCAGAGGAAGTTCTTGTTCGTGAGGGGGTGGGTGGGATTCGATTCATAGGAGAGGCCCTCGGAGGCGAGCGTCTCGTTGACGTGCGCGCGGTAGTCGGCGTTCGCGTCGAGGCGTTCCTGGCACTCGGTCTGGGCGCCCTGGCAGGTCGAGCAGATGTTCATCATCAGCTCCGCGCCCTCCACCTGCTGGGCGAGCGCGAACGTTCGCGCGTTGAGGGTGTCCGCAAGCTCCTGGTTGTGCTCGGCGATGACGCCCGCCCCGCAGCAGTTCGCCCTGTCGAGCTCGACGAGCTCGATGTCGAGCAGAGGAGCGACCTTCGCCATCGAGCCGTGCAGCTCCGGCGTGAATCCCCGGCTGACGCAGCCGGGCCAGTAGGCGACCTTCATGGGCGGGTGCTCCCTTCTGGGCCGGGGGCGGAGTGGCGGGGCGGGTGGGAATCAGGTCCGAGGGTGGCGACGGTTGGCGGCTCGGCGTGCGGGTCCTCGTCGAAGCCGGTGATGTAGAGGTTGAGCTCGTAACGTTGCGGCTTGCTCTCGACGCGCTTGTAGATGCGCTTGACGGCGTCGAGGTCGCGTTTGCCGATCTTGTGGCCGAACAGCACGAGCTTCGGGCTCATCTTGCCGCGCAGCATGCCCTTGACGGCGACGGGCAGCGAGGAGAGCAGCTCCTTGCCCGCCGCGGGGTGGAACTT
>JBAIYK010000098.1:0-3784 GCA_037915935.1 Solirubrobacterales bacterium | reverse complement strand
CGCAGATGGTCGCCCACGCGCAGGAGGACGCTCCGAACGAGTGCTGCGGGGTGCTCGCGACGAGCGGAGACGCCCCGCGGCGCGCGGTCGCGGTGCACCGCGCGAGCAACGTCGCCGCCAGCCCGCTGCGGTTCGAGATCGACGGCCTCGAGGTGCTGCGCCTGATCGAGCGGATCGAGGGCGAAGGTCTGGAGCTCGGCGCGATCTACCACTCGCACACCCGCACGGCGCCCTATCCCTCCCAGACCGACGTGAACTTCGCCGCCGGCTGGCCTGGCGTCGAGTGGGTGATCGTCGGGCTCGCCGACGGCGCGACTCCGGAGGTGCGCTCATATCTGATCGACGGCCCAAGCGTCGAAGAGGTCTCGATCTGAGCGGCGGAGGCCGCCTGCGCCGCGTGCGCATCGGCCGCCTCGGCGGAGGGGGCCTTCGTCGTGGGCGTGCCGACGACCCTGCTGGCAGCGGGGGGCGCGCCGGCTCTGGCGAGACCGCGCTCGTCTGCCCCGGCTGCGGCCGCGAACACCCGCCGCAGGAGCGATTCTGCGAACGGTGCGGCCTGCCGCTGGTGCGGGCGGACGCCGCCGGCGAGGACGAGCAGGGCGAGGACGATCGCCACCGCGCCGCGCGCAAGATCGACCCCCGCTACGCCGAGGGCGAGCCGCGGCGGGTGATCGGCGCGCGCAACCAGGCCGAGGCCGAGTTCATCCAGGGCCTGCTGCTCGAGGAGGGGATACCGAGCATGCTGCGGCGGGCGCGGGGCTTCGACGTGCCGGACTTCCTCGCTTCCGGCCCTCGCGACGTGCTCGTGCCCGCCTCGGGCCTCAGCGCCGCGCGCGAGGTGCTGCTGCAGAGCGACCTCGCCGAGCCGCAGCAGGCCGCGACGCCGATCGCCGTGCCCTGGCACGTACTCGCGACCCTGATCGTCGCGCTCGCGCTCGTCGCGATCGCGATCGTCGTGGGGCTGCGCCTGTGAGCGTCTTCAGACGAGGGCGGGCGCGAACGCGGCGCGTGTGATCGACTCGATCTCTTCGGAGGCGCGCTCGAACTCCTCGTCGGAGAGCACCGGCGTGCCCTCGAAGGGCAGGTCGCGCTGGAGCTCGATCCAGGAGCGGCAGCCGAGATACTCGTCCCTGATCTTCACGGTGACCGGACGCGGGATCCGGTAGGTGCGAAGCAGCAGCACGTGCAGCGGGTGCCTGCGCTTCCAGGCGAGCCGCTTCTCGGCGTAGTCGGTCGTCCACACGTAGAAGGGGGAGAGCGCGTCGATGCAGCGGGGATCGGTGACCGTGAAGTGGCCTGCGACCTCCGCCCACGCCCTGATCCGGACGCGGTCGGGCTGGGGCAGCCCTTCGGGGGCGGAGAACTCGGTCACGGACGGCTCGCCGTCGCTCCAGACGCCTTCCTCTAGCGCGCGCCGCAGCTCGGGGCGGTGCGACTCGCGCACGAGGTCGTGTCCCTGGTGGTCGAAGGTCGGATAGAGGAAGAAGCGTTCGTGCTCGAGGTGGAAGTGCTTCTCGGGCTCGCGGATCCCGCCCTTGCGCAGGGTGATCAGCTGCTCGCCTTCGGCGAGCGCGCGGACGGTGACCGCCCATTCCTTCAGAGCAATTGGCATTCGTGAGGCTCTTCCGACTCGTTGACAGGCTTTTCGATCGCCTGCGCCGGAAGGTCTCCGCGGGCGCAGGCGCGTTAAAGATACGAAATCCGAGCGAAAATCCCAAATCGCCTGCAAATCGGCGGTTTTTTTGTTGCAAGCACAGTGGCGCTCGGTCGTTTCCATCCGTTGGGCGGCGCTCCCACGTCGCGAGTGCCAGCCCTCCCGGTCGCCGACGTGCCTCGCCGGCCTGGCCTGTCGTGGGACGCCAATCGCCGTCGGACGCCGCGCGCCGCGCCAGACTCCGCGTCCGTCACGGCGGCCCGTGGCCGCCGCCGCCCGGGGTATCGATCCGCAGCCGGTCTCCGACCTCGAGGCGGCCGGCCGCCTTCGAGGGGAGCTCGTGCGCGAGCGAAGGACCGCCTGCGCGCAGCAGCAGGTTTCGCCCCGGCGCGCCGGGGGCGCCGCCGGCGGCGCCGGCGGGCGCATGGCGGCGGCGCTCGGTTATCAGCGAGAAGGACATCGGCTGCAGCGCCTCGATCTCGCGGGTGACGCCGTCCCCGCCGCGGTGCTCGCCCGCCCCGCCCGAGCCTCGGCGGATGCGGTAGGCGCAGACGCGCAGCGGCAGCTCGCGCTCGAGCGCCTCGACGGGCGTGTTGAGCGTGTTGCTCATCGCGACGTGGACGCCGCTCGGCCCGTCCGCGTCCGGGCAGGCGCCCTGGCCGCCGCCGATCGTCTCGTAGTAGGAGAAGCGCTCGTTGCCGAGCGTGAGGTTGTTCATCGTGCCCTGCCCAAGCGCTCTCCCGAACGCGGCGAGCACGAGGTCGGCGACGCGTGAGGAGGTCTCGACGTTGCCGGCGGCGACGGCGGCGCCGGGCATCGCGTTCAGCAGACAGCCGGGCGGCGCCTTCACCGCGACGGGGCGGAAGGCGCCCGTCGAGGCGGGGATGTCCGGATCGGTCAGCACGCGCACCGCGAACATGCAGGCCGAGCGCGTGACCGCGAGCGGGCAGTTGAGGTTGCCGGCGTGCTGGGGGGCGCTGCCGGAGAAGTCGAGCGTCAGGCGCTCGCGCTCGACGGTCGCCGTGAGGCGCAGCGGCAGGTCGCCCTCGCGCGCCTCGAGCACGTCCTGCGCGTGCATGCTGCCGTCCGACAGCGCGGCGATGCAGGCGCGCATCCGCCGCTCGGCGTAGTCGAGCACCGCCTCGTTGCCCTCCTGCAGCCGCGACGGCCCGATCCGCTGCGCGAGCTGCGCGAGGCGCGCGGAGCCGACTTGGTTCGCGGCGAGCTGCGCGCGCAGGTCCGCGAGGCGCTGCTGCGGCTGGCGCATGCGGTCGGCGAGGCGCCTCAGCAGCGGCTCGCTCACCGGCTGCGGCGAGATCACGACCCCCTCGTCGGCGAGGGTCGAGCTGTCCGCCGGCATCGACCCAGGCGTGCGCCCGCCGACGTCCGCGTGGTGGGCGCGGCTGACGGCGAAGCCGATGAGGACGGGCGCGGGGAGGGCCTGCGCCGATCGAGACCTCTCCGCGTTCGTGGCCGCGGACCTCCGCGCCGGCGCGAACACCGGCGTGATCACGGTGATGTCGGGCAGGTGCGTGCCACCCGCGAACGGGTCGTTGAGGATCCACGATCGGTCCGGCGCATGGCGCTCGTTCAGCACCGCCGCGAGCGCGGCGGGCATCGAGCCGAGGTGCACCGGGATGTGCTCGGCCTGCATCACCATCTCCCCGTTGCCGTCGAAGAGCGCGGTCGAGCAGTCGCGCCGCTCCTTGATGTTCGGCGAGAACGCGGCGGCGATCAGGACAGCGCCCATCTCCTCGCAGGTCGCGCGCAGCGCGCCGGCGATCACCTGCAGCTCGACCGGGTCGATCATCGCGGGTCTCGGGCCTCGCCGCTCGAGTTGGGGGCGCCGCGGACGTTGCCACGGCCGACGGCATCTCGATGGCCGACGACATCGCGGGCGCCGGTCGCGCCGACGCGCTCCACGGCCGCCCCGCCGGACAGGGCTTCGAGCACGATCGTGCCGTGCGGGTCGACGACGCCCGCCCATCCCGGCGGCACGAGCAGCGTCGCCTCCGGCAGCGCGCAGATCGCCGGGCCCGGCACGGTCGCGCCGGGAGGAAGCTCGCCGCGCAGGCAGAGCGCCTGATGCTCGCGGCCGTCGAGCACGACCGTTCGCCGCTCCTCCGCGGG
>JBAIYK010000129.1:0-27430 GCA_037915935.1 Solirubrobacterales bacterium | reverse complement strand
GTCGAGGTGATCACCTCGAACGGTCCAGGCATCCGCGTGCGCTGCTCCGCGCCGCCCTGGACCGGGGTCGGCATGCTGCGGATCGCCGAGAAGATGATCGAGACGCAGGCAGGGGATTGAGGCCGCTACGCGGCGATCTTCCCCTCGGCGAGCCGATTCGTTGGACCGCGGCGAAGCCGCCGTCTCGCACCGCGCTGCGTGGCGTCCACATCCTGCTGCAACCGGTCGACGCCGCGCGGCACGCGCAGCCGTTGTACTCGGTCTCGCACCCGCCGGAGGGCGATCCGGCGATCTGGACCTACCTCCCCGACGGCCCTTACGAGAGCCCGGAGCATCTGCGCGAAGCGCTCTCCTGGGCCGAGACGACGACGGATCGCGTCTACTTCACGCTCACGCGCCTCGCCGATCGGCGCCCACTCGGGCTGGCGTCCTACCTGCGGATCGAGCCGGAGTCTGGCGCGATCGAGATCGGCCACATCTGGTTCGCCGCCGAGCTGCAGCGCACGACGGCGGCGACGGAGGCGATCTACCTGCTGCTCTCCCATGCCTTCGACGATCTTCGCTACCGCAGAGTCGAGTGGAAGTGCAACGCCCTGAACGCCGCCTCCCGGCGGGCGGCAGAGCGCTTCGGCTTCACCTTCGAGGGCGTCTTCCGCAAGCACCAGGTCGTGAAGGGCCGCAACAGGGACACCGCCTGGTACTCGATCGTCGACGACGAGTGGCCCGCGATTCGCACCGGGTTCCGGTTCTGGCTCGCGCCCGAGAACTTCGACGGCGAGGGGCGGCAGGTCCGGCCCCTCGGGCGGCTGATCACAGAGGCTCGGGGCTGAGCGGCAGCTGGTCCGGTTGAACGGAAGCGGCGGCCATCACATCAGCGGCGCGGTCAGCAGCGCGCCAGACGTGGGTGCGCTTCGCACCGACCCTCACGCTCGCGGTAAAGAAACGGCCCGCCAGAGGCGGGCCGTTTCCGGGGAGGAGGGTTCTGCTGTGCGTAGGGTCGACATGGATGATGCGGCAACGGGGCGAGCGCGTCTGTGAGGTCGATCACAGAGCCTCGGGCGCCGCAGTGATCCCCGCCGCTACCGTTCCTGCCCAGCATGCCAAAGCAGCGCCTGGACACCCTGCTCACCGCGCGCGGCCTGTTCGCCTCGCGCAGCAAGGCGGCCGCGTCGGTGATGGCGGGCGAGGTCCACGTAGGGCGGGGACGCCGCGTCGCGGAGAAGCCCTCCGAGCTCGTCGAGGACGACGCGGTGCTCGAGGTGAGCGAGCGCCCCGCCTACGTCTCGCGGGGCGGGAGCAAGCTGCACAACGCGCTCACAGCCTCCGGCCTGGACGTCGCCGGGCGCAGGGCGCTCGACGTCGGCGCCTCGACGGGCGGCTTCACGCACTGCCTGCTCGCTCACGGCGCGAGCGAGGTGATCGCGCTCGACGTCGCCTACGGCCAGTTCGACTACGGCCTGCGCAACGACGAGCGGGTGCGCCTGCTCGAGCGTGTGAACGCGAGGGCGCTGACCGCAGACATGCTCCCTTACGCCCCCGACCTCGCCGTCGTCGACGTCTCCTTCATCTCTCTGATCAAGGTGCTGCCGGCGGTGGTGGGCGTGCTCGCCCCCCGCCACGACGTGCTCGCGCTCGTCAAGCCCCAGTTCGAGGTGGGGCGAGGCAACGTCGGCAAGGGCGGCGTCGTGCGCGACCCGGCGCTGCGGAGACAAGCGCTCGCCGCGGTCGGGCGGGCCGCGCTGCAGCTGAACGAGTCGGTGCTCGGCTTCTTCTCCTCTGGCCTGCCCGGCCCGAAGGGCAACCTCGAGAGCTTCCTCTGGCTCGCCGAGCACGGCCGCGCCGGCGCGGCCTGTACGCAGGAGGAAGTCGAGGAGATGGCGAAGCAGATGCAGGCAGCATGAGGCAGTTCACCGTCTTCACCCACAGCCGCTGCGATCAGACGGCGCCAGCGCTCGGTCGCCTCATCGCCGAGGCGCAGAGGCGTCACGTCGTGCTGCGATTCGATGCAGAGGAGACGCGCAAGCACGGGCTCTCACCACAGGAGGGGATCGTCCTCGACGCGGAGCCGATCGACGAGGTCGAGCTCTGCTTCGTGCTCGGCGGCGACGGCACGATCCTGCGCGCGCTGCGCCGCTACGGCGCCGTGAAAGTGCCCGTGTTCGCGGTCAACTTCGGTGAGATCGGCTTCCTCGCGACGATCGACCCGGGGGAGATCGAGGAGGGCTTCGCCTGCGCGATCGATGGCCGCTTCGAGCTGCTGAAGCTGCCCGCGGTCGTCGTCGACGACGGCTCGGCCGTAAAGGAGCAGAGCGCTTTCAACGACGTCGCGATCCACCGCAAGATCGGCGAGCGCGTCGCCGAGCTCTCCTACTCCTTCGACGGCGAGGAACTCGGCAGCGTGCGCTGCGACGGCCTCGTCGTCTCAACTCCCGCGGGCTCGACCGGCTACAACCTCGCAAACGGCGGCCCCGTGATGGCCTGGGGCGTCGAGGGCTTCGTCGTCTCCTTCATCGCGCCGCACTCGCTCACCGCGAGGGCGCTCGTCGTCGCGCCGCACGACCGCCTCGTGATCCACAACCGCTCCCGCGAGCGGCTCGACGTCGCGCTCGACGGGCGCCCGGTCGGCGAGATGCAGGCGGGCGGGCAGCTCTCAGTGCGCTTCCTCGACGACGCGGGCGTGATCGCCCAGCTGCCAGGCTCCTCCTTCTACCGCAGGCTGCGGGAGAAGTTCGGCCGCCTCGCGCGCTAGGCGGCCCGGCGATCGCGCGCGCCGTGCCCAGGGCGCTGCATCGAGGTGAGGAACTCGTCGAGCTGGCTGCGTGAGAAGCGGCGCTGCGAGCCGGGGGTCCGGTAGCAGCTGATGTGGCCCGCGTCCGCCCAGCGCCTGATCGTCGCGAGCGAGACGCCGAGGTAGTCCGCGGCCTCGGAGCTCGTGAAGACGAGCTGGCGCTCGCTCTGGGGCTGCTCGCCCTGCGGCGAGTCGGTGTCGGGGGCCTCGATCGGTGGGAGGGGTCTCGGTCCGAGTTGCATCTTGCGCTCCTGTGTCCGTCGTTCCACGGCCTCGCCGCCCATCTCTCCATGATCGACCGCCCTCCGCTCGAGGTCGATCGCCCATCTCCGAGGGGTCTGAGGCCGTCTGCTGGAGACAGATCGGCCCGCAGGAGCGGAAGGCTTAGGGCCGTCCAGCTTTGTGGACGTTTGGGCTAGGAAGCGCCCGCTTTCGCGCAGGATCGGCAACTGCGAGCGCGATTGACGAGGTTTGCGGCTTTCTACGTACGCCGGCGTGCTTGCGGCTTTCTACAGGCGCTGAAGCGGCCTGCCCGCAGCGCTCATCCGTCCCCAGACCGCGCCTTTTTCGTTCAATCCGCAAGAAGTCGTGCAAACCACGCGTTGAGCTGGACATATCGTCGCAGACGTCTAGTATCATTAGCGAACCTACTCAACGCTCATCGTGCTGCTTCATGGATGGAGGCTCGCGAGGCGTTGGGCCCCGCACAACGGAAGGAGCGTGGACGTTGTCTTGGAAAGCGTGAGTGCCCAACCCGCCGCAGAGAACGAGCGGCAACCAGACTGACGGCGTCGGCCTGTTTGGCGACGCCTTTGGTCGTTAAAGGAGGCTTTGGGACCGGGGGGCCCTCGCCTCGAAGCCGCTCAGCGGGCGGCGGGAGCGGCGAGCGCCCGCGCGCGGCGCTCGAAGGAGAGCTCCGCCTCGAAGTCGGCGCTCTCGCCGAGCGTGAAGGCGGATGGCCCTTCGCGTTCGAGCATGGAGACGAAGCTCTGGACGATCTCCGAGTCGAGCTGGCGGCCGGCGACCCGCCGCAGCTCGGCGATCGCGTCCTGGGGGGTGATCGGCGAGCGGTAGGAGTCGCGTGCGGTCAGCGTGTCGTAGACGTTGCAGACGGACAGCACGCGCGAGAGCAGCGGGATCTCGTTGCCGATCAGGCCCGCGGGGTAGCCGCTGCCGTCGACGTGCTCGTGGTGGTAGAGGATGATGTCCGCGACCGGGCCGTAGCCGTCGAGGCGGCCGACGAGCGTCGCGCCGTCCTGGGGGTGGCGCCTGATCGTCGCCCAGTCGGCGTCGGAGAGCACGTCGGCGTGCAGGATCCTGTCCGGCAGCGCGAACTTGCCGACGTCGTGCAGCAGGGCGGCGGTGTGGACGAGGTCCTGCTCGGACTCGTCGAGGCCGATGTCCGCCGCGAGCGCGCGCGCGTAGCGGGCGACGGAGGCGGCGTGGCGGGCGGCGGCGCGGTCCCTGAGGGCGAGCGTCTCGACGAGCGTGACGAGCACCCCGAGCTGCAGCGAGGCGAGATGCATCGAGCGCGCCTCGAGCTGCTCCGCGCGGTCCTCTGAGCGCAGCAGGGCGATCGCGAGGTACTGGAAGATGAGGATGACGATCACGACGCCGAGCAGCACGGGATAGCCGAGGTTCGTGTAGGCGGTCGCGAGGATCGCGGCGAGGATCGCGGCCGCGAACTGCCCGGGCAGCATCGGCACGAGCAGGGTCGTCGTCTGCGTCCAGACGCCCCTGCCGTCGAGCACCCGCTTGTGGATCGCGATCAGCAGGAAGTTGAGGAGGTTCGCGACGATGAAGACCCCGAACACGACGAGCGCGAACTGGGGGCTCCTGATGAGGGCATGGTTTGCGGGGTCGTGGACGTCGCCGATCAGCGTCCGCGAGAGCGTCGAGCCCGCGATCAGATAGGCCGCATAGGCGGCGAAGTTCGCGAGGCAGGCCGACAGCGGCGGCCGGCGCATCGCGCAGTCGACCGCGACCGAGACGACCCCGATCGCGACTGCGGGCGCGGGCCCGAGCAGCGTCATCGCGAGCACGAGCGCGACGAAGGAGGCGGAGAGGCTCTGGTTGCCGATCGTGATCGCAAGCCGCTCGCCGAACGCGGCGAGCAGCAGCAGCAGGCCGAAGAGCTGCAGCGGCTGCCAGTCCTCAGGGCGGTAGGAGAGCGCCGCGAGCGTCGCCGCGCCGGCGAAGAGCAGCCCCTGGCTTGCGAGATACAGAGGGTATGTGTGTCGTCTGAGGATCGCCATCGCGGGCCCGCGCAGTCCGCCCTTGTCGTCCTGATCGGCAAGATCGCCGTCGTCCTTAAGGGACGCGGCATGTCCTCCGGCGGGGGAGATGCTGCGTTCTCAGGGCAGCGCGCCGGAGGGCTCTTCCGCGGCGGAGCCCGCCTCGCGCAGCGGGCCGCGCACCGACAGGCGCAGGAAGGCGACGGTCGCGAGCGTCGCGACCGCGCCCGCGACCGCCATCGCGACCCGAGTCGAGCTCGCCGCGACGAGCAGGCCGCCGAGCGCGAAGCCGAGCGCGGGGCAGAGCGAGGTCATCGAGCCGATCGCGCTCATCAGCTGGCCCTGCAGGTGGGAGGGGGTGAGGCGCTGGACGGCGCTGATCAGCCCCGGCCACTGCACGCCGTTGCCCATCCCGCCGAGCAGCGCCGCCGCGCAGGCGGGCGCGATGCTCGGCGCGACCGCGAAGCCGAGGTAGGCGAGCCCGACGCAGAGCGTGCCCGCCGTCAGCATCGTCCCGAGCGGGCGGCGTCCCGCTCGCGCGAACAGCACCGAGCCGAGAGCCGCGCCCGCGCCCCAGAAGCCGAGCAGCAGGCCGAGGCCGAGGTCGCCCGCGGACAGGGTCGACTTCGCATAGACGACCTCGACGGGCTCGACGGAGGCGAAGAACACGATCGCGACCGCCTCCGTGAAGAGCAGCGTGCGCAGCGCGGGCAGGCGCCGCACGTGGCTCGCGGCGTTCCGCAGCCGCCGCATGATCGAGTCGCCCGCGGCCGCCTGCACGTGGGCGGAGTGGCGCGTCAGCAGGCCCGCCGCGACCGCGAAGCTCGCGGCGTCGAGCAGCAGCGCGACGGGGCCGCCGGCGGCGTGGACGATCGCGCCGCCGATCGCTGGGCCGATCGCGAAGGCGAACATGTAGACGAGGTTGAGCGCGGCACTCGCCTGCCGCTGCGCGCGCTCCCCTTCGGAAGCGGAGATCTGGGCGGCGCTCGCCCGTGTGAGGGCGGTCGCGGCGACCGCGGCGACGCCGTCGAGCGCGACGAGGATGAGGACGGCTGGCAGCGAGAAGCGCCACAGCAGCGCGGCGAGCCCGAGCGCGAGCAGCGCCTCGACGCCGTAGAGCGTCGCGAAGGCGCCCCGGCGGCGCGAGCGCTCGATCCGCGTGACGAGCAGCGGCGCGAGCGCCGCGGGCAGCAGGCCGCGGGCGATGAACAGGGCCGCCGTCGCGATCGCGCTGTGGGTGTGGTCGTAGACGCCGACCGCGAGCGCGACGTAGCCGAACCAGGTGCCAAGTTCGTTTACGGCATACGCGATGAGCATCCGCCTGAGGCAGGGCGACTCGGGCAGCATGGGTGTGTACCTCGCGTCTGTGACGCTTCGTGGAACGGAGAGGGATCGCGATTCTAAAACGGCCTGGGGATGGCCCCGCTTTAGTGGCGAGCCGTCGAAGCGGACGCGGAGCGGCCGAGCCGCCGGCCCGGACGCAGGGCGGCTCGCCGCGGAGGAGGCGGAGCGGCCCGGCCGCCGGCGAGAGTTCAGCGACCGGGTCGCGCCGTCTTTGGGACGGGAAGCCTTACGCGGCGCCTGGCGCGCTCAGCGCGAGCACCGGCAGCAGCGGGTGGCGGTTGCCGAGCAGGTGCATCACCGACTCGGGCGAGCTGCCGTCGAGATCGCCCGCGAGCATCACGATCCGGCTGCAGGGCGCGCGCTCGAGCACCTCCCACGTCGCCGCCGCCTCCTCGAAGCGCGTGCCCTTCGGCAACCGCTCGGAGAGCTCGCGCAGCAGCGTGCTGCGCCGCTGTGGGTCGCTGCCCGCGACGAGGATGCTGTCCTCGCGGCGCTCGTCCTCGACGAGCCGCAGCGGGCTTCGCGCGTTCTGCGCCGGCGCCTGAGCGCCCGCCTTCGTCTCGCGTCCGCGCAGCAGCTTGAGGCGCGCGCGCCGCGGTGGGGAGGTGAGTTGCGCCGGGGTTGCCATCTCTTGCCTGCGATCGCTCGTCGGTGTGAGCCGTATTACATGATCGGTCCGACTGGGCCGTTTGTCTGCCGTCCGGAGGGTGCCGATCGTGTCGTCTGAAAGGTGCCGATCTGTGTCGGCCTGATGGAGATGACTATGGCCGCGAGGCTCTAAACGCCGTTCCAAGCGCTACCTTTTCTTGCGATGAACGGGGGCACCCCAGGGGTCGACCGGCCGATCGAGGTGATCATCGCCGACGACCACGCTGTCGTGCGCGACGGGATCAGGACCGTGCTCGAGCGCGAGGATGGCGAGTTCCGGGTCGTCGCGGAGGCGGCGGACGTGCCCGCGACCGTGAGGGCGGTGAAGGAGCACCTGCCCGACCTGCTGACGCTCGACCTGACGATGCCAGGCGGCTCGAGCCTTGCCGCGCTGCCGCAGTGCTTCCTCGCCCACCCTGGCCTCGCGGTCGCGATCCTGACGATGCGCGAGGACCCCGAGTACGCGCGCCAGGCGCTGCGGGCGGGGGCGCGCAGCTACGTGCTGAAGGAGGCGGAGCCCGCGGAGCTGCTGCAGGCGTTCAGGCTCGCGGTCGAAGGCCGCAACTACCTGCACCCGCGCCTCGGCGCGCTGATGGCGACCGGCGAGGAGGGCTCCGAAGCGGGGCCGGTCCTGAGCGACCGCGAGCGCGAGGTCGTGCGCCTGATCGCCCTCGGGCACACGAACCCGGAGATCGCCGAGAGCCTGCACGTCGCCGAGCGCACCGTGAAGACCTACCGGGCGCGGGCGATCGAAAAGCTCGGCGTCTCCTCGCGCGCGGAGATCACCGCCGCGGCGCGCAAGCTCGGGCTCGTCGACTAGCGGGCTCAGGCGTCCTGCAGCGCGGCGACCTGCGGGCGGCCGGCGAGCGGGACGGTGAGGCGCACGGTCGTGCCCTGCCCGGTGACGGGGTCCGCGGGGCGCACGTCGAGCTCGCCGCCGACGAGCTCGGCCCGCTCGCGCATGCCAGACATGCCGAAGCCGCCCCTGAGTTCCTCCTCAGGGGTGCGCTGCCCTGGCGGCTGCGCGGGCAGGCCCTTGCCGTCGTCGGTGACGTGCACCGTGACGAAGCCGTCCCTCGCCTGCACGCCGATCGTCGCGGAGCTCGCCTGCGCGTGCCTGCTGACGTTCGTGAGCGCCTCCTGGATCACCCTGTAGACGGTGCTCTCGAGCTCCGCGTCGAGGCGTTCGCCGTCGAAGCCGTCGAGATCGATCTCGGTGCGGACCTCGAGCCCGTCGATCGCCTGGGAGCGGCGCGCGAGCGCCTGCAACGCGGCGGGCAGGCCGAGGTCGTCGAGCGCGGCGGGGCGAAGCTCGGTGATGAGGTGGCGCAGGCCGTCGATCTCGGCGCCGAGCCCCTCGAGCACGTCGTCGACCGCCCGGTCGAGCGCGCCCTGCTCGCCGAGGTCGCGCGCGTTCGCGAGCTTGAGGCGCAGCGCGCCGAGGCCCTGGACGGTCTCGTCGTGTATCTCCCGCGCCCATCTCGTGCGCTCGCGCTCGCGCGCCTGCATCCCGTAGCGCAGCCGCTCGATCTCGACCGAGCGCTCCGCGGCGAGCCGCTGCGCGACGCTGTCCGCGAACGCGGACAGCGCGCGCTGGTCGGGCTCTCTGAAGGCGGCCTCGTCGCGCAGCGCTATCACGAGGCCGGACCCCTGGCCCTCGAGGTTGAAGGGCTGCACGAGCGCGGATCTCGCTTCGAGGCCAAGCTCGTGCAGCCAGGCGGCTTCGGGTCCGCGCGGGCGGTCGAGGCGCAGCGGCTGCCCGGCGGCGTGGACCTCGCCGAGCGCGCTGCCGATCAGCGGCAGGATCCGCCGCCGCACCGAGCCCTCGCCCGCGACCGCCGGCACTCGCAGCTCGCCGCCCTCCTCGATGACGAGCAGCAGCGTGTCCGCGTCGAGCAGCGCTCGCCCGCGGTCGGCCATGAGGCGCAGCAGCCACAGCTCGGAGCCCTTGAGCATCAGCGACCTGCCGCCTGAGACGGCTTGCGCGTGAGCAGCGCGGCGTCCCGCGCCTGCCCGAGCAGGTCCTCCGCGGTCGCGGGCTGTCGCCAGGCCGCGATCCCGACCGACACCGACAGCGTCCGCCTGGCGCCCGCGGCCTCGATCTTGATCGCCCTGATCCGCTGCAGCACCCTGCGCGCGACCGCCTCGCCCTGAGCGCTCGCCGCTCCCGGCAGCAGCACCGCGAGCTCGTCGTCCTGCGGGCGGCCGACGCGGTCGAAGGGGCGCCCGACGCGGTCGAAGCGGCGCAGCTCGGCGACGAGCGCCTCGCTGACGTGGCTGAGCGCGCGTTCCGAGAGCTCGGCGCCGTGTGCCTCCGCGATCTGGTCGAGATCGTCGAGGCGTACGAGCAGGCAGCAGAGCGGGGTTTGGTGGCGGGTCGCCCTGCCGATCTCCTCGTCGAGGCGCTCGGCGAGCTGTTGCGCGTCGAGGCTGCGCATCCTGCGCACGATCCGGTCTGTGGCCGCCATGCCTGTGAGGTCTCTCGTGACTGTCCGAGCGCTCATCGTGAAGTTTCGCGCTTCTGAGGCGCGACTGCAAGATAACGGGCCGCGAGGGCGGGATCGTCGCGTGGAGGCGCGATCCGTCGGAGCGCACCGAGGGCGTGAGCGTCGCCCGCCCGCGCGCGATCCGTCGGGGGCCGCTGGTACACCTGGCTCGTGCTTGCCGAGCTGCGAGTCGAGAGCCTGCTCTTGATCGAGCGCGCGGAGCTGCGCCTGAGCGCGGGCCTGAACGTGCTGACGGGCGAGACCGGCGCCGGCAAGACCGTGCTCGCGCACGCGCTCGACCTGCTGCTCGGCGCGCGCCCGCGGCAGGGGATCGTGCGCCCGGGCGCGAGCGAGGCGTACGTCGAGGGCTGCTTCCTGATCTCCGAGGCGCTCGCGAACAGGCTGTCGGAGGGGTCTGCGGCGGAGGCGCTCGCGGAGGCGGGCGAGGACGGCGAGGAAGGGCAGGTCCGGCGGGAGGCAGGCGAGGACGGCCGAGAGTCAGGGGCGACGGGCGAGGGTCTCGTCGAGCTGGTGCTCGGACGGCGGGTGCTCTGCGACGGTCGCACGCGCGCGTACCTGAACGGGCGCTCGGTCTCGGTCGGCGACCTGCGCAAGATCGCCTCGCAGCTGATCGCCTTCCACGGCCAGCACGAGCACCGCCGCCTGCTCGACCAGGGCGAGCAGCTGGAGATCCTCGACGGCTTCTGCGGGCCTGAGCAGCGGCTGCGGCGGCAGGGCTGCGCTGCGGCGCTCGCCGAGCTGCGGCGGGAGCGCGCCGAGCTGCAGCGGCTCGCGGAGCTGCAGGCGATGCGCGAGCGCGAGCTCGACCTGCTGCAGCACGAGCTGGCCGAGATCGAGGCGCTCGATCCGCAGCTCGGCGAGCACGAGCGGCTGCTCGGCGAGCGCGAGCGCCTGCGCCAGATCGACGCGCTGCGCTCCGCGGCGCTGCTGAGCGCCGCCGACCTCGGAGGCGACGAGCAGGAGATGCCAGGGGCGGCGCGGCTGCTCGCCGCCGCGAGCGCGCGGATCGAGGCGCTGCGGGGCGTCGACCCGAGCCTCGACGCGCTCGGCGGCCGCTGCGAGGCGCTTGCGCTCGAGGCCGACGACCTCGCCGCCGAGCTGCGCCGCTGCGGCGAGGGGCTCGAGGCGCAGGAGGGCGAGCTGCAGCGCCTCGAAGAGCGGCTCGCGGGCCTCGAGCGCCTGATGCGAAAGCACGGCGGCGACCTCGACGCCGTGCTCGCCTACGCGCGGCAGGCCGGCGCCCGCCGCGACGAGCTGCTCGGCGCCGAGCTCGCGGCGGGCGAGGCGCAGCAGCGCGCGAGCGCGGCGCAGCAGCGGCTCGACGAGCACGTGAGGGCGCTGCGGCAGGCGCGAAGGAAGGCCGCGCCGAAGCTCGAGAGCGCGATGCGAAAGCAGCTCGCCGCGCTCGCGATGGCGGGCGCGCGCTTCGAGGTGAGGCTGACCGAGCGCGAGCCGGCCGCGACCGGCGGCGACGAGGTCGAGCTGATGCTCGCCCCGAACAAGGGCGTCGCCGCGGCGCCGCTGCGCGAGATCGCCTCCGGCGGGGAGCTCTCGCGCACGATGCTCGCGCTGAGCGCGATCAGAGAGGATGGCGAGGGCGAGGCGGCCGAGCGCGGCGAGCCGAAGGGTCGCGGCGAGTCGGCGAGCCGGCGCGAGGCGACGCTCGTCTTCGACGAGGTCGACTCGGGCATCGGCGGGCACACCGCGCGCGCGGTCGGCGAGCGGCTGCAGGACCTCGCGAGCGCGCGCCAGGTGCTCTGCATCACCCACCTGCCCCAGATCGCCTCGCTCGCACAGACGCACTTCTCGATCGCGAAGGACTCGCAGGGCAAGAGCACGAGCGCGACCGTGATCCGGCTCGATGAGCGGGAGGTCGTCGGCGAGCTGGTGCGCATGCTCGGCGCCGACGAGGACGACGCCGCGGCGACGAGGCACGCAGAGGAGTTGCTGAGCGCAGCCTGAGCTCCTGGGCGGAGCGCTGTGTGCCCGGCGCTCGCGAACGCCGAGAGGCTCGCCGGGCTCGAGAAGAAGTCGGCGAGCGCGGCTTTGCGACTGGCAAGTCCGCCGTCGGGCCGACTAGACTCTCAGGGCAAGGCACGCATGAACCACCATCTCGACCGTCACCCGCAGGTACCGGCCAAGACGAGGTTCATCTTCGTGACCGGCGGGGTCGTCTCCTCGCTCGGCAAGGGCATCGCGACCGCCTCGCTCGGCCGGCTGCTCGTCTCGCGCGGGTTCACCGTCGGGCTGCAGAAGCTCGACCCCTACATCAACGTCGACCCGGGCACGATGTCGCCCTACCAGCACGGCGAGGTGTTCGTCACCGAGGACGGCGCCGAGACCGACCTCGACCTCGGCCACTACGAGCGCTTCACGGACGCGAACACGAGCCGGGCCTCGAACGTCACCGCGGGCGGCGTCTACCACACGGTGATCAGCCGCGAGCGCCGCGGCGACTACCTCGGCGCGACCGTCCAGGTCGTGCCGCACATCACCGACGAGATCAAGCAGCGGATCGCGCTGATCGCCGAGACCGCCGACGTCGACTTCGTGATCACCGAGATCGGCGGCACCGTCGGCGACATCGAGTCGCTGCCGTTCCTCGAGGCGATCAGGCAGTTCCCCGTCGACGTCGGGCGGCGGCGCTGCATGTACATCCACCTGACGCTCGTCCCCTACATCGGCCACGCGGGCGAGCTGAAGACGAAGCCGACCCAGCACTCGGTGAACGAGCTGCGCCGGATCGGCATCGCCCCCGACATGCTGATGTGCCGCTCCGAGGAGGCGCTCTCGGAGGAGATCCGCAAGAAGATCGCCCTGTTCGCCTCGCTGCCGCTGGGCGCGATCGTCTCCGCGAAGGACGTGAGCAACATCTACGAGGTGCCCGTCGGCTTCCAGGAGCAGGGCGTCGACGACTTCGTGCTCGAGCACTTCGGCCTGGAGGCGCCGGCGGCGGACCTGACCGGCTGGAAGGAGCCGATCGCGAAGGCGAAGGCGGCGACCGAGACGGTGAGGATCGCGCTCGTCGGCAAGTACGTGAAGCTCGAGGACGCCTACCTGTCGGTCTGCGAAGCGCTGCGCCACGCCGCCCACCTGCAGGGCGCGAGGGTGGAGATCGACTGGGTCGACTCCGAGAGCCTCGAGGGGCCGCGGGGCGAGGATGCGCGCGAGGCGCTTGCGAGCGCGGACGGGGTGCTGATCCCAGGCGGCTTCGGCAGCAGGGGGATCGAGGGCAAGATCCTCGCGGCGCAGTTCGCGAGGGAGCGGCTCGTCCCCTACCTCGGCATCTGCCTCGGCATGCACATCGCGGTCGCCGAGTTCGCTCGCCACGTCGCGAACATGGAGGGCGCGAACTCGACCGAGTCCGACATCGAGACGCCCTATCCGGTGATCGACCTGCTGCCCGAGCAGAAGGAAGTCGCGGGGCTCGGCGGCACGATGCGGCTCGGCGCCGACCCCGTGAAGCTGCACGAGGGCACGAGGACGCGCGCCGCCTACGGCGGCGAGGCGGTCGTCTACGAGCGCCACAGGCACCGCTACGAGGTGAACAACCGCCTGCGCAGCAGGCTGAGCAGCGCGGGGCTGATCATCTCGGGCACCTCCCCCGGCGAACGGCTCGTCGAGGCGGTCGAGCTCGACGAGCACCCGTTCTTCGTCGCCTCCCAGTTCCACCCCGAGTTCAAGTCGCGCCCCGAGCGCCCCGCACCGCTCTTCCGCGGCTTCATCGCGGCGGCGCTCGAGCGCGCGCGGTCGCGCGCGCAGGCGGAGGAGGGCGGAGAGGACGCCGCGCCGGCGCGCGCCCGCGCAGGCGAGACGCTCGCGACGCAGCCGTGAGCGAGTCGGCCGGAAACGGAGCGGCGCCGCAAGCCGAAGCCTTGTCGGGCGCTGGGACCGCCCCGCGCGCGCAGGCGGAGGTGACGGCCCGCTTCGCCCTGCACGCGGGCAGCGGCGAGGACGCCGCCGACGGCGCGGCCGAGCTGATCCACCGCCTGCAGGAGATGACGAGCCTGCGAAGCTGCGCCTGCGACCTCGATGTGAGCGTCGAGTGGCCTCGCCACAGCAGCTGATCCTCGACTTCCTCGCCCATCTCGAGCTCGAGCGCGGCGTCTCCCAGCACACGCTCGCCGCCTACCGCTCCGACCTGCTCTCGCTCGTCGACTTCCTCGGCAAGCGCGAGGTCGATGTGCTGAGCGCTCAGCATCGCGACCTCGCGGCGTTCCTCTCGACGCTAGCCGAGCCGCAGCGGCCGCGACCGGATGCGGACGCGGCTCCTCGGCCGGCGCTGTCGCCCGCGAGCATCCAGCGCAAGGCGGCGAGCATCCGCTCCTTCTACAAGCACCTGCGCCGCGAGGAGCTGATCGACCACGACCCGACCGCGGACCTGCGCTGGCGCCGCCGCGCCCGCAGACTGCCGGCGACGCTCTCGCGCGAGCAGGTGATGAAGCTGCTCGCCCAGCCGCGCGGGACCGATCCGCTCGCGCTGCGCGACAGGGCGCTGCTCGAGCTGATGTACGCGAGCGGGCTGCGGATCTCGGAGGCGGTCTCGCTGCAGGTCGGCGACGTCGACCTCCAGGAGGGGCTGCTGCAGGTGCGCGGCAAGGGCGGCAAGGAGCGGATCGTGCCCGTCGGGCGCCACGCGGTCTCCGCGCTCACCGCCTACGAGGCGCGCGGGCGGCCGGCGCTCGTTGGCGACTCCGTGCAGGGCAGGCTGTTCCTCAACGCCCGCGGCGGCGCGATCAGCAGGCAGGGCCTCTACAAGATCGTGATGCGCCACGCTGCGAGCGCGGGGCTCGCGAACAGGATGAGCCCGCACACGCTCAGGCACAGCTTCGCGACGCACCTGCTCTCCGGCGGCTGCGACCTGCGCGCGCTGCAGGAGATGCTCGGGCACGCCGACCTCGCGACGACCCAGCTCTACACCCACCTCTCCTCCGACCGCCTGAAGGACGCCTACTTCTCCGCGCACCCGCGCGCGCAGATGAGCGCCGCCGCGCGGCAATAGTCTTCCCCTCCGTGAGGGAAAAGCGGAGGGGCCGGCGGGCGGTCGTGCTCGTGATCGACGGCTGCGGCGCCGGCGCGCTGCCGGACGCCGCGCGCTACGGCGACGAGGGCGCGAACACGCTCGCGCATCTCGCGCAGGCGCTCGGCGGCCTGCGGCTGCCGAGCATGCAGGCGCTCGGCCTCGGCTGCATCCTGCCGCTCGCCGGCGTGCCGCCGAGCGCGAATCCCGTGATCCACGGTCGCCTGCATCCGCTCGGCGCGAGCAAGGACTCGACGAGCGGGCACTGGGAGCTGATGGGAGCGGTGCTGCAGCGGCCGCCGCCGAGCTTTCCCGACGGGCTGCCGCAGGCGCTGCTGAGGCGCCTGACGGAGGCGATCGGCAGGCCGGCGATCTGCAACCTGCCCCGGAACGGGATCGCCGCGATCGAGCAGTTCGGCGCGGAGCACCTGAACAGCGGCAAGCTGATCCTCTACACCTCGACCGACTCGGTCGTCCAGCTCGCCGCGCACGTCGAGCGCGTCTCCGAGCAGGAGCTCTACGCCGCCTGCGAAGCGGCGCGGGCTGCGCTCGCCGGCGAGCACGCGGTCGGGCGGGTGATCGCGCGGCCGTTCAGGGGCCCCGAGGGCGCGTTCGAGCGCACGGGCGGCCGCCGCGACTTCACGCTGCCGCCGCCAGGGCGCACGTATCTGCAGGAGCTCGACGAGCGCGGGATCGAGGTGCACGGCGTCGGCAAGGTCTTCGACCTCTTCGCCGGCGTCGGGGTGAGCGAGTCCCATCCCGGCGCGAGCAACGCGGAGGCGCTGCGCTCCGCGACGCAGCTGCTCGAGCGCCTCGAGGAGGGCATGATCTTCGTAAACCTGATCGAGACGGACCAGACCTACGGCCACCGCAAGGACTTCGAGGGCTTCCACATGGCGCTGAGTGAGATCGACGCGCGGCTCGCGAGCTGGCTGCCGAAGCTGAGCGAGGACGACCTGATCGTGCTCACCGCCGATCACGGCGTCGACCTTGCGCACCCGAGCGGCGATCACACGCGCGAGCACGCGCCGCTGCTCGCGGCGAGCGGGGCGATGCTCGGAGGCGGCGCGAGGCGCGGCGTTCGCCACGACGGCCCGCTCGCGGACGTCGGCGCGAGCGTGCTGCTCTGGCTGACGGGGCAAAGGGCGCCTAAGCTGCCAGGGGAGCCGTTCGTCGGACTGTGCGTCGATGCCTGAGCTGCCGGAGGTCGAGACGATCCGTCGCCAGCTCGCGCCGGCTGTGGAGGGCGCGCGGATAGCGAAGGCGGAGATCCGCGATCCGCGCTGGAGCGCGCCGCTGCGCCCGCACGAGCTCGCCGACGCGCTGAAGGACCGATGCGTCGAGCGGCTCAGCCGCCGCGGCAAGTACCTCGTGTGGGAGCTGGAGGGCGATCTGTTCCTCGTGCAGCACCTGCGGATGAGCGGCGCGATCCTGCTCGCGCCGGACGTCGAGCCGCCGCACGCGCGCGTGGTGATCGAGCTGCGCGGCGGGCGGCGCGCGGAAGGGGCAGGCGACGCGGCAGGGGCAGGCGATGGTCGCGCCCGTCGTGCGGCAGGCGCACGCGATCGCGCTGGCGCGCATGCCGCGAAGACGCTCGTCACGATCGTCGACCAGCGCCGGTTCGGCACCGCCCAGCTGGTCTTCGGGGAGGAGGCGCTGTCGGCGTTCTTCGCGGCGCGCCTCGGGCTCGAGCCCTTCGACGAGCGGTTCACGGCAGAGCACCTCTGGCGGGAGACCCGTGGGCGGCGGGCGCCGATCAAGGCGCTGCTGCTGGACCAGCGCCGGATCGCCGGCGTCGGCAACATCTACGCCGACGAGGCCCTGTTCCGCGCGGAGATCCATCCTGCGCGCACGGCGAGCAGCCTGACGAAGGCGCAGTGCGCGCGCCTGCGCGAGGGCGTGATCGAGGCGCTGAGCGAGGGGATCGACGCGAAGGGCGCGACGATCGACGACTTCAGGCACGTCGACGGCGTGAGCGGCAGCTTCCAGGACCGCTTCCTCGTCCACCGCCGCTCAGGCGAGCCCTGTCCGCGCTGCGGGACCGAGATCGTGAAGCTGTCCGTCGCCGGGCGCGGGACCTACGTCTGCGAGCGCTGCCAGCGGCCGCCTCGCGGCGCCGCGCTCAGGCCGCGAGCAGCTCCTCGAGGCGGCCGTCCTCGGCGGCCGCCTGCGTCTCGATGAAGCCGCCGACGAGCTTGCCGTCGATCAGCACCTGCGGGAAGGTCATCATGCCGGTCAGCTCGACGAGCCGCAGGCGGCCGGCGGGGTCTCTCGCGAGGTCGATCTCCTCGTATTCGAGTCCGCGCGAGTCGAGCAGCCGCTTCAGGCGCCCGCAGTAGGAGCAGGGAGTCGTGGTGTAGACGGTGATCTGCCTCGCCATTGCTTCATAAAGTATAGCGAGGGGTGGGTGCGCCGCTCGCGCGCCAGTTGAGCGCGGGACGCCCGCCGTTGAGCGCCGCCCGCGCGCCTAGACTCGGCTCGATGCCAGGGCCGGTAAAGACCGAGGCGGTCGTGCTGCGCTCGATCCGCTACGGGGAGGCGGACAGGATCCTGCACGTCTACACGCCGCATCGCGGCCGGCTCGGCGCGATCGCGAAGGGCGTGCGCCGCACGAAGAGCCGCTTCGGCGGCCGGCTCGAGCCGTACTTCCGTGTCAGCCTCGAGCTGCACGAAGGCCGCGGCGAGCTGCTCACCGTCACCGGCGCCCAAACGATCTCCGCGCATCCGCGCCTGCGCGGCGACGCGCGCTGCCTGCACGCAGCCGCGCGTGCCTGCGACGCGGTGTCGCGGATCTTCGAGACCGCGGAGCCGCATCCGAACGTCTTCAACCTGCTCTGCCGCGAGCTGCAGCTGCTGGACGAGGCGCGAAGCGCCGCTCGCCGCGCGGGGTCGCTCGCGTTCCGGATGAAGCTGCTGCACGCGGCGGGGCTCGCCCCTCAGCTCGGGGCGTGCGCGAGCTGCGGGGAGGCCGAGCACCTGACGGGGTTCTCAGGCGCGGCGGGCGGCGTCGTCTGCGGCGCCTGCGAGGCGGGCTCGTTCGCGATCGGCGAGCAGGCGCATCAGTTCATGACCGCCGCTCTCGGCAGGCCGCTCGCGGAGGCCCCCGACGCGCCGGAGCCGGCGCTCGGCCAGGTCGAGCGGGCGATCTCGCAGATGCTCGAGCATCATGCGCACCTGCGCTTGGCTCCTGTTGGCTGAAACGCCCGCGCGCGCTGCGACAATCGAACGATGAGCCTTGCGAGCAGCCCGGACCAGGTCGCGGCCCGTTTCGCCGCCGAGCGCGAAGCCTACGAGCGCGAGCAGCTCTCGCCGCTCGCGGCGCGCTCCTACCCCGCGCTGCGGGAGCGCCCCGAGCAGGACTGCGGCCTGCGCACGCCCTTCCAGCGCGATCGCGACCGGATCGTGCATTGCAAGGCATTCCGCCGGCTCACGCACAAGACGCAGGTGTTCGTCGCGCCGGAGGGCGACCACTACAGGACGAGGCTGACGCACACGCTCGAGGTGACGAGCATCTCGCGCACTGTCGCGAGAGCGCTGCGCCTCAACGAGGACCTGACGGAGGCGATCGGGCTCGGGCACGACCTCGGGCACACGCCGTTCGGGCACATCGGCGAGGAGGCGCTGAACGCCTGCCTGCAGGAGCGCTTCGGCAGCGGCTTTCGCCACTATCAGCACTCGCTGCGGATCGTCGACTCGCTCGAGCGCGACGGCGAGGGGCTCAACCTGACGCAGCAGGTGCGCGACGGGATCGCGGGCCACTCCGGCGGCGCGCCGCGGCCGCAGACGCTCGAGGGCAGGATCGTGCGGGTGATCGACAGGGTCGCCTACATCAACCACGACATCGACGACGCCCTGCGCGCCGGCCTGCTCGTCGAGTCGGACCTGCCATCGCAGCCGATCGCGACGCTCGGGAGCACCGGCTCGCAGCGCATCGACGCGCTCGTGCACGACATGGTCGAGAGCTCAGAGCTCGCCGGCGACATCGTGCAGGGCGACGAGGCGGGCCAGGCGATGGCGGCGCTCCGGGAGTTCATGTTCGAGCGCGTCTACCTCGGACCGAGGGTGCGGGCGGAGCGGGAGCGGATCACCGCGGTGATCGAGGCGCTCTTCGCGCACTACGTGACACATCCCGAGGAGATGCCGGAGGCGCCGGCGGGGACCTCGCTCGCCCAGCGCGTCGCCGACTACGTCGCGGGGATGACCGACCGCTACTGCATTACGGCCTACACGAGCCTGAAGGTGCCGAGGGCGTTCGCGCGCTGAGCGGCGCGGGTGGCGGACGTCCGATGCACTAGCGTTGGCGCGATGGCGCTCTACACCGCGGAGAGCAGGGATCGCGTGCGCGACGCGGTCGACTTCGTCGAGCTCGTCTCGGCTCGCACGGAGCTGCGAAGGGCGGGCGTAAACCGCTACGAGGGCCTCTGCCCCTTCCACGACGAGCGCACGCCCTCCTTCGGCATCGACCCCGTCCAGAAGGTCTACTACTGCTTCGGCTGCCAGGCCTCCGGCGACCTCTTCACCTTCGTGCAGGAGACGGAGGGGCTCGACTTCAAGGGCGCGCTCGAGCTGCTCGCCGAACGCGCGGGCGTCGAGCTGGTGCGCGAGCAGGAGGACCCGCGCGAGGAAGAGCGGCGCAGGCGGCGCGAGCGGCTGCTGTCGCTGCTGTCGAGGACCGCCGCCTACTACGAGCGGGTGCTGTGGCAGTCGAGCGAGGCGGGCAGGGCGCGCGAGTACCTGCTCGGCAGGGGCCTCTCCGAGCAGGCGCTGAGGGACTTCGGCGTCGGGTATGCGCCGAGCGCCTGGGACAAGGTGCTGATCGCGTCGAGGCGCGGCGGGTTCGGCGAGAAGGAGCTGCTCGACTGCGGGCTGGCGCAGCGCTCGCGCGAGACCGGCAAGCCATACGACCGCTTCAGGCGCCGGATCATGTTCCCGCTCTGCGACATCCGCGGCAAGGTGCTCGGCTTCGGCGCGAGGGCGCTCGGCGAAGCCGACGAGGCGGGCAGCAGGGGGCCGAAGTACCTCAACACCTCCGACAACGAGATCTACCACAAGGGCATGCACCTCTACGGCGCCCACCTCGCGCGCGCCGCCGCCGCGAAGTCCGGCAGCGTCGTCCTCTGCGAGGGCTACACCGACGTGATCGCGCTGCATCAGGCGGGCATGGTCGCGACGGTCGGCCTGATGGGCACCGCGCTCACCGAGCACCAGGTCGCAGAGCTCTCCCGGATGGCCTCCGTCGTGCTGCTCGCGCTCGACGCGGACACCGCGGGCCAGGAGGCGATGCTGAAGGCCGCAAAGCTCGCGGCTTCGCGCAAGCTCGAGCTGCGCGTCGTGCAGCTGCCCGGCGGCCTCGACCCCGCGGAGCTGATCCAGCGCGAGGGCCCAGAGGCGATGCGGGAGGCGGTGCAGTCCGCGGTGCCGTTCGTGCGCTTCAGGGTGATGCGGGCGCTCGACGCCGGCGACGATCAGAGCCCTGAGGGGCGCGACAGGATCGTCGAGCAGCTGCGCCCGATCTTCGCAACGATCCCCCCGAGCGCGGTACGGCTCGACCTCGCACGGACGGTCGCAGGGCGCCTCGCGCTGCCGGAGAGCCTGCTCGAGGGGCTGCTGAGCGCGGCGCCGTCGCGCGGCGAGGGTGATGGTGCAGGAGAATCTTCGGCAAGGGGACGTCAGGCGGATGCTCGCCGAGCGGACGCTTGGGCAGGGGGCGGCCGAGTGGACGGCGGAGGTGCGGCCGGCGCGAGGGGAGGAGAGACGCGCGCAGGTGGCGCAGGCAATGCGCCGGTGCAGTCAATGAACGCGCGCAGCGCCCAGGCGGAGCGCGCGTTCCTCTCGCTCTGCATCGCCTCGCCGCAGGCCGGCGCGAGAGCGCTCTCGCAGGTGCGGCCATCCGAGCACTTCGTGGATGGCGTGCTGAGACAGGCGGCCGAGCACCTGCGATCGGGCGATATCGAGGACCCGCTCGCCGGCGTGAGCGAGTCCGATCCCGAGCTGAAGCGCCTGCTCGCCGAGCTCGTCGTCGAGGCGGGCAGGGCGCCGGTCAGCGAGGCGATGCTCGAGGTCTCCGCGCTGCAGCTGCAGCTCGCCTCGCTCGACCGCCGCATCCAGGCGGCGAGGGCTGAGGCGGAGGGCGAGGTGAGCGAGCTCGCGAGGCGAAGGCTTGCCGTTAAGCGCGAGCTCGACGCCGCCCAGGAGCGGGCGCTGCAGCAGAGCGGGGTGTAGGGGCGCGAGAGCGAGGTGCAGGCGCGCGCCAAGGAGGCGGACGGCGGCGCGAGAGTAAGCGCCGGCGCATAGGGGCGAACGGTGCGCAGGGGTGAGGCGCCGAATGCGCTTCGAGCCGATTCGGCCGGCGATCTCGCGCCAGCCGATCAGACCAAAACGTCCGCACCACATGCGACAATTGTCTGCATGGATCGCGAACCGCTGCGGCGACTGCTGGACGAGGGTGCCTCGCTTGCCGAGATCGGCCGTCGGCATGGCCTGCACGAATCGACGGTTGCCTATTGGGCGCAGAAGCATGGCCTGCAGGCGTCGCGGAAGGAGAAGCACGCGGCAAAGGGGGCGCTGATGCGGGAGGAGTTGGAGCCGCTCGTGGAGGCGGGGCTCTCGACACGGCGGATCGCCGAGACGCTGGATCGCAGCCAGGCGACGGTCAGACATTGGCTGCGCGAGTACGGACTATCGACGTCATGGGCAGAACGCAGGCGCGAGTCAGCGGACGGGCGTCTGGAGATGACGTTCGAGTGCGCTCGCCACGGGCGCACGAAGTTCAGGCTTCGCCCATCCGGGGGCTACCGGTGCCTAAAGTGTCGTGCCGAGGCGGTTGCGGCCAGACGCCGCAAGGTCAAGCAGATTCTCGTCGAAGAGGCTGGCGGGGCATGCCAGATCTGCAGCTACGACCGCTGCATCGCGGCGTTGGAGTTCCATCATCTCGTACCGTCGGAGAAGCGCTTCTCCATGAGCCATCGTGGTGTTGCCCGCTCGCTCGAGAAGGCCCGAGCGGAGGCGAAGAAGTGCGTGCTGCTGTGCAGCAACTGCCACGCGGAGGTGGAGGCGGGTATCGTAGAGGTGTCGTAAAATGCGGATGCGCTCCGGCAACAATCCGGGGTAGCGCAGTCCGGGGTAGCTCAACTTGGCAGATGCGCTCGGCTGTTAACCGAGAGGTTGTGGGTTCGAGTCCCACCCCCGGAGTGAACGCTCGCACAACGGCTCTAGGCCGGTGCGGAGCATGGCGGCTACGGCCTCGGTCAGCGTGGCGCTGATCGAGAGCCGGTCGCTTGCCTTGTCGTAGACGACGCGCAGGTCGAAGGCGTCGAACAGGGCGCGCTTGGTCGCCTCGTCGGCGTCTCGTAGCCGCTCGGTTAGATCGGGGAGATCGTCCAGGATCGCTGTCGGGTCCTCCTGGCGGTCGGGCGCGAGGCCGAGCTTTGGCAGGGCAGCGTGCGCCGCCGCCTTCTCGGCCTTCAGTCCCTCGATCCGGGCTCGGACCAAATCAGGCTCGATTCCTGCCTCCAGAGCCCGCACCTGGGGGGCGATTGCGCGGTCGGCCTCAGCGATCTGTGCCCGGAGCCGCGCGACTGTCCGCTGCGCCTCGGCGCGGCTGGCCTCGCCTTGACGCCCCGACTGCTCACGGAGCCGATCGAGCCGCATCGGGCCGAACAGGCGCTCCGGAAAGAAACGTTCGATGTAGGGCAGAAGCACGTCCTCGCGGATGTTGCAGGTCACGCCGTGGTCGGAGATCGCCTCGGCGGCGATCTCGACCAGGAGCCCTCCACGATCGCCTTCGAGGTGATACTCCTGAGCGGGTGGATTGCAGACCCTCGACAGCCGCAATCCTCCCCGCCCAGGCGGACGTTCCAAGCTTCCACCAAACTCACCCTGAGAAGCCGGAGACTAGGAGTCAGCGGCTATGGTGCGAGCGGCAGACGCCGGATGCGCATTACACAGGGAACTTTCTAGTGAATTTTTCCCCTTTCCATTCGACTTCTAGTTCGTATTCGGGTTTTGTGCCGGGTCTTTCGAGTTCAGTTTCGCACTTTTCCCATTTGTTGAGTCTCTTCGCTTCGCATCCCTTTTTCTTGATCACGCATTCAATGCCTGTCTCTTTGAGAACCGTGACGAGAGCAGTCCCGAAGCTGACATTTTCGACCCGCACGTTTCCTGTGCATTTTGTCGCGGGCGCCGTGACGGCGAGCTGTGGTTTTCCCCCTGCTTCTCCGCCCAGCTTCCACTGTTCTCCTTCACAGTGGAGCGTGATTAATAGTTTTTCTTGTGGCGGTGGGACATGGAATGCTGCCGTTGACGCCGTTCCGCACCCGGTCCTGGTAGCTTCTATCTTATACCACCCTTCGATCGTGTCCCATCCGAAGCCTCCGTTTTCTCGGGATAAGTCCGGGTTCAAGCGGTTCGCTTCGGACATCACTTCCGAGTCGTTTTCGACTGCCGTATATGTGCCCGTTTCGGTCGGAGAGGACAGCAGCGTGACCGTGGCTTCCCACACGGGCGCGTCTTCGTGATTTCCGTCGACCACCGTGCCGCTCGGGTCGATGTAGATGATGATAATTACCACGATGTCTTCGCCTACGTGTTCGCAGCCGCTCACCGTAATTTTCATTTTGGCTTTGCCGTGGAGCGGCTTCATGATGGGGGTGTCCCCGGCGAATTTCCCTGACCCCGCCGGGCTTTCGGCGAGCGTTGATTCGCGACTTTCTATTTTGTGGGTTTCGCTATTTTCAGCTTCGACGATGACGACCACTTTCCCACCTTTGCACCCTTTGGTGGTCATCGGGGCTCCAACCCCCCAGTTTATGACAGGTAATTCTTCGGAGCCTACTATCGTTTTCCCGAAGCCTTCTATCGTTGTTTCGTTTGGTAGTGGTTCCAATTCTCCGGTCTGTTCGACTTCTTTGGCGTATGTTACATTTTCAGTCGTTTCTTGAGAATCTTTTTCGGTAGTTTTGAACCCCACAATCGTCGTTTCTGTCGTCAGTCCGGCTTTGACTATCGTTCCTGAAGGATTTGTACCTAATGTGAATTCCTGTGTGCCGTGTGGCGTGGCTGCTTTGCAGATGTTCTTACCCTTTGTGATCTTGGTGTCGATGGGCGTCGGTTCACAGATTACTGACCCCTTGACCTTGACTTCGGCTTTGTTTGAACCCGTGCAGGTGAATGCAGCAAGTTCCGTCCCTGTAGCGGGTAAGACTAACAGCCCCGTTTTAATACCCTCATTGAGTTTGGAGAGGGGAACGATTAAGAGTTCTTTGGTCGTTATGGTCGGGCACGCTTCTTTGAATTTGCCTATCGACGATTTTTCGACGACGAGTTCACAGCCGGTTAAATACGTGATGGTCGCTTTGATGTCGGTAGAGCTTGTAACAGAGCCTTTGCTGTGGCTGTTGTGGCAGGTGACCGAGTTTAAGCCTTCCGATAAGAACGTGGATAAGCCTACGCCTTCGCCTAAAAGTGTCACAGGGAACCCCCCAGGGGCTTTGAATTCACTCGCGTCAGCGGTCGAAGTCCCGACAGCGATAGCCAGCAGAGCCACCACAGCCGTGAGCCAGAACAGCCCTGCGAACTTGGGTTTGATCCTCATGATTGATGTTCTCCTTGCGTCACGAAGCTGCAGCAATACCCGCTCCCGAGCGCAAGCCTTCTGGCGTCGGCTCGCAACGGCACGCCCGTGCTCAACGCCGCGCAACGCCGTTGCCGGATTGCGTGTCACGTCGTGACTGGCGCATCGTTCTCGGCTTGCAGACGTTCGCGTGCAGAGCTGCTACGCTCCTATTGCTTACTTGAGCCCTGAGGCACCACCTGAGAAACGTCAGCAACGCCCTTGGGATTTGCCGTGGAGTGACCGTGGACTCATCCCAAGACCACTCCCCAAAAAGGCAACGCTACACGGTGTAGCAAAGCGCAGCCGACGCGTCAAGGCACGAAGCGTCATCTTCGAGACTCCTGGGAGTCCACTGTTGGACTCCAGGAAGCCGCGGGTATCGAATCCCTAGCAGCAGTGCTGCATACGACGCCGCTCGCGCTGGCGTTGGCGGCGTCGTAGCAACGCAGAATTGCCCTTGGCAAAGAAACGTTGCAGTTAAACTGCTGTGCAGCATTGCTTCAGCCCGCCAGGTCGCAGTCCTGGCGCAGCGTTGTGCGACTGTGCGATTCACGCCTCCGAAGCGTCCTGATGGCGTTGTTTCGGCGCTCAGTGCACGGGCGACCGCGAGCGAATCGCGGCATCGCAGCGCGAGGCTTAGACGCTCGCTGCGATGATCGGGCTCTCGGAACGGGCCGCTAGCTGCTCGACGAGCTGGGCCGCGGTTTCGGCCGGATCGTGCGCGGCGGCCCAGCCGGCGAGCTGCTGCACTCTCGCCCGCATCGGGGCGTCTTGCAGCGCGCGCTCGACCGCGAGGCGCAGGGGGCGCGGCGCGATGAAGCGGTGCGGCAGGCGCGTTCCGACGCCTGCCCAGGCGACCCTGGCGGCGTTCTCGTTCATGTCGCCGGCGACGGGGCAGGCGACGACTGGGCAGCCGCTCGCGAGCGCCCTGACGATCGTGCCGTGGCCGGCGTGGCAGACGACGAGATCGCAGTCGGGCATCGTCTTCGAGTAGGACACCCACTCGACGAGCTTGACGTTCTTCGGGACCGGCAGCGGCCTCGGCGGCAGGCGCCTGTTCCAGGTCGCGATCACCCTGACGTTCGCGCCCGCGAGGCCGCGCAGCGCCGCGATCAGCAGCCTGTGCTCCGGGTCCTGGGATGTCGAGGGGGCGATCAGCACGACCGGGTCGTCGGCGCCGGTCCCGCGCCGTGGCGGCGGGGGGGTGACGCGCTCGCCGGGCGGCTCCCACATGAGCGGGCCGACGACGTGGACGTGGGGCGGCCAGCGGCGCGGGTACTCGAGCTGCGGGAAGCTGCCTGCGATCGCGAGCGTCCTGCTCGTGCCGCCGTGGAAGTGGAGCAGCGGCGGCAGCCCGAGCTGGGCGCGGGTCTCGTTGAGCGCCGCCCTGCCGTTCTGCAGCCCTTTGCGCACCGGCCACTGCGCCCATTGCCAGAAGGCGCGGCCCGCCGCCGTCCTCGGCAGGCGCGCGCCGATCGAGTAGATCGGCAGGCCCTGATCCCCCTCCGGGAAGACGTGGGGGACGAGCGTCGCGACGGGCACTTGGTGCAGCTCGGCGGCGAGCGCCGGGGCGAGCGTGAGGATGTCGGAGACGACGGCGTGAGGGCGAAGCGAGGCGAGCAGCGGCAGCGTGTCTCTCGTTGCGTGGACGACGGCCTGATAGAAGTCGAGCGGCTGAGGGCCGGTGGGGAAGACGTGGTACTCGGGCGCGGGCGCGAACTGGAGACCCTCGGCCTCCACATGGGAGCGCCACTTCTCCCAGGTCTGCAGCGTGACCTGATGGCCCCGCCTGCCCAGCGCGATCCCGAGCGCGATCATCGGGAAGGCGTGCCCAGGGTCCCCGAAGGCCCCGAGCAGGATCCGCTTCGGCGTCATCGGCGCTCGAGGAAGCGCGCGCGGCGCGGTTGCGCGGCGGGCTTGGACCGATCGGGCCGCGGGCGGCGCACGGTCAGGCGGCGAGCTCCGCGACGAGGCGCAGCTGCTGCAGGCGGTCCTCCTTCGTGAAGGCGAGCGGCGTGACTCCGAGCGTGCCGACGCCCGCGTCCCTGTAGACGGCGATCCGCTCGCGCACGTGGTCCTGCGGGCCGCAGAGCGAGACGAGGTCGATGAGGTCGTCAGGGATCGCCGCCATCGCCTGCTCGCGCTTGCCTTGCAGGTAGAGGTCCTGGATCGTCTCCGCCTCGCGCTCGAAGCCGTAGCGCTTTACGAGGTTGTTGTAGAAGTTCTGCTGCCTCGAGCCCATCCCGCCGACGTAGAGCGCGATGAACGGGCGCATCGCGTCGCGGGCGGCCTTTAGGTCGTCGGTGATGAACACGTTGACGGTCGGCGCGATGTCGAAGCGATCGAGCGAGCGGCCGCTCCGCTCAGCGCCCTCCTGCAGCAGCGGGCGCAGCTGCGAGACGTGCTCAGGGGAGAAGAGCGTCGGGATCCAGCCGTCCGCGATCTCGCCGGCGAGGGCGGTGTTCTTCGGGCCGATCGCGGCGAGGTAGATCGGGATCTGCCGGCCGTGGACGATGCTCCGCAGCGGCTTGCCGAGCCCGCTCGCGTCCGGCCCGCGGTACGGGATCCGGTAGTGCTCGCCCTCGTACGTGAGCGGCTCCGCGCGCGCCCAGATCCGGCGCACGATCGCGACGTACTCGCGCGTGCGCGCGAGCGGCTTCCCGTACGCGACGCCGTGCCAGCCCTCGACGACCTGCGGCCCCGACGGGCCGAGCCCGAGGATGAAGCGGCCGCCCGACATGGCGTCGAGCGTCATCGCGGTCATGGCGGTCATCGCCGGGGTGCGCGCCGGCATCTGCATGATCGCGGTGCCGAGCTTGATTTTTTTGGTCAGCGCGCCGATCCACGCCAGCGGCACGATCGCGTCGGAGCCGTACGCTTCGGCGGTCCACACCGAGTCGAAGCCGGCGCGCTCAGCCTCGAGGATAAGCTCCATGTTGACGCCCATCTGCTGTCCCGAATAACCGGAGTTGAGTCCCAATTTCATCGTCGGTACCTCCCGCGCGAAGCGGTCAAGAGTGAAGGAACGTGAAATGAAAAAGCCCCGCGGATTCCGCGGGGCTTGGTTCGATCCGCGGTCCAACCGCGGATTCTTTGACAGATTACGGCGCTACACGCCAGCTTCGGGCTGTTTCGCCTCGGGTGCGGCCTCGATCCTGACGCGGCGCTTGTCGCCGCGGAACGGCTCATACTTCACCACGCCGTCGACCTTGGCGTAAAGCGTGTAGTCGCGTCCCATCCCGACGTTGCGGCCCGGATGTATCCGGGTGCCGACCT